>JBIKWU010000010.1:0-30344 GCA_044356115.1 Burkholderiaceae bacterium
CGGTGTGGTGGTCCTGCGCATGCTGGAAGAGCTGGTCCGTGCTGGTAACGATGTTCTCGATTTCCGAGCTGTCCTTGGCTTCGAGCAGCGGGAGAGTGTTGATGAGCATCGCCTGATTGGGAATCAGCTCTGCGGCCTGCTTCAGTTCAGCCAGGGCGGCGCGTGCTTCGATGCAGACCTTGAGAACGGCGCGAGTTTCCAGCTCGCGCGGCGGGGGCAGCGGTGGCAGCTGGTTGTGCGGTTGGTCCGGGCGCCACGGGGCGCGAGGGGATGTCATGATGCAAAAAGTCGATTTCGGCGACACGTTTTCAGGCGATGTCGCTGCAAGCGACACGTCAACCCGATGTGTCGATGCATTCCGCTCAGGCGGGCCCGCGCACGCGTCGTCGCCGCCAGGCGTACCAGGCCGAGCCGGCCCAGACCACCGCGGTGAACAGGGCCAGGCCGCCGGCGATCGGCCGCTCGACGAACACCAGCCAGTTGCCCTCGGCCTTGATCATCGAGCGGATGAAGTGCTCCTCGAGCATGGTGCCCAGCAGCATGCCCAGGATGGTGGGCGCCACCGGAAACCCGCGCGACTCCATGAACCAGCCGAGCAGCCCGAACAGGATGAGCAGCAGGACATCGAAGCGGGCGTTGTTGATGGCGAAGGCTCCCACCACGCAGAAGAGCAGGATGATGGGCATGAGGATGTTGCGCGGCACCTTGAGGATGCGCGCGCCGGCCTTGATGCACAGCCAGCCCAGCGGCAGCATGAGCAGATTGGCCAGCACGAACACGATGAACACCGCGTAGATGCTGGCCGCGTTGTTCATGAAGATGGTGGGGCCGGGGTTCATGTTCTTCATGTAGAGCACCCCGATCACGATCGCGGTGATCGAGTCTCCCGGAATGCCGAACACCAGCGCCGGAATCCAGGCCCCGGCCAGGGCGCTGTTGTTGGCTGCGCCGGCCTCCACCAGGCCCTCGGGATGGCCGGTGCCGAACTTCTCGGGCTCGCGCGAGAGCTTGCGGCTCATGGCATACGACATCCAGGCCGCGATGTCGGCGCCGGCCCCGGGCAGCGCGCCGATCACCGTGCCCAGCACGCTGCCGCGCAGCGTCTGCGCCGGGTAGCGCCGAATCAGCCTGCCCATGCCGCGAAACACCGAGCCCACCTGCCGATTCACCTCGGCGATGCTCACCGGAGCGGCCGCGAAGCGCAGGATCTCCGACACCGCGAACAGGCCGATCATGGCCGGCACCAGCGACAGGCCCCCGGTGAGATCGGCGTTGCCGAAGGTGAAGCGCGGATGCGCGGCCGGGTTCTCCAGGCCCACGCTGCCCAGCAGCAGCCCGAGCAGCAGCATGATGAAGCCCTTGAGCGGCCGGTCGGCGGTGATGAACACCGCGCAGGTGAGGCCCAGCACCACCAGCCAGAAATACTCGAAGGAACTGAACGAGAGCGCCGCCTCGGCCAGGGCCGGCGCCGCCACGATCAGCACCGCGGTGCCGAACAGGCCGCCGATCACCGAGAACACCAGGCCGATGCCCAGGGCGGTCTCGGCCTGACCCTTGCGGGTCATGGCATAGGACTCGTCGGTGTAGGCCGCCGAGGCCGGCGTGCCCGGGATGCGCACCAGCGCGCCGGGGATGTCGCCGGCGAAGATGGCCATGGCCGTGGCGGTGACCATGGCGGCGATGGCGGCCACCGGCGGCAGGAAGAAGGTGATCGGCACCAGCAGCGCGGTGGCCATGGTGGCGGTGAGCCCGGGCACCGCGCCCACGAACAGGCCGAACAGCGCCGAGGCGAACATCACCCCCAGCACCAGAGGGTCGGCCACCATGCCCAGGGCGGTGATGAAGGCGTTCATGGCAGCCGCTTCATGGTGATGGTGCTACCACGCCACCGGTGCCAGCACGCCCCAGGGCAGGGGCACCTTGAGCAGCTTGAAGAAGGCGGTGTGCACCAGCAGCGCGGCCACGAGCGAGAGGGGCACGGCCAGCGCCAGCCGGACCCGGTACGCGCTCATCAGCGCCACCAGCAGGGCGCTGGCGGCCACCAGGAAGCCGATGCGATCGACCAGCAGCCAGTAGGCGAACAGGCCGACGATCGTGACCGCCACCGCGAGCCGGTTGGCCGGCGCGGCCGCGCCGCTGGCCTCGTCGAGGCCGGGCGCGGTGGCAGGCTGGCCGCCAGGGGGCGCCAGGCGCGCCTGGCGCCGGTGCTGGATGATCAGGAGCACCGAACTGACCGCCAGACCGAAGGCGGCGAGCCCCGGGAACAGCGCCGGGCCATGCGCCTGACCGGGCATGTCGGGGAACCCCCGGATGTGCCACAGCACCAGCAGCGACAGCGCGAGCAGCACGCCGCCGATGTGGCCGTCATGGATGCGCATGGCGCCGCGCCGCTTGCCGTTTCGCGATCTACTTGGCCAGACCCACGGCCTTCATGACCGCGCCCTTGCTCGCGTTCTCGGCGACCATGAACTGGCCGAACTCGGCGGCGCCCGCCCAGGTGGCGCCGAAGCCGCGCGAGGCGAGGAAGTCTGCGTAGGGCTTGCCGTCGTAGACCTTCTTGATGGCAGCCGAGAGGCGATCGGCGATGTCCTTGGGCAGACCCTTGGGGGCGGCCATGCCGCGCCAGGCGCCGTTGGTCCAGTTGCTGCCCGCGGATTTCAGCAGCGGCACCTTCGGGAACAGCGCGTCGGGCTTGTCGGACATGAGCACCAGCGGACGCACCTTGCCGGCATCGAGCAGCGAGCGGGCCTCGGGCAGCGAGCACGAGGCCACATCGACACCGCCGGCGACCAGATCCTGCAGGCCGGGCGCGGCGCCCTGGCTGGGCACCCAGGTGATGGCATTGCCCGGCAACTTGGCGTCGACCAGCATGCCGGCCAGCCCCAGGTGCCAGATGCCGCCCTGACCGGTGCCGCTGGCCTTGAGCTTGCCCGGCGCGGCGCGGGCCGCGTCGATCAGCGCCTTGACGTCCTTGATGGGCGATTCGGTGCGCACGAACACCGCGTTGGGGTCGAAGTTGACCAGCGCCAGCGGGGTGTAGTCGGCCGGGCCGAGTTGCGTGAGCCCGGCGTGGTTCATCATGGTGATCTCGACCGTGATGAGGCCCAGGGTGTAGCCGTCGGGCGTGGCCGAGGCGATGGCCTGATGGCCCACCACGCCGCTGCCGCCGGTGCGGTTGACCACGTTCACCGGCTGCTTGAGTTCCTTCTCGAGTTCGGCGCCGATGAAGCGGGCCACGGCGTCGGTGCCGCCGCCCGCGCCCCAGGGCACGATGATCTGGATGGGCCGGTCGGGGTAGGCAGCGCGGGCGGTGCCGGCCAGCGGCAGGGTGGCGACGGCGGCAAGCCCGCCAAGCAGCGTGCGACGATCCATGGGTCTCCTCCTGGGGTTGCGCGGGCATGCGGCCGACGGCTCGTGCCCGCGGTTGGAGAAGCCATGCTAACCGATCCTTCAGCCGCAGGTGGCTGCCCTCCCTGGCGCGTCGAACATCATGAACACGATGGCGAGCGCTCGAGTCCTGCTCCATCATGAAGAACCAAGATGGATCATGATGGAGTTGACCATGACGGGTGCTGCCCGCGAGAAGTTCTCATCCCAGGCCTCACCCGAGCTGCTGGCAGCGCTTCGACAGATCGCAGAAAGCCAGGGGCGCCAGTTCGAGGCCGTGCTCGACGACGCCCTTCGAGACTACATCGACCGTCAGCAAAAGAACCGCCCTCGTCGCCACGTGATGGCATCGTTCGTGTACAGCCTGGATGAGTTCGACAAGCTCTACCGCGAACTGGCCAAGTAAGCAGTGCCGCGCGATTACCTGACCTTGGCCGATGTGTTCCTGCGCAGCCACGGCTGGCGCCTGCATCGTGATCCGATGCAGATTCACGCCGAGATGATCCAGATGTTCGCGACTGGAACATTCGACATCGCCCACCTCGATCCCTGGCTTCGGTCTTTCGCCACGCTTGCAGAGTGAGGCTTGGCCGCCAGGCGTTTCGTACAATCGGGGGCAAGGGAGGGGTCGATGAATCTACTGCGATGGCTCGCTTTTCTCCTGGCCTGTCTTGCGCCCCTCGCCTGGGGGCAGGCGCCGCCGCTCAATCTGGCCGTGACGCCCTCGGCGGCCGGGGCTGGCGAGCAGAGGCATGCGCTGGCGATCGGCATCGACGCCTACCACGACGTGGGTCGCCTCGAGAAGGCGGTGAACGACGCCCGCGCGATGGGTCGTGCCCTGGAGCAGGCCGGGTTCCGGGTGGTGGTGCTCACCAACGCCAGCCGAGCCGAGATGAACCGGGCGATCAACCAGTTCGTGAACAATCTGAGCGGCGGTGGGCAGGGCGTGTTCTTCTTTGCCGGCCATGGCGTGCAGATCAACAACCACAACTACCTGCTGCCGGTGGATGTGCAGTCGCCGCAGGTGGAGGCCGATGTGGCCGATCAGGCGATCAGCCTGCAGGGCATCCAGGACAAGCTCGCCGAGGTACGGGCCAGGTTTGCGCTGCTGGTGGTCGATGCCTGCCGCGACAACCCCTTGCCGCGCAAGGCGGGCCGAACGCTGGGGGGCACGCGGGGTCTGGCGCAGGCCAGCAGCGCCGAGGGGCAGATGGTGGTGTTCTCGGCGGGGGCGAATCAGCAGGCGCTGGACAAGCTCTCGCCGCAGGATGCCAACCCCAACGGGGTGTTCACGCGGGAGTTTCTGCCGTGGATCGGCAAACCCGGGGTGAGCGTACGCGACGCGGTGCTGCAGGTGCGCAGCGCGGTGCGGGCGCGGGCGCGCAGCGTGAACCATGAGCAGTTTCCGGCGGTGTACGACCAGGTGGATGGCAATTTCTACTTCCTGCCCGGTGGGGGCGGGGCGCTGGCCGCGGTACCGTCCGCCAGCTTGCCTGCGCCCGCGCCTGCGCTTCAGCCTGCGCCATCGCCTGCGCCCGACGCGGTGGCGGTGGACCCGGCCGAGGCGGCATTCTGGGCAGAGGCCAGGCGCCTGGATGATCCGGCGGCGTATGCCGCCTACCTGAGCGCCTACCCGCAGGGGCGCCACATTGCCGATGCGCGTGCGGCGGTCGACCAGGCGCGGCGCGCGCAGGAGGCCCGGCAGCGTCTTGCCGAGGAGCAGGCCTGGGCCAGGGCCGAGGCCGGCGCGAGCGCGGCCAGCTACGCGGCCTATCTTGGGGCCTACCCGAA
This sequence comes from Burkholderiaceae bacterium, assembly GCA_044356115.1. Taxonomy (GTDB): domain Bacteria; phylum Pseudomonadota; class Gammaproteobacteria; order Burkholderiales; family Burkholderiaceae_E; genus Quisquiliibacterium. Next base: position 5,179 of record JBIKWU010000010.1, read on the forward strand.
CGGTCGCTACGCGGCGCTGGCCAAGCTCAAGCGCGAGCGCCTGGGCGGTGGCGCCCAGGACTGCGCGGAGTGCCCCGAGATGGTGGCCATTCCGGCGGGCAGTTTCCTGATGGGCAGCCCGGCGAGCGAGGCCGGGCGCGATGCGGATGAGGGGCCGCAGCGGCAGGTCAGACTGGCGGGGTTTGCAATGGGCAAGACCGAGATCACGCGCGCGCAGTTCGGACGCTTCGTGGCGGCCAGCGGCCATGTCACCGATGCCGAGCGCAATGCCGGTGGCTTTCAGGGCTGCTACGCATGGCAGGACGGAAAGTGGGACTGGCGTGCGGGCGTCAACTGGCGCAACCTGGGCTTTGCGCAGGGCGAGGACCATCCTGCGGTATGCCTGAGCTGGAACGATGCGCAGGCCTATGTGCGCTGGCTGAGTGCGCAGACCGGTCAGGACTACCGCTTGCCGAGCGAGGCGCAGTGGGAATACGCAGCGCGGGCAGGCAGCACCGGTTCCAAACCCTGGGGCGAGAGCCCGGATGAAGCCTGCCGGCATGCCAATGTGGCCGATCAGACCCGCGGCCCCGGCGGACAGGGCAGGAACAGCGCGCACCAGTGCAGCGACGGTCACTCCTTCACGGCGCCGGTTGGTCGCTACCAACCCAATGCCTTCGGGCTGCACGACATGATCGGCAACGCCTGGGAGTGGACCCAGGACTGTTACGCCGACAGCTATTCGGGTGCGCCCGTGGACGGGTCGGCGCAAGCGGATCGCGGGTGTGAACGGCGCGTCCTGCGCGGCGGCTCCTGGCGCAGCATCCCCGGGGGCGCGCGCTCGGCGCGGCGCCACGGGAACGGTGCCGCCGATCGGAACGACTTCCGCGGTTTCCGTGTTGTGCGGTTGGCCAGGACTCCTTGAGGCTTGGTGCATTACCCCTTTACTCCTTGCCGCAGGTGCTTATGATCAGGGGCGCGCCCGGTTTGCCCGGAAGGCCGGGGGGCAGCGCCCCCGGCCGAAACTGAAAATCCGTACCTGTGCTCAACCCTGGGGCGTGGACATGAGCGGATTGCCAACTCGCTACCGATCCGTCTTCGGTTTCCGTGTTGTGCGGTTGGCCAGTACGCCCTGTCTCCAGAGCCGTCTGTTCCAAGGAGCAGGCGGGAGCGTCTCAGGGGGTCCAGGGCCTTTCAGGTGATTGCAGCACCCCCCGTCCTTCTTGGACCTCGACATGCTCGAGGGTCTGATCAAGGCCACCTACACCCGAGATCGTCTGGCGGTGCTGTCACAGGTGAATCCGCAACTGGAGAAGTTGCGCTTTCCTGGGCTATCGAGACTGATCAATGGCTCGTCCGCGATACCGTGAATAATCGTAAGACGGGCTGAGCGTTGGATGCGGACGGCGAACGAGTTTGGGGTGTCTAGACTCGGTTTGTCAGCACCAAGACCTTTGGCGGTATCTACGGTAGCTAGATCCCCGACAGCACCGCATCCATGGCCGCCACCAGCACGCTGGCTTGCGCCGCCAGATTCCCGAGCGGCCGGCGCAGGAGTCGGGCCGGCAGGGGGGCGGCATAGTGCGCCAGCGCATGCAGGCGCTCCCCCTTGATCACGACCTCCGGGCACAGAACGCCGGGCACCTTGCCCAGGAATGCCCTTTCGGCCAGCGGGATGGTCAGTCGTGTGGGAAGAGCGTCGAGAAGATCGCTCTGGATCACGACCACATAGGGAATGCCGCTGGCCCGGGTGTTGCTCGGGTTGGCGAACACATCGTACTGCGCCATCGGACACTCACCACGGGCGCAGGTCGGCGCCCGGGATGCCATGGGCTTCGAAGCGGGCGTTCTGGGCGGCGATCCAGTCACCGAATTCGGCTTCGAATGCCTTTCTTCGCGCGACCCGGCTGGCCCGGTCCTGCCTGGCCAGAAGCGCCTGGTACTGCTCGACCGACAGGATCACGGTGTCGAGTTGCCCGGCCTTTTCAACGAACACCGGCTCGCGCTTGGCCTGGGCGCAAAGGCTGCCAAATCGGTTCTTGGCTTCGGTGGCGGTCACTCGCATTGCGGCGTTCCCCATGAGATTGGCCAATTTAGCCACTGACGCGCCGCGATGGCAACGATGCGAATGGCTGCGCCTGCGTGACGCGTCACCGATCCACCCCGCCGGACCACCTACCCCGCCACCAGCGCCCCGCGCTGCAGCCGCGCGCCCAGCGTGTCCAGGAAATCGAGGCAGGCCTGCAATTGGCTGCCCTCGACGTACTCGTCGGGCTGATGGGCCACGCGGATCTCGCCGGGGCCGCACACCACGGTGGGCACGCCTGCCTCCTGCAGCATGCCGGCCTCGGTGCCGAAGCTCACCCGGCCGGGGGCATCGCAGCCGCACAGCGGCATGAGCGCCTCGGCCAGCGAGCGGTTGCCGCGCTCATCCAACCCTGGCGCATCGAGGATCTCCTCGATGCTGATGCCGCACGACGGATCGATGCGGCGCATGCGTGGCACGAGTTCGGTGTCGCAGTGGTGGCGGATGCGCGCGAGCACCGCCGGCGCCGACACGCCGGGCAGGGCGCGGATCTCGAACAGGAACTCGCAGTCTTTCGCGGTGATGTTATGCGCGGTGCCGCCCTGGATAAGGCCGGCGTGCACGCTGGTGTGCGGGAACTCGAAACCGTCGTGGCGCTCGGCGCGGGTGAGTTCCTCCTGCAGGCGGTTGAGGAACACGATCACCTCGGCAGCCATCTCCACGGCCGACACGCCCTGGTGGCGCAGGGAGGAGTGCACCGAGAAGCCGCGCACCCGGCAGCGGTAGATGGCGGTGCCCTTGTTGGCGACCACCACCCGCATGCGGGTGGGCTCGCCGATGATGCAGGCGGCCGGGCGCACCGGCGCGGCGCCGATCTGCCGCGCCAGCAGGCGCATGCCGTGCATGTTGCTCTCCTCGTTGTACGAGAGCGCGATGTGCACCGGCGTGCGCAGCGCCGCGGCCTTGAAGCGCGGGATGGCATCGACGCAGCAGGCGATGAAGCCCTTCATGTCGGCGCTGCCGCGGCCGAGCCAGCGGCCATCACGCGCGGTGAGGGTGAAGGGGTCGCAGGACCAGTCCTGGCCGGCCACCGGCACCACGTCGGAGTGCCCCGAGAGCATCACCCCGGGCTCGTCGGCCGGGCCGATGGTGGCGAAGAGATTGGCCTTGCCGGGTTCGTCGCCGGCCTGGATGGTGGCCTGGATGCCGTGGTCATCGAGGCGGTTGGCCACCCAGTCGATCAGGGCCTGGTTGCTGCGGCTGCTGACCGTGTCGAAGGCGACCAGGGTGCGCAGGGTGTCGAGGGTGCTGTCCAGCGGCATGGCGGCGGCTCGATCCGGAAGAGGGTGGACCGAGTGTAGCCGAGCGGCTCAGTCCCCTCGCGGCGCAGGGTTGACGCTCGCCCCGGGCAGGCCTTCGGGAAACAGCACGTCGGTGAACCCGAAGCGGCTGAAGTCGCGCACCCGCATCGGAAAGAGCAGACCGTCGAGGTGGTCGCACTCGTGCTGCACCACGCGCGCGTGGAAGTCCGACACCGTGCGGTCGATGCGCGCGCCGCCAGGATCGAAGCCGTGGTAGCGCAGGTGCCGGAAGCGCGGCACCACCGCGCGCAGGCCGGGCACGCTCAGGCAGCCCTCCCAGCCTTCCTGCTCCTCGGTGCCGAGCGGTTCGAGCACCGGGTTGACCAGCACCGTCACCGGCACCGGTGGGGCATCGGGATAGCGCGCGATCGGCTGGCCGGTGCCGAACACCACCACCCGCAGGTTCACGCCGATCTGCGGCGCGGCCAGGCCGGCGCCGCCGGCGGCGCGCATGGTGTCGAAGAGGTCTTGCACCAGCGCGTGCAGCGCCGGCGTGTCGAAGGCCGGCACCGGCTCGGCGCGGCGCAGCAGCCGGGCATCGCCCATGCGCAGGATCTCGTGGACGGCCATGAGGGGCTCCTGGGTCAGCGGGGGTCGGTCGCGCGGATGGCCCAGCGCGCCATCGGCGCCTCGGCATCATCCAGGCGCTGCACCGTGGCGGCGGGCAGGGCCTCGTGCGCCGCCAGGGCGCCGTGCCAGAGCTCGCACCAGGCCTGCCAGAAGCGGTCGCGCTCGGCCGTGTCGGTGATGTCGCGCAGCACGCGAAGGCCGCGCTGCTCGAGCACCGCGGCCTGCGCGCTGGCCCCGGGCAGCACCCGGCAGTCATCACCCATGCCGCGCAGCATCCGCGCGAGGTAGTCGGCGGCGCGGTCAGCGCCGCAATCGGCCGCGCCGACCAGGGCCGCGGTCTCGCGCCAGTACTGCAGGCCGGTGAGGCGAGCCGAGCGCGACGCGAGCTCGGCGCTGGCCTGCGGGCCGATCAGCCCGGCGAGCTCGGCGATGCCGTTGCGCAGGTACTCCATGGCGTAGTTGCGGGCGGCCTTGCGCAGGCGCTCGGCGTTCCACTGCGCCTCCGGGGGGTGCGGCTGTCGGGCCGGATCCCAGCGCGGCGGCCGCTCGTCACGCGCGAAGCGCAGGCGCTCGTCGGGGCCCAGCTCGTGGTCGTGCTCCAGGAAGTAGCCGCACAGGCCGAATTCCCCGGTCATGTCCTCGCTCACGCACACGAAGCCCAGGCGCGGATTGCCCAGCGACACGCCGTTGTGCGCGTACCAGCCCTCCAGGAAGCCGCGGCTCGCCTCCTGGGGGATGCCGCACAGCGTGGGGCCGTCGAACATCCAGCGCGGATAGCGGAAACGCACCCAGGCCTTGCGCGGCGACTCTTCCATGTACTGCACCGCCACCCCGCCGATGCCGTTGGACAGCACATGGTAGCGGGCGCAGGCCACCGCGTGCGGCAGGCCGGTGAGGCCGAGCTTGTCGAAGCTGGACAGGAACTTGGCCTCGTGCTGCCGGCGAAACAGCCGGAACATCCACTGCCCCACGAGCTCGGGCCCAAGGCGGGTGGCCACCATGAGCTGCAGGCCGAGGAACCAGGCATGGAGCAGCCGGGCCTGGGCCTGGGTGGCATTGTCGATGTCGGCGTCGGTGCTGGGGCTGGTGGCGGGTTGGGCGAGGGTGTTGGCGGTGGGGCTGGTGGTGGTGCGGGTATCGGTGTCGGCCATGCTCAGGCGCCGGGCGGGCGGTTTCCGAAGAGCTGCATGATCGCGCGGGCGATGCCCGGCGCGGTGCCGCAGCGACAGAGGTTGCCGGCAGCAAGGGCCATGGCCTGCGCCGGGCTGCAGCCGGGCTGCTGCTGGTGCAGCCAGGTGAGGCTCATCACCTGGCCCGCGCTGCAGTAGCCGCACTGTACCGCGCCGCAGGCCGCCAGCGCCTCGCGCACCGGCGCGCTGGCCGGATCGGCGGCCACCGACTCGATGGTGCGCACCGCTCGGCCGGCCAGTTGCCAGGCCATCACCAGGCAGGCATTGACCGGCTCCTCGTCGAGCCAGACCAGGCAGGCGCCGCAGCGGCCTATCTCGCAGCCCGGCTTGGCGCCCGTCAGGCCGTGGTCTTCGCGCAGGATGTCGAGCAGTCGTCGGGCGGCCGGGCCGCGGGTGATCACCGGCGCGCCATTGAGCATGAACTGCACCTCGGTCATGGCGCGTCCTCCAGAAGGTCGAGCACCTGGGCGGGATCGGCCGGCCAGCGCTCGGGCGCGCGGCCGATGGCCGCGGTGATCGCCGCGGCGCACACCACGGCACCGATGTTCACGCCGATCTCGCCCGCGCCGCGCGGGCCGATGCGGTCATCGGCCGGCACGGTCTCGATCGGGAACACCGCCAGCTCGGGCGCATCGAGCAGGGTGGGCACGAGATAGTCGTCGAGGTTGCGCGCCGGATAGCGGCCCTGCACCGCGGGCAGGTCTTCCAGGGTGACCATGCCCTGGCCCATCAGCGCGCCGCCCTCCATCTGGCCAAGGTAGCCGGCCGGGGAGATCACCGGGCCGAGCGCCGGGAAGAGCACCATGCGGGTCACCCGCAGCTGTCCGCTCCAGGTGTCCACGCAGACCTCGGCCAGCGCGGCGCAGGCGCCGAACACCAGGTGGGCCGAGGCGATGTCGCTGGGTGTTTCTTCGCCGGGCAGGTCGATGAGCTGCACCGGCGGCGCGCCGGTGGCGCCCGCGGCGCGCCAGGCCGCCACCTGCTGCCGGAAGGCGGGCGCGTGCTCGCGCAGCGCACGGTGAATCATGGTGCTCGCGCGCGAAGCCGCCACCGCGCCGGTGTCGGGGGCGAGCGCCGAGTCGCCGAGCACCGGCCGCACCGCCTCGGGCGCGCAGCCGAAGGCCTCGGCGGCCATGGCCCGCACCGCCTCGCCCAGGCCCTGGCCCATCTCGGTGAAGCTCACCCGCACCTCGTGGCGGCCGTCGGGCCCGAGCGCGAAGGCGAGTCGCCCGCCGTTGGGGCCGCCCCGGCCATAGCCGTCGCTGCGGTGGACGAGCGCCAGGCCCACGGCGCGGCGATAGCGCCGGTCGGCCTGCTGTCGCGGGCCCTGCCAGAGCGGGTGGGCGGCGGCCGCGGCCAGCGCCAGCCGCGCGCCGTCGAAGGGCGCGATCTGCTGGCCGAGCGGGCCGGGGTCATGCGGGCCGGTGAGGTTGCGCGCGCGCAGGCTGAGCGGGTCGAGGCCAGCGGCGGCCGCGAGGCGATCGAGCTGCTGCTCCAGCGCGATCTGCACCTGCACGGCGCCGAAGCCGCGCATCGCGCCGGCGATGCCGTTGTTGGTGTAGGCCAGCCGCGCCGCCACGTTCACCGCCTGCCAGCGGTACGGACCCACCGCATGCTCGCGCGCGGCATCGAGCACCTCGGGCCCATGGGTGGCGTAGGCGCCGGTGTCGGCGAGCACATCCACCTCGTGCAGCGTGAGCCGGCCCTCGGCGTCGCAGCCACTGCGCATGCGGATGCGCATGGGGTGCCGCTTCACGCCCAGATCGACCGACTCGGGGCGGCTGAGCTGCAGGCGCACCGCTTGCCCGGCGCGCCAGGCCAGCAGGGCCGCGATCGGCTGCACGGTGAGCTCGTCCTTGCCGCCGAAGGAGCCGCCCACCGGGGTGGCGCTCACCCGCACCCGGGCGGGGTCCAGGCCGAGCAGACGGGCGATCTCCTGCCGGTCGCGTTCGGGGTTCTGGCCGCCGAAGCGCACACGCAGGCCGCCCGCGCCGTCGGGTTCGACCGTGCCGCCCTCGGTCTCGAGGAAGGCGGGCATCTGGCGGGGCGTGTGGCAGACCGATTCCACCCAGTGGACGGTGGCCGCGCGCGCGGCGGCCGGATCGCCACGATGCAGCGCGCAGGCATGCAGCAGGTTGCCGCCGGGGTGGATGGCCACCGCGTTCGGGGCGAGCGCGGCTTCGGGATCATCGAGGGTCGGCAAGGTCTCGTACTGCACCCGCACCGCCGCGGCCGCGGCGCGGGCCTGGGCGAGGGTCTCGGCGGCCACTGCGGCCACGGGGTCACCCACGCAGCGCACGCGGTCCTGGCACAGGGCCGGGCGGTCGACCACCCGCAGGCCGTAGCGCGGATCGGCCGCGAAGTCAGCCACGGTGACCACCGTGCGCACCCCCGGCATGGCCGCGGCCTCGAGGGTGTCGATCGACACGATGCGGGCATGCGGGTGCGGACTGCCCACCAGCGCGGCGTGCAGCAGGCCCGCCGGGAAGTGATCGGTGTGGTAGCCCGGGTTGCCGCCCAGGCGCTCGGCGCTGTCGGCCCGCGGGCGCAGGCGATCGACGAGCGGGCCGGCAGCGGCGCTGCGCTCGTGCACGCCGGCAGTGATGCCATCGTCGCGGGCGCTGGCGCTGGTGGGCAGCCGGGCCGGGGGCGGCCCGTTCGGATGCGCCAGGTGGCCCGCCAGCAGTCGGGCGGCCACGCGGGCGCGGGCGCTGTCGCCATCGAGATCGGCCAGGCAGGCTTCGCGCAGGCGGGTCGGATCCGGCAGGGCGCCCGGGCTGTCTGCCAGCAGCGACTCCACTCGCCAGAGTCGGCGCACCGGCAGGCCCGCGCCACCGGCGGCCATGCGCCAGCGTGGCCCATCGGCGCGCGGTGAGCTGCCCTCGGCGGGCCCGGGGGTGTCATCCAGGGATGCGGCCCCCAAGCAGGCCATGGCCAGGCTCAGCCGCGTGGGGCTGAAGGCGAGCCGTCCGCCCAGCTTCTCGTAGCGCCAGTCGGCCGCGGCCTCGGAGCGCACCCGCAGCGCCACCAGCAGTGGCAGGCGGGGCAGCGTGAGCAGTTCGCTCAGCGCGTGCCAGCGGTCCGTGGCGTCGAGCGCCTGAGCCTCCAGCGCGAGCAGCGCGCTCACGGCATCGCCAAAGCGCCAGCCGATGTTGCCGCCAAGGGTGCCGAGCCGGCGCAGCGCCAGCGAACCGATGCGCTCGCAGGCCGCCACCAGTAAAGGCGCGTGGGCGCGCACCAGCGCGTGGCTGCGAACACGCTCGAGGCTGTCGGCCGCGCCCAGGCGCAGCCAGGGCCCCTCCAGCCGGATGCCCTGGCTGCCAGCGCACGCGGCCACCGGGATCAGCGTTTGCGGGGCCGGCGCGGTGCCGGCCGTCCAGGCCAGTTGCAGCGCGGTGGCGCCCCCGGCGAACACCGCGCTGTTGCCCGCCGCATCGGTCGCGCGCTGAGCGTCGGCAGGCCGGGTGTGGGGGCTCAGGGTGAAGTCGGGCGGGGTGGGCGCGAGCAGGCTCATCAGGCGGGGTGCATCAGTCCTGGCCCGACGCGGCCGGCGGGGCCTCGCGCGGGCGGTTGCGCCAGAAGGCACGCTGCAGGGCGAGCACCTCGTCGCGCACCTCGGCCACCGGGCCGATCAGCCGCACCGGCTTCTGGCCGCGGGCGAAGACCGCGTCGGCCGGCAAGTCGAGCGTGGGGTTCTCGGGGTGGTCGAGCGTGGCCGAGAGCAGATCGCGCTCGGTCATGCCGAACACCACGGTGCCGATGTTTGCCCAGTAGGCGGTGCCGGCGCACATGCAGCAGGGCTCCACCGAGGTGTAGAGCGTGCACTGCCACAGGAAGTCGGCGTCGTACTGCTCGGCGGCGCGCCGCACCAGGGTGGATTCGGCGTGGTTGACGGTGTCGACATTGCCCTGCGTCATCAGCACCGTGCGGTGGTCGGGGCCGACCAGCAGCGCGCCGAAGGGGTGGTGGCCATCGGCCATGGCCGCCCGCCCGACCTCGTTGGCGGCGCGCAGGTGCGCGATGAGCAGATCGTGCGGGGGCGCGTCGGGCATGCCGGCGGCGGTGGGGCTGGGGGTGGCGTCAGGCATGGTCAGGCAGGCCGATGGCGGCCGCGCTCCGGGGATCGGGCGCGCGCCGTTGCGGCTCAGGCATCGGGCGTGATGCTCCACGGGAACCAGCGCCGCTGCAACCACACGATCAGGCCGTAGAGGGTCAGGCTGCTGCCCACCAGCAGGGCCAGCGACGCGAAGGCGGTGGGGATCTTGAAGGTCGAGGTGGTGAACAGGATGAGATAGCCCAGGCCGCGCTCGGCAGCCACGAACTCGGCCACCACCGCGCCGATCACCGCCAGCGTGATCGCCACCTTCAGCGCCGAGAAGATGTAGGGCACCGCGAAGGGCATGCGCACCTGCAGGTACTCGCGCGAGCGCGGCGCGCGCAGCGAGCGCGAGAGCTCGAGCATCTCGGGCGGCACCGCGGCCAGGCCCGTGGCGATGCCGATCACCAGCGGGAAGAACGCGATCAGCGTGGTGATCACCACCCGAGGCAGGTTGCCGGCGCCCAGCGTGACCACGATGATCGGCGCCACCGCGATGATCGGCGTGGACTGGATCACGATCAGCCAGGGCAGCAGGATGCGCGAGAGCAGCCGCGAGCTGGTGATCGCCACCGCCAACACGAAGGCCAGCACGATCGCCACCGCGTAGCCGGCCAGGGCCACGTTCAGCGTGGCCATCAGGTGCTCGAGCCAGCGCGCCGCGCCGATCTCGCCGACCGCGCCCAGCACCGCGCTGGGCGCCGGCAGCACGAACACCGGCACCTTGAACAGCCGGCAGCCCGCCTCCCAGAGCAGCAGCACGCCCAGGAAGGCCAGCAGCGAGGCGAAGCGCATGCCCAGCGACGCGAGCGCGCTCATGCCGCCACCTTCGACGGGCGCGAGAACACCGAGCGGCGGATGTCGTCGACCAGTGCGTGCAGCACCGGATCGGCCAGGGTCTCGAGGCCGCGGGGCCGGCCGATCGGCACATCGATGATGCGTTCCACGCGGCCCGGCCTGGGGCTCATCACGACGATGCGGTCCGAGAGCAGCACCGCCTCCTGGATCGAGTGGGTCACGAACACCACGGTCTTGGGCCGCTCGCTCCAGATGCGCAGCAGCTCGATGCTCATCTCGTCGCGGGTGAGCGCGTCCAGGGCCGAGAAGGGCTCGTCCATCAGCAGGATGTCCGGGTCGTGCAGCAGCGACCGCGCGATCGCCACCCGCTGCTGCATGCCGCCGGAGAGCTCGGCCGGCAATCGGCCGGCGAAGTCTTCCAGGCCCACCGTCCGGATCAGCGCGCGGGCACGCTCGCGGTCGCGCTCGTCCACCCGGCCGTGCTTGTGACGCATCGGAAACAGCACGTTGGCGGTGACATCCAGCCAGGGCAGCAGCGTGGGCCGCTGGAAGACCACGCCGATCTCGTCGCGCGGCTCGGTCACCGGCTGGCCGAAGATCGACACCTGCCCGCTGGCCGGCCGCAACAGCCCCGCCACCAGCCTCAGGATGGTGGACTTGCCGCAGCCCGAGGGGCCGATCACCGACACGAATTCATGCCGGCGCAGCGTCAGATCCACCGCCTGCAGCGCGGTCACCTGCCCGCCGCCCCGGGTCTCGAACACATGGCCGACGCCGGCCAGCTCGATGACCGGCGGCCCGGCGCGCGCGGCCTCGGCGCTGCCGCCCTGCGCCTGTGCGCCGTCGCTCATTTCGGCAGGAAGCGGCGATCGACCATCGCCTCGGGGTTGATCCTGGTCAGGGGGTAGTTCATGGACCGCGCCACCCAGCTCCAGGTGGTGGCCAGCAGCTTGGGCTCGAAGGCGCCCATGCCGTCCTTGCGCGAGACCTCGTTCTGGATCAGCGGGATCGACGAGCGCATCTCGGCGGCCGCCATTCTCACGTCCATCTCGGGCACCATCGACTTCAGGTCGGCGGCGGCGGCATCGGGGTTGGCCACGGCGAAGGCCATGCCACGGGCCAGCGCCTTGAGGAAGCGACGCAGCACCTCCGGCCGCTCGCGGATGGTCTTGTCGGACGCCATCACGCTCCAGCCGTAGCCGTCCAGGCCATAGGCCGACCACGGCAGCACCTCGAGTTCCTTGCCGCCCTGGCGCAGCACGTTCTCGAACAGCGGGCCCACGGTCACCCAGTTGATGGTGGCGTCGACCTTGCCCTGCGCGAGCAGCGGCGCGAGCGTGCTCGGATCGACCTTGAGCAGCTTCACCTGCGACGGATCGATGCCCAGGGTCTGCAGCATCACCGGCCACAGCGCGTTCGAGGAGGAGAAGGTGGCCGTGGCCACGGTCTTGCCGGCGACATCCTTCAGGCTGCGGATCGCGCTGCCCTTCACCGTGAAGAGCGCATCGGGTTCCTTGCAGTAGATGGACATCACCGCCTTGACCGGCGCGTTGGACTCGGCCACCGCGGTCATGAGCGCGGGCAGGCCGCCTACGCCGATGTCGGCCGCGCCGGTGGCGAGCTTGGTCACCGCGTCGGAGGAGCCGCGGCCCGAGACCACGGTCACGTCGAGCCCTTCGGCGCTGAAGAAGCCCTGCTTGACGGCGGCGTAGATGCCGGCCTTGTCGCCGCCGGGCACCCAGTCGAGCTGGAAGACAACCTTGTCGGGGGTCTGGGCCTGGACGGCGGTGGTGCCCAGGCCGAGGCAGGCGAGGGCAAGGGAGGCGAGCTGTCGGCGGGTGATCATGGAAGCGGCTCCGTGGAATCGGGGAACGGTCAAGGGGGCCTGCGAGGGCCACACCACCGGTAAGCACGGCCCATGCCATGAGCCCTGACGGGGCGCGCTGCCCGGGTGTCACGCGCCGGTGCACCGCCATCGGGCATTGGCGGCGCATGCTGGGGCGCAATTCGGGTCGCTGGCGTGCCGCGCAATTCCAGGCTAGAATCTCGGGTTGCCCTTATCCCGGGCAGCTTTTCCATCGCCCCCGACCTTTCCCCCGCAGCGCCGCCAGGTGCCGCGGGCTGGCATTGCGGCTTTCCGGTTGGCGTCGATGTTCCACGCCAACCCGTGCCCGAGCGCAAGGCTCATCGGCACGGCACCACCGCCCCGCTCGCAACGCCCGTGGCGTCCTGAAAGGTCTTTCTCATGAGTTTTTCCGATCTCGGCCTTGATGCCGGCCTGCTGACGGCGGTGTCTGCCGCCGGCTACACCGATCCCACGCCCGTGCAGCGCGAAGCGATTCCGGCGGCGCTCTCGGGGGCGGATCTGCTGGTGTCCTCGCACACCGGCAGCGGCAAGACCGCCGCCTTCATGCTGCCCGCGCTGCAGCGGCTGCTGCAGCCCGCGGCCACCCGCGGGCGTGGCCCGCGCGTGCTGGTGCTCACGCCCACCCGCGAGCTGGCCCTGCAGGTGAACAAGGCGGCGCTCGACTATGGCCGCGGCCTGCGCCAGGTGCGCACCGCGGCGCTGGTCGGTGGCAGCTCCTATGCGCTGCAGCTGCGCGCGCTGGAGCGGCCGCTGGACGTGGTGGTGGCCACGCCCGGCCGCCTGATCGACCACATCGAGCGCGGCCGCATCGACCTGTCGCGGGTCGAGGTGCTGATCCTCGACGAGGCCGATCGCATGCTCGACATGGGCTTCGTCGATGACGTCGAGACCATCGTTGGCCATACCCCGGCCAATCGCCAGACCATGCTGTTCTCGGCCACGCTCGAGGGCGTGGTCGGTGACCTGGCCCGGCGCCTCACCCGCGATGCCCGCCGCATCGAGGTGGCCACCTCGGGTGAGCAGCAGGCCAAGGTCGAGCAGATCGTGCTCTACGCCGATGATCTCGCCCACAAGTCCAGGCTGCTCGATGCGCTGCTGCGCGATCCGTCCATGACGCAGTGCGTGGTCTTTGCCGCCACCAAGATGGCGGCCGAACAGATCTCGCTGCAACTTGAAGAGAGCGGTTTCAGCGCCGCGCCCCTGCATGGCGACATGCACCAGGGCCAGCGCAACCGCACCCTGCGCGGCCTGCGCGAGGGCCGCACCCGGGTGCTGGTGGCCACCGACGTGGCCGCCCGCGGCATCGACGTGGCCGGCATCTCGCACGTCATCAACTTCGATTCGCCGCGCCAGGCCGAAGACTACGTGCACCGCATCGGCCGCACCGGCCGGGCCGGGCGCACCGGCACCGCGGTCACGCTCATGGGCCATCACGAGCGCCACCGCGCCCGCGACATCGAGCGCTACACCGGTCAGCCGCTGCGCATCGAGACCATCGCCGGCCTCGAACCGCGTCGCCGTCCGGCCAAGCCGGCCTGGGTGCCGGGCAAGCCGGGTCACGGCGCCGGCCGGCCGGGGCATGGCAGCAAGCACGGTGCCGGCCACGGCGGCGGCCGCGGCGAGGGCTACGGCCCGGGCCGCGGCGCTCAGGGCGCCGGACCGGGGGCGCGCGGTCCGGGTCGACCGGGCGGTTCCGGGCAAGGCCGGCCGCCGGCCCACGCCCGCTCGCGATGACGCTTGCCGCCACTGACCCGGCCGTCCCGCCACCGCGGGTGGCGGTGGTCGGCGGCGGTCCGGCCGGCCTGATGGCCGCCGAGGTGCTCGCCGGGGGCCACTGCGCGGTCGAGCTCTTCGACGCCATGCCCTCGGTGGGCCGCAAGTTCCTGCTCGCGGGCCGTGGCGGCCTGAACATCACCCACGCCGAGGACGAGGCGCGGCTGCGCACGCGCTACGGTCCTGCCAGCGACTGGCTCGCGCCCGCGCTGCAGGGCTTTGGCGCGCGCCGCTTGCGGGAGTGGGTGCATGCGCTGGGCATCGACACCTTCGTGGGCACCTCGGGCAGGGTCTTCCCCGAGGGCATGAAGTCGGCACCCCTGCTGCGCGCCTGGCTGCACCGGCTGCGCGGCCAGGGCGTGCGCCTGCGCATGCGCCATCGCTGGACCGGTTTCGCGGGCGCGCCCGCTGCGGGCCGGTCGATCCACCTGCGCTTCGACACGCCGGAGGGCCCGCGCGTCGATGCCTTCGATGCGGTGGTGCTCGCCCTGGGCGGCGCGAGCTGGGCGCGCCTGGGCTCCGACGGCCGCTGGTGGCCGCTGCTGGCCGAGCGCGCGGTGCCGCTGGCGCCACTGCTGCCGGCCAACTGCGGCTTCGATGCCGCCTGGTCGACGCATTTCTCGCCGCGCTTTGCCGGCGCGCCGGTGAAGTCGGTGGCCGCGGCCCTCGCCGCCGATGCGCCGATGCGTCAGGGTGAATTCGTGGTCACCGCCTCCGGGGTCGAGGGCAGCCTGGTCTACGCGCTGGCTGCCGAGCTCCGCGACCGGATCCTGGCCGAGGGCTCGGCCACGCTCTGGCTGGACCTGCTGCCCGACCGCTCGCGCGAGCGGGTGCAGGCCGAGCTCAGCCGGCCGCGTGGCGCGCGCTCGCTGGCCAATCACTGGCGGGCGCGGCTCGGCCTCACCGGCGTCAAGGCCGGATTGCTGCGCGAGTGCGCACCGCCTGCCGCGCTTGCCGATCCGGCCGCCTGCGCCGCGCTGATCAAGGCGCTGCCAGTGCGCCTGCTGGCCCCGCGTCCGATCGATGAAGCCATCAGCAGCGCCGGCGGCGTGCGCCGCGAGGCCTGCGACGCGCGCCTCATGCTTGGCGCCATGCCTGGCGTGTTCTGCGCCGGCGAGATGCTCGACTGGGAGGCGCCCACCGGCGGCTACCTCCTCACCGCCTGCCTGGCCACCGGCCGTCTCGCTGGCGAGGGTGTACTGCGCTGGCTGGCTGACCCGACGCGCGCATAATCCCGCGATCGCCTCGCCCGGAGACCCCATGACCGCTTCCACCCGCGCCCTGTTCCAGCCGCTGTCGGCCGGCTCGCTGCAGCTTGCCAACCGCCTGGTCATGGCGCCGATGACCCGCTCCTTCGCGCCCGAGGGCGTGCCCACCGAGGCCACCGCGGCCTACTACGCGCGGCGCGCGGCGCATGACGTGGGCCTGATCATCACCGAGGGCACGCTGGTCGAGCGCCCGGCCGCGGGCAACGACCCCGCGGTGCCGCGCTTCCACGGCGAGGACGCGCTGGCCGGCTGGGGACGGGTGGTGCAGGCCGTCAAGGCGCAGGGCGGGCGTATCTGGCCGCAGCTCTGGCATGTGGGCGCGCTGCGCAGCGCCAGCAACCCGTGGCGGCCGCCGGCGCCCTTCGAGAGCCCCTCCGGCGTCAGCAAGCCCGGCCGCGAGTCGGGCGTGGCCATGACCGAGGCCGACGTCACCCAGACCATCGACGCCTTCGCGCGCGCGGCTGGCCACGCCATGCGCCTTGGGTTCGATGGCATCGAACTGCACGGCGCCCATGGCTACCTGATCGACCAGTTCTTCTGGGGCGGCACCAACCAGCGCAGCGATCGCTGGGGCGGCGCCACCCTGGCCGAGCGCAGCCGCTTCGCCGCCGAGGTGATCGCCGCGGCGCGCCGGGCCACGGCCCCCGATTTCCCGATCGCCATCCGGCTCTCCCAATGGAAGCAGCAGGACTTCCCGGCGCGGCTGGCGCTCACCCCCGCCGAGATGGAAGCCTGGCTGCGGCCCCTGGTCGATGCCGGCGTCGACGTGCTGCACTGCTCGCAGCGCCGCTTCTGGGAGCCGGAGTTCGAGGGCAGCGACCTCAATTTCGCCGGCTGGGCCAAGAAGCTCACTGGCCTGCCCACCATCACCGTGGGCTCGGTCGGCCTGAGCGGCGAGTTCGTGGCGGCCTTCGGCGGCGAGGTCTCGCAACCCGCCTCCCTCGATGAACTGATGCGCCGGCTCGAGCGCGGCGACTTCGACCTGGTGGCCGTCGGCCGTGCCCTGATCTCCGACCCGGCCTGGGGCACCAAGGTGCGGGAAGGCCGCTTCGCCGAGATGGGGAATTACACTCGCGAGGCGCTGGCCACGCTCTACTGAGCGCCGCGCGGCGTTCCCGCTTCCCGTCATGACCGCCCGCCTGCCCCTCATCCCAACCCCCCCGGTTCCGGAGCCCCCCATGGACGAGCATTCCATCCGCGCCCTGGTCGAACAGGTCCGCGACGGCCACCTCGAGCGTCGCCAGTTCATCTCCCGCATGGTCGGACTCGGCCTGAGCGCACCCACCGCCGCGATGATCCTCATGCATCACGGCATCGCGCAGGCGCAGACCGCGCTGCCCTACAAGCCCACCCGGCGTGGTGGCGGCGGGCCGCTCAAGCTGCTCTGGTGGCAGGGGCCTGTTCACCTGAACCCGCACTGGGCCACCGGCACCAAGGAGCAGGAAGGCTCGCGCATCTTCTACGAGCCGCTCGCGTCGTGGGATCCCGACGGCAACCTGATGCCGGTGCTCGCCGCCGAGGTGCCCACCCGCGAGAACGGCGGGCTGTCGGCCGATGGCCGCTCGGTCACCTGGAAGCTCAAGCGCGGCGTCACCTGGCACGACGGCCAGCCCTTCACCGCCGATGACGTGGTCTTCAACTGGGAGTTCTGCAAGGACCCGGCCACCGCGGCCAGCAACATTGCCACCTACCGCGACATCCAGGTCGTGAAGACCGATTCGCACACCGTGCGGGTCACCTTCCCCAAGGCCACGCCCTTCTGGGCCGAGCCCTTCGTGGGCAGTTCGGGCCTGATCCTGCCCAAGCATGTGTTCGGCCCGTTCATCGGCGCCAAGTCGCGCGAGGCGCCGGCCAATCTGCGCCCCGTGGGCACCGGTCCCTACCGCATCCGCGAGTTCCGGCCCGGCGACCTGATCCTGGCTGATGCCAACCCCAACTACCACGTCGCCAACCGGCCGCACTTCGACTCTCTCGAGATGAAGGGTGGCGGTGACGCGATCTCGGCCGCTCGCGCGGTGCTGCAGACCGGCGAGTACGACTACGCCTGGAACCTGCAGGTCGAGGACGAGATCCTCAAGCGGCTCGAGACCGCGGGCCGCGGCAAGGTGAACATCGTGGTCGGCGGCAACATCGAGTTCATCATGCTCAACACCACCGACCCCTTCAACGAGGTCGATGGCGAGCGCGGCAGCATCAAGAGCAAGCACCCGGCCTTCCAGGACAAGGCGGTGCGCGACGCCATGGCCGTGCTGGTCGACCGCAAGGGCGTGCAGGACTTCATCTACGGCCGCACCGGCGTGGCCACCGCCAACTTCCTGAACAACCCGGCGCGGGTCCGCAGCCCGAACATGAAGTTCGAGTTCAACGTGGACAAGGCCAACCAGATCCTCGACGCGGCGGGCTGGCGGCGCGGTGCCGACGGCATCCGCGCCAAGGGCGGCACGCGGCTGAAGTTCGTGTTCCAGACCTCGGTCAACCAGCCGCGCCAGAAGACCCAGGCCATCATCAAGGACGCCTGCGCCAAGGCCGGCATCGAGCTCGAGCTCAAGAGCGTGACCGCCTCGGTGTTCTTCGGGGGCGATTTCGCCAACCCGGACACCTACCAGAAGTTCTGGGCCGACATGCAGATGTTCACCACCACCATGACCCAGCCCGACCCGCAGGTCTTCATGGAGCAGTACTGCTCCTGGGAGGTGGCGCAGAAGGCCAACAAGTGGGCGGGCCGCAACATCTCGCGCTGGCGCAACGACGACTACGACAAGGCCCATCAGGCGGCGCAGAACGAGCTCGACCCGGTGAAGCGGGCGGCGCTGTTCATCCGCATGAACGACCTCGTCTGCAATGACCACCACATCATCCCGGTGGTGTTCCGGCCCCGCACCTCGGCCAACGGCACCCGGATCACGGCCCATCTCTCGGGCTGGGACAACGACCTCTGGGCGCTCGCCCACTGGTACCGCGAAGCCTGAGTCCGGCCAGCCGGGATCCGACGCGTGGGCGCCTACCTGCTTCGCCGGCTGCTGGTCGCCCTGCCCAGCCTGCTGGGCATCAGCCTGGTGCTGTTCACCGTGCTGGCGCTCGCGCCGGGCGACCCCTTCGAGGAGCTGGCCACCAACCCCAACGTGCCGCCCGAGGTCCGGCTGCGGCTGCGCGAGCAGCTCGGGCTCGATGACCCCATCTGGCAGCGCTATCTGCACTGGCTGGGGGCCATGGTGCGGGGCGACTGGGGCTTCTCCTTCGTCAGTCGCATCGATGTCGACACCCTCATCCTGCAGCGGCTGCCGGTCACGGTGGCGGTGATCGGGGCCTCGCAGGTGCTGGCGCTGCTGGTGGCCGTGCCGGTGGGCGTGCTGGCGGCGGTGCGGCCCTACTCATGGTTCGACCGCATCGCCAGCACGGTGGCCTTCGTCGGGTTCTCCCTGCCCACCTTCTTCACCGGGGTGCTGTTCATCCTGTTCTTCTCCATCCACCTCGGCTGGCTGCCTTTCGTGTACCGCACCGACATCAGCGCCACCGGCTGGCAGTGGTGGTGGGAGCAGATCCGCCAGTCGATCATGCCGGTGACCGTGCTGGGCCTGTTCCAGGCCGCGAGCTGGATGCGCTACGTGCGTTCGGCGGTGCTCGACGTCATCCGCCTGGACTACGTCACCACCGCGCGCAGCAAGGGGCTGGGCGAGCAGGTGGTGGTGCTCAAGCATGTGGTGCGCAACGCGCTGATCCCGGTGGTGACGCTGGTGGCG
The DNA here is from genome assembly GCA_044356115.1 of Burkholderiaceae bacterium. Lineage (GTDB taxonomy): Bacteria > Pseudomonadota > Gammaproteobacteria > Burkholderiales > Burkholderiaceae_E > Quisquiliibacterium. The sequence goes on from JBIKWU010000010.1 coordinate 23,847, forward strand.
CTGCAGATGCCGGCGGTGTTCGGCGGCGCGATCGTCACCGAGCAGATCTTCCGCATCCCGGGCATCGGCTCGCTGCTGATCGACGCCATCCTGCGCAACGACACCCCGGTGATCATGGCCGTGACCTTCGTCTTCAGCTGCCTGGTCATCTTCTTCAACATCCTCGCCGACATCCTCTATGGCTGGCTCGACCCCCGCATCAGCTACCGCTGAGGGGCGCGGGCCGGCGCCCGACTCGCCCTGGCGCGAGGCCTGGCGCCGTTTCCGCCGCCACCGACTGGCCTACTGGAGCCTGTGGCTGCTCGGCCTGCTGGTGCTGGCGGTGCTGGTCGGCCCCCTCGTCTACACCGTCGGCATCGCCGACATCGACTTCAAGGCACGCCTCGCGCCACCCAGCGCCAGCCACCCGATGGGCACCGACGATCTCGGCCGCGACCTGCTCGCGCGCATGCTCTACGGCGGGCGCATCTCGCTGGCTGTTGGCCTGTCGGCCATGCTCATGGCGATCACCGTCGGGGTGCTGATCGGCGCGGTGGCGGGTATCTCCCGTGGCTGGGTCGATACCGTGCTGATGTGGATCACCGATCTGTTCCTGAGCCTGCCGCAACTGCCGCTCCTGCTGCTGCTGATCTTCCTGTTTCGCGAGAGCCTCAAGGCGATGTTCGGCCTGGAGGTGGGCATCTTCATCCTGATCGTGGCGGTGATCGGCGGGTTTCGCTGGATGCCGGTGGCGCGGCTGGTGCGCGCGCAGTTCTTCAGCCTGCGCGAGAAGGAGTTCGTCGAGGCGGCGCGCGCGCTGGGCGCCTCGGTGCCGCGGCAGGTGGTGCGCCACATCCTGCCCAACAGCCTGGGGCCGGTGATCGTGGCCGCCACCATCGATGTGGCGGCGGCGATCATCGCCGAGTCCACGCTCTCGTTCCTGGGCCTGGGCTTTCCCCCTGACATCCCCACCTGGGGGCGCATCCTGTACGACGGCCGCGACTACATGGACATCGCCATGCACTGGGCGCTGTTCCCGGGCCTGGCCATCTTCATCACGGTGCTCACCATCAACTTCATCGGCGACGGGCTGCGTGATGCGCTCGATCCGCGCCGGGTGCTCTGAGGGCCGGCCATGGCGCTGCTGCAGATCCGTGACCTCAAGGTGCACTTCAGCACCGACCATGGCTGGCTGCATGCCGTCGACGGTGTCGACCTGGACATCGCCGCCGGCGAGACCCTGGGCATCGTCGGCGAGTCGGGCTGCGGCAAGAGCGTCACCGCCAAGACCGTGCTCAAGCTGATCGACATGCCGCCGGGGCGCATCGTGGCCGGGGAGGTGCGCTGGCAGGGCCGCGACCTGGTGCCGCTGCCGGCCGACGAGATGGACCGCATTCGCGCCCGCGAGATCGCCATCGTCTTCCAGGAGCCCATGACCAGCCTGAACCCGGTGTTCACGGTGGGCGAGCAGATCGCCGAGTCGGTGCGCCGGCACCAGGGCCTGTCGCGCCGTGACGCGCGCGACCGCGCCATCGAGATGCTGCGTCGCGTGCGCATTCCCAACCCGGAACGCCGCGTGGCCGACTATCCGCACCAGTTCTCGGGCGGCATGCGTCAGCGGGTGATGATCGCCATCGCGCTCGCCTGCAACCCGAAGCTGCTGATCGCCGACGAGCCCACCACCGCGCTCGACGTGACCATCCAGGCGCAGATCCTCGACCTGCTCGCCGAGCTCAAGGCCGAGCTCGGCATGGCCGTGATGCTCATCACCCACGCCATGGGCGTGGTGGCCGAGGTGGCGCAGCGGGTGGTGGTCATGTATGCCGGCAAGGTGGTCGAGGAGGCGCCGGTGGAGGCGCTGTTCGCCACCCCGCGCCATCCCTATACCCGCGGCCTGATCCGCTCGATCCCGCGCATCGATCTCGCCGCCGTGCGCAAGACCCGGCTCGAGGCGATCCCCGGCACCGTGCCCCGATTGATCGAGCCCGCGCCGGGCTGCCGCTTTGCCGGCCGCTGCCGCCATGCAGTCGATGCCTGCGCCACGCAGACGCCGCCACTGCGCGAGGTGGCGCCCGGCCATCGCGTGGCCTGCCTGATCGACGAGGTGGTGCAGTGAGCAGCGAGTTGCCCGTGATGCCCGCTGCGCCCGCCGAGCCGCTCTTGCGGGTGCGCGATCTGGTCAAGCACTTCCCGGTGCGCGGGGGCTTCCTTGGCCGCTCTCGGGAGACCGTGCACGCGGTGGACGGGGTGAGCTTCGAACTGCAGGCCGGCGAGACGCTCGGTCTGGTCGGCGAGTCGGGCTGCGGCAAGAGCACCACCGGGCGCTGCATCCTGCGGCTGATCGAGCCCACCGCGGGCGAGGTCTGGTTCAAGGGCACGAATGTCACCGGGCTCGACGCGCGCGGCCTGCGCGCGCTGGCGCGCGACATGCAGATCATCTTCCAGGACCCGTACGCATCGCTGAATCCGCGCATGAGCGTGGGCGCGATCATCGGCGAGGCGCTCACCATCCACCGGCTGGCGGCCAGCCGCCGCGAGCACGATGACCGCGTGGTCGAGCTGCTCGAGCTGGTCGGCCTGAATGCCGATCATGCCCGGCGCTTCCCGCACGAGTTCTCGGGCGGCCAGCGCCAGCGCATCGGCATCGCCCGCGCGCTGGCGGTCAGCCCGCAGCTGGTGGTCTGCGACGAGGCGGTGTCGGCGCTGGACGTGTCCATCCAGGCGCAGGTGATCAACCTGCTGGAAGACCTGCAGCAGCGCTTCGGCCTGACCTACATCTTCATCGCCCACGACCTCTCGGTGGTGGAGCACACCAGCACGCGGGTGGCGGTGATGTACCTGGGGCGCATCGTGGAGCTGGCCTCGGCCCGAGACCTCTACACCAGCCCGCGCCATCCCTACACCGAGGCGCTGCTCTCGGCGGTGCCCATCCCCGACCCCACGCTCAAGCGCCGGCGCATCCCGCTGCAGGGCGACGTGCCCAGCCCCATCCACCCGCCGGCCGGGTGCCACTTCCACACCCGCTGCCCGATCGCCGATCGCAGCGTGTGCGCGACCCAGGCTCCGCCGTTGAAGCAGACCGCGCCGGGCCATTGGGTGGCCTGCCACCTGCGCGGCTGAGCGGCGCGAGCGCGGCCGGATCAGCACCCGGCGATAGCGCGGCGTGCCGCTGCCCGGTCATTCGGCCGATCAGGATGCCTCGGGCTGGCGGTTCAGAAAGCCCGCCAGCGCCTGGCCGGTGAGGCTCTCGGCGTGGGTGGCCAGCGCGCGCGGCGGCGCGGCGGCCACGATCCGGCCACCGCCGGTGCCGCCACCCGGCCCCAGGTCGATGATCCAGTCGGCCTCGGCCCAGATGTCGAGGTTGTGCTCGACCACCACCAGCGTGTTGCCGGCCTCGACCAGCCGGTGCAGCACGCGGATCAGCTTTTCCACGTCGGCCATGTGCAGGCCCACCGTCGGCTCGTCGAGCACGTACAGGGTGTGGGGCGCGGGCGGCAGCACCCGGCCCTGGGCGATCGCCTTCTCGCGCGCCTTCAGCACCCGCGGATCGTCCTCGCCGCCTTCGCCGCGCAACCGCACCTTGGCCAGTTCGGTCACCAGCTTCAGGCGCTGGGCCTCGCCGCCCGACAGGGTGGGACTGGGCTGGCCCAGGGTGAGATAGCCCAGGCCGACATCCTGCAGCAGTCGCAGCGGGTGGTGGATGGCGGGGTGGGCCGCGAAGAACTCCACCGCCTCGTCCACGCTCATGGCCAGCACCTCGCCGATGCCCTTGCCGCGCAGCGGGACCTGCTCGGTCTCGCGGCTGAAGCGGCGCCCGCCGCAGACATCGCAGAGCACCTTCACATCGGGCAGGAAGCTCATCTCGATGGTCTGCACGCCCTGACCGTCGCAGGCGGTGCAGCGCCCGCCGGCGGTGTTGAAGCTGAAGCGGCCCGGGCCGTAGCCACGCAGCCGGGCTTCGGCGGTGTCGGCGAACAGCCGCCGGATCGCGTCCCAGAAGCCCACATAGGTGGCCGGACAGGAGCGCGGGGTCTTGCCGATCGGGGTCTGGTCCACCTCGAGCACCCGGGTGATCGGTTCCCAGCCGGTGATCGCGCGGGCGCCGGTCACGGCGGGCGCCGGCCGGCGCAGCTGGCGCGCGCGCACCTGCGCGGCCACGCCGGCCAGCAGCACGTCGCGCGCCAGCGTGGACTTGCCCGAGCCCGAGACCCCGGTGATCACGGTCAGGCGGCCCAGCGGCAGGGCCGCATCCACCGAGCGCAGGTTGTGCAGGCTGGCCGCCTCGACCCGCAGCCAGGGTGCGTCGGCGTCGGCCGGCGCGCGCGCGGCCACCAGCGGGTGGGCGAGCGGATGGGCCAGGAAGCGCCCGGTGAGGCTCTCGGGATGCCGCTGCAGCTCGTCGTGGCGGCCGCTGGCGATCACCCGGCCGCCCAGGCGCCCGGCGCCCGGGCCGATGTCGATCACATGGTCGGCACGGCGGATGGTGTCCTCGTCGTGCTCCACCACCAGCAGGGTGTTGCCCTTGTCGCGCAGCGCCTCGAGCGTGCCGAGCAGCACCTGGTTGTCGTGCGGGTGCAGGCCGATGGTCGGTTCGTCGAGCACGTAGCACACGCCCTGCAGGTTGGAGCCGAGCTGGGCGGCCAGCCGGATGCGCTGCGCCTCGCCGCCCGAGAGCGTGGGCGCGGCACGGTCCAGCGAAAGGTAGCCCAGGCCCACCTCGCCCAGGAAGCGCAGCCGCGAGCCGATCTCGGCCAGCAGGTCGCGGGCGATCTCGGCCTCGCGGCCGGTGAAGGCCACGCCCCGCAGCCACTCGGCGCACCGCTCGACCGACATCGCGGTGAGCTGGGCGATCGACAGCTCGCGCAGGCGCACCGCGAGCGCGGTGGGGTTCAGGCGCTGCCCGCCGCAGGGCCCGCAGGGCTCGGCCGGCGCAAGCGGTACCGGCTCGCCCTGCGCGTCGGTGGCGTTGGCGGCCTCGCGCGCCTGGGCGTCGGCCAGGCGCTCGGCCAGGTGGCCGATGGCCTCGCTCGAGGCGTCCTCGTCGGCCCGGTTCTTCTCGTCGACGCGCGGCAGATAGGGCAGGGTCACGCCGGTGCCGATGCAGTGCGGACACCAGCCCAGCCGCGAGTTGAACGAGAACAGCCGGGGATCGAGCTCGGCGAAGCTGGTGCCGCAGGAGGCGCAGGCCCGCTTGGTGGAGAACAGCCGCGTGCGCATCGCGGCGCTCGCTGACTCGTAGGCGGCGACGTCACCCTGGTCGCAGGCGGCCCGCAGCGCATCGAGCGGCTCGGCCACCATCACGAGGCCCTTGCCGGCCTCCAGCGCCGCGGCCAGCGCGGCGCGCAGCGCGGGCTCGTCCTCGGCGCTGACCGTGAGCGCGGCCACCGGCAGCTCGATGTCGTGCTCCATGAAGCGGTCGATGCGCGGGAAGCGCTCGGTGGGCAGGAAGCGCCCGTCCACCCGCAGGTGGCTGTGGCCGCGGGCCTTGGCCCACTTGGCGAGGTCGGTGTAGACCCCCTTGCGGCTGACCACCAGCGGCGCCAGCAGCCCGATGCGTCGGCCGCGGTAGTCGGTGAGCAGGCGCGCGGCGATCGCATCGAAGGACTGCGGCTCGATCGGCAGCTGGCAGCGCGGGCAGTGCTGCGTGCCGAGCTTGACGTAGAGCAGGCGCAGGAAGTGGTAGGTCTCGGTGAGGGTGGCCACCGTGCTCTTGCGACCGCCCCGGCTGGTGCGCTGCTCGATGGCCACCGTGGGCGGAATGCCGAACACCCCGTCGACATCCGGCCGGCTGGCCGGCTGCACGAACTGGCGGGCATAGGCATTGAGCGACTCGAGGTAGCGGCGCTGGCCCTCGCCGAACACCACGTCGAAGGCGAGGGTGCTCTTGCCCGAACCCGAGACCCCGGTGATCACGGTGAGCCGGTCACGCGGGATGGTCACGTCGATGCCCTTGAGATTGTGCTCGCGGGCCTTGTGCACCAGGATGGCTTGGCGGCCGCGCTCGCGCAGCGCCGAGGCCAGCGGCAGGCCTTCCGGCTCGGCGGCGATCAGGCCGGCGCCCTCCGGTGGCCGCGCCCGGGCGGCCAGTTCGCGGGCGTACTCGGCCAGCGCGCGGCCGGTGTGCGAGTGCGGATGGCGGGCCAGGTCGGCCGGGGTGGCGGTGGCTACCACCAGGCCGCCGCGCTCGCCGCCTTCCGGGCCCAGGTCGATCACCCAGTCGGCCGCGCCGATCACATCCAGGTTGTGTTCCACCACCAGCAGCGAGTGGCCGGCGGCCAGCAGCTTGCGCAGGGCGCGCAGCAGGCGCGACACGTCCTCGAAGTGCAGCCCGGTGGTCGGCTCGTCGAACAGGAACAGCGTGCCCTTGCGGCCGGCGCGGGCGAAGCCGCCGCCGCCGGTGTCGCGGGTGAGGCCCTGGCTGGCTGCCTCGGCGAGGAAGCCGGCGAGCTTGAGCCGCTGCGACTCGCCGCCCGAGAGCGTGGGCACCGGCTGGCCCAGGCGCAGGTAGTCGAGGCCGAC
>JBIKWU010000137.1:0-9810 GCA_044356115.1 Burkholderiaceae bacterium
ACCGCCGGTGCGGCGGTGGCCTGCAGGCGATCGCCACCGCGGCCATGATGGTGCAAAGCGGCGTGGCCGATGTGGTGATGGCCGGCGGCGTCGAGAGCATGAGCAACATCGAGTACTACACCACCGGCATGCGCTGGGGCACGCGCTCGGGCTCGGTGAGCTTCCACGACCGGCTCGATCGTGCCCGCGAGCGTTCGCAGCCCGAGTCGCGCTTCGGGCGCATCTCCGGGATGATCGAGACCGCCGAGAACCTCGCCCGCGAGTACGCCATCCCGCGCGAGGAGGCCGATGCCTTCTCGGCGCGCAGCCACCAGCGCGCGGCTGCCGCCTGGGCCGCTGGCCGCTTCGATGCCGAGGTGGTGCCGGTGATGATCCCGCAGCGCAAGGGCGATCCGGTGGCCTTCGCGCGCGATGAAGGCATCCGCCCCGAGACCACGCCCGAGACCCTCGCCGGGCTCAGGCCCGTGATGAAGGGCGGCACCGTCACCGCGGGCAATGCCAGCCAGCAGAACGACGCTGCCGCCGCCTGCCTGGTGGTGGCCGAAGACCGGCTCGCCGCGCTGGGCCTCACGCCCATGGCCTTTCTCACCGGCTGGGCGGCCGCCGGCTGCGAGCCGGGCTGCATGGGCATCGGCCCCGTGCCGGCGGTGCAGCGCCTGTTCGGCAAGACCGGGCTGTCGTTCAAGGACATGGGCCTGGTCGAGCTCAACGAGGCCTTCGCGGCCCAGGCGCTGTCGGTGCTGCGCGGCTGGGACTGGAACGATCCCGACCGGCTCAACGTCAACGGCTCGGGCATCTCGCTGGGCCATCCCATCGCCGCCACCGGCGCGCGCATCATGGTCACGCTGCTGCACGAGATGCAGCGCCGGCAGGTGCGCTACGGCCTCGAGACCATGTGCATCGGCGGCGGGCAGGGCATCGCCGCGGTGTTCGAGCGCGCCTGATCGGGGCGCGGGGCGCCGCCCGCGCTCAGCGCAGCGCCTGGCGCGCCGCGCCGAGCGCGGCCCACTGCTCGGGGTCGTGGCCGTAGAGCAGGGTGGTGCCGGCCTGCTCGCCCATGCGGCGCAGCCGGTGCATCGACTCGCGCATCAGCGGGGCGTCGGCCACCACCGAGGGCAGCAGGTCGCGGGCCATGTGCTCGGCCGAGTAGCAGGCGTCGGCCGTGAGCACGAAGCGGGAATCGCGCGAGACCTGCACCACCAGCGACTGATGCCCCGGCGTGTGGCCGGGCGTGGGCACCAGCAGCACGCTGCCGTCGCCGAACACGTCGTGCTCGCCGTCGATCAGCCGCCAGTTCAGCGGCAGGTTCCAGAGCCGCTCGTCGTAGCGGCTGCCGGGCGCGCGGGCCGCGTCCATCTCGGCGCGCTGCACCAGGATCAGCGAATTCGGGAACCAGCGGTTGCAGCCGCAGTGGTCGAAGTGCAGATGCGAGTTGGCCACGTAGGTGATGTCATCGGGCTTCAGGCCCATCAGGCCGAGTTGCCCCGGCGCGGTCTCGTCGGCGGCGCCCGCCAGGGTGAAGGTGCTGGCCAGCCGCTTGCCCAGCACGCCGACCGGATCATCGGCCGCCTCGCAGGCCACGCCGGTGTCGAACAGCAGCTTGCCGCGCGGGTGAATGACCAGGAAGCCGGGCACCGGCACGGTGGTGCGAACGCCCGGCGCGGCGTCCGGGAAAAACACGCTGCGATCGAAGGCCAGGCGGCCGCAGCACAGGGGATGTAGGGCAGGCATGGGTGCTCTCCGGTCGATCGCCCACGATGCCACAATCGCGGCTTTCCATTCCAGCCCGCGTCTCGCGGGCCGACCAGGAGTCCGTGATGTCCTACCGCTACCAGACCCTCGCCGTCTCGATCGACGCGCGGGTGATGACCGTGCGCCTGAACCGTCCCGACAAGCTCAATGCCTTCACGGTCGAGATGGCCAACGAGCTGGTCGACCTGTTCACCCGCGTCAATGACGACGACGAGGCCGGCGCGGTGGTGGTCACCGGCGAGGGCCGCGCGTTCTGCGCCGGCATGGACCTCTCCCGCGAGGGCAACGTCTTCGGCCTGGACGAGTCGCTCGAGCCCACGCTGCAGGACCTGCGCGAGCGCCCCGACGATCCGGCCATCCTCAACGGGGTGCGCGACACCGGCGGGCGGGTCACGCTGGCGATCCATGCCTGTCGCAAGCCGGTGATCGCGGCCATCAACGGCGCGGCGGTGGGCATCGGCGCCACCATGACCCTGGCCATGGACATCCGCCTGGCCGCCGACACCGCGAAGATCGGCTTCGTGTTCGGCAAGCTGGGCATCGTGCCCGAGGCCTGCTCGAGCTTCTTCCTGCCGCGGCTGGTGGGTCTGCAGCGTGCCCTCGACTGGGTCTACTCGGCGCGCATCCTGGGCGCCCAGGAAGTGCGCGATGCCGGCCTGGTGCTCGCGGTGCATCCGGCGGCCGACCTGCTCGCGCAGGCGCAGCGCCTGGCCGCCAGCTACGTGCACGAGCGCTCGCCGGTGTCCGTGGCGCTGATGCGCCAGATGATGTTTCGCAACAGCGCGGCCGATTCGCCGCTGCAGGCGCACCAGGTGGACTCGCTGGCCATGTTCTACACCAGCCGCGCCGATGGTCACGAGGGCGTGCGCGCCTTCCTGGAGAAGCGCGCGCCGGTGTTCAGCGCCCGCGCCTCGAGCGACATGCCGCCCTTCTTCCCCTGGTAGCCGGGCGCGGGCCGGCGGGTCTCGCGCCGGCCCGCGATCGCCCGCGCCGGCCCGCGGGCGATGCTCAGCTGAAGCGCAGCGCCCCGTCGTCGAGGCTGGCCTGGGGCAGCTCGTCCTTCTCGGTCCAGTAGTCCTGGGAGTGCTTCCAGGGCATGCGATCACCCTGGCGCGGCAGCAGCTGCAGCCCCCGCATGAGGTAGCCGGGATTGAAGTTCTCGGGGTCCACCCAGGGCTGCAGCGGCATGTCGGCATCCTCGGGGCGCAACCGCGGCTCGACCACCGTGGCGCCGCGCGCCTTCATGGTCTGCAGCAGGCGGCAGACCAGGTCGGCGATGAGATCGGCGCGCAAGGTCCAGCTCGCCCTGAAATATCCGAACACCCAGGCCATGTTGGGCACGCCGGTGAACAGGGTGCCTCGCCAGGACACGGTCTGGGAGAAATCCAGCGGCCTGCCGTCGATCTCGAAGGCGATGTCGCCCAGCACATTGAGGTGGAAGCCGGTGGCGGTGACCACCACATCGGCATCGAGCCGCTCGCCCGAGGCCAGCACGATGCCGCCGGCGTCGAAGCGCGCGATCTCGTCGGTGGCCACCGAGGCCTTGCCCTCGCGGATCGCGCGGAACAGGTCGCCATCGGGGATGAAGGCGATGCGCTGGCGCCACGGCCGGTAGCGCGGCGTGAAGTGCCGCTCGATGTCGACGCTGTCGCCCAGGAAGGCCTTCACGCCGGCGAGCAGCTCGGCCTTGAGCTTGTCGGGTTCGCTGAAGGAGCGGCGCGCCACCGTGGCCTGGTCGAACAGGATCTTGCGGCGCACGATCTCGTGGATCCACATCGGGTCGATGTTGAGCTCGCGCAGGGTATCGGCCAGCACATTGGCATTGCGCCCGGTGACGAAGTAGGTGGGCGAGCGCTGCAGCATGGTGACGTGGGCGCACTGGCCGGCAATGGCCGGCACCAGGGTGGCCGCGGTGGCGCCCGAGCCGATCACCACCACCCGCTTGCCGGCGAGGTCGAGATCCTGGGGCCATGACTGCGGATGCACGATGCGCCCGCCGAACTGGTCCATGCCCGGCCACTCGGGGGTGTAGCCCTCGGTGTGCCGGTAGTAGCCCTGGCACATCCAGAGAAAGCCGGCGGTGAACACCAGACGCTCGCCGGTGTCGAGCCGCGTGACCCGAAGCGTCCAGCGGCGCTCGGCGCCGGACCAGCTCGCGGCATCGATGCGGTGCCGGTAGCGGATGTGCGGTGCCAGCGCGTTGTCGTGGATCACCTCGCCCATGTACTTCAGGATCTCGTCGGCGGTGGCGATCGGCGCGCCCAGCCAGGGCTTGAAGCGGTAGCCGAAGGTGTAGAGGTCGCTGTCGGAGCGGATGCCGGGGTAACGGTGGGTGCGCCAGGTGCCGCCGAAGCTGTCCTGGGCGTCGAGCACCACGAAGCGGGTGCCCGGGCACTGCTGCTGCAGGTGGTAGGCGCCGCCCACGCCCGAGATGCCGGCGCCGGCGATCAGCACGTCGAAGTGGCCGGCCGTGGTCGCGCCGGCCGCGGCCAGCGCCGCAGCCTCGTCGGTGCGCGTGGTGGTGTTCATGTCAGGACCGCTTCGACTCGGTCTTCATGTAGAGCTTCTGCATGCCGCCCAGCCAGCGGTCGTAGTTGGCGGTCTTGCCGCGCAGGTAATCGAGCACCTCGGGGTGCGGCAGCACGAGGAAGCTCTCCTGGTCCATCACCTTCACGATCTCGTCGGCCACCGCCTCGGCGCTGAGGATGCCATCGCCCCCGGCCGAGCCGCCGTCACCCGGGACCATGCCGGTGCGCACCGCCTGCGGGCACAGGCAGGACACATGCAGGCCGCTGCGGCCGTAGGCGATGGCCAGCCATTCGGCGATGGCCACGGCGGCGTGCTTGGTCACGCCGTAAGCGGCCGACTCGACGATGTTGAGCAGGCCGGCGGCCGAGGCGGTGATGAGGAAGTAGCCCTCGCCCCGGGCGACCATCTTGTCGACCACCGCGCGCGCGGCCCAGACATGGGCCATGCCGTGGATGCGCCACATCTTGTCCCACATGGCATCGTCGGGCTCCAGGCCGCGGCTGTTGCCGATGCCGGCGTTGGAGAAGTAGATGTCGACCCGGCCGTAGCGGCGTTCGGCGGCGTCCACCAGCGCCTGGATGTCGGCCTCGCGGCCGACATCGCAGCGCACCGCCAGGCCATTGACCGCCTGGGCCACCGGCTGCAGGCCGGCTTCGTTCATGTCGGCCACCACCACCCCGGCGGCGCCCTCGGCGTGGAACTTCAGCGCGGTGGCCCGGCCGATGCCGCTGGCCGCCCCGGTGATGACCGCAACCTTGCCCTTGATGTCCATGCGTGTCTCCTCGGTGAATGCATTGGGGATGGCGCAAGGCTACACCCGCAGGCGCGCGGGCATTTCCGGAATCCGGCGCGGCGCGGTGGCAAGATCGCGGCTCCCGCGGTCTTGTGCCGCGTCAATCCATCCCCCGGAGCTGCCTCATGGCCTTCCGACTGCCTGCCCTGCGGATGGCCGACGGGTCGCTGTTCGCGATCCTGCTGCGCTCGCCCTGGTGGGCCAGCCTGCTGGTGGCGCTCGTCCTGTTCGGACTGATGCGGTTGTTCCTGCCGGCGATCTTCGCCGTCGTGTTCGCGCTGCCGTTTCTGGTCGTTGCCGCGATCCGCGCCTGGCGCCAGTTGCAGGCGCCCAGCCCGCGGCGTCTGCAGGCGCTGGTCGACTCGGTGCGGGCCATGAGCTGGGAGACCTTCTCGCGCACGCTCACCGAGGCCTGGCAGGGCCAGGGCGCGCGGGTGGAACCGATCCGGCATTCCGGCGCCGACTTCCTGGTGACCCGCGATGGCCGCGTGACGGTCGTGGCCGCGCGCCGCTGGAAGGCGGCGCGCAGCGGCATCGAGGTGCTGGAGGCGCTGCAGGCCTCGCGCGATCGGCTCGATGCCCACGACGCGCTGTTCATCGCCACCGGCGAGATCACCGCGCCAGCGGCGGCCTTTGCCGCGCGCCATCTCATCCGGCTGGCCGGCGCGCCGCAACTGCTCGATCTGCTCGAGCCGCGCCCGGGCGCGCGGCGCTGAACGGCGGCGCGGCCGGGCTCAGCCCACGCCGCGCTCGCGGTCGCGCCAGTAGGGCGCGCGCAGTTCGCGCTTGAGCACCTTGCCCACCGGGCTGCGCGGCAGCGACTCGATGAAGTCGAGCGACTTGGGCGCCTTCATGGCGCCGATCAGCTCGCGGCTCCAGGCAATCAGCGCCTCGGCGCTCACGCTGGCGCCGGGCTTGAGCTGCACGCAGGCCTTGACCGCCTCACCCCACTTCGGATCGGGCACGCCGATCACCGCGCAGTCCTGCACGGCGGGGTGCTTCATGAGCGCGCTCTCGACCTCGAAGGGGAAGATGTTGAAGCCGCCCGAGATGATCAGGTCGCGCTTGCGATCGGTGATGTAGAGGTAGCCGTCGGCATCGCGGCGGCCGATGTCGCCGGTGTGCAGCCAGCCGTGCTTCATGATCTCGGCGGTGGCGGCCGGGTCGTCGAGGTAGCCGTCCATCAGGGTGGGGCCGCGCAGCACCACCTCGCCGGTCTCGCCGGCCGGCAGCAGCCGGCCCTCCTCGTCCATGATCTCCATGGCCTCCACGATCACGGTGGGCCGACCGCACGAGAGCAGCCGGTGGCGCAATGCCGGCTCGCGCACCGCGGCGGCGATCTCGGCCGGCGACATGAAGGTGGTGGGAAAGCCCGACTCGGTCTGGCCGAAGGCCTGGCACACCACCGGGCCCAGCCGCTGCACCGCCTCGACGATCTTCTCGGGTGCGAAGGGCGATGCCGCGGCGATCAGGTAGCGCAGCGAGGAGAAGTCCGCCTGCGCGGCCCGGGGATGCGCGAGCAGCATGTAGATGAGCGTGGGCGGCAGGAACAGCACGCTCACCCGCCGCGTCTCGATGAGCTCGATCATGGCGGCGACATCGGGCGTGGACATCATGATGGTGGTGCCGCCGAACTGCCCCATGCCCAGCGCCACGAAGCCGCCGGCGTGGGTGATGGGCGCCACCGCGAGGTTCACCGGCGGCTCGTCGAAGTGCAGGCAGGTGGCCCACGCGAGCACCCCGGTCATCATGAAGCGGTTCGAGCCGATGGTGAGCTTGGAGCGACCCGTGGTGCCGCCGGTGGCGCCCTGAAAGCCCTGCGCGGTCTCGTCCAGGCGCAGGGCCGGCGCTTCGTCGGATGTGTCGCCCAGCCAGTCGGCGAGCGCGGGCGCGCGGGGATCGGTGCCGTTCACGCAGACCACCTCGCGCAGGGTGGGCACGCCCTGGCGGATGGCGTCGATCAGGCCAGCGGCCGAGGGGTCGAAGAAGAGCAGGTTGCACCGACCCGCGGCCAGGATGTGCAGGATGTCCGGCAGCGCCGCGCGCATGTTCAGGTTGCACCAGGCCACGCCGGCGCGCATGCCGCCGAGCATCGCGATGAAGGCCTGGCCGGTGTTCGGGCTGAGCACCGCGAAGCGGTCGCCGGGGCCCAGGCCCGCGGCGCCGATCCGGCGGGCGATCCGGTTGGTGAGGTGCCAGACCTGACGATAGGTGTGGTCGCCGCCGTCCCCGCTCAGGGCCAGGCGGTCGGGGTGGGTGCGAAAGCCGCGGAAGTACAGGTCGGTGAGATGCATGAGGCCTCCGGTGGCGGGTGTGCCCGGCAGTATCGCGCGGGGCGCGCGCAGGTCATGCCGCCGACACCGGCCTGGCCTATGATGCGTGGGTCCCTTCGTTTCGAAACCCAGCGATGTCCGTCACGCCCACCCGTTCGCTCAATCTTGCCGGTGCCACCAACTTCCGCGATCTCGGCGGCTACCGCGGCGTCGATGGCCGACCGGTGCGCTGGCGGCGGCTGTTCCGCTCCGACCACCTGGCCGCGCTCACCCCCCAGGACGAGGCCGTGCTGGGTGCGCTGGGTCTGGCCCGAGCCTTTGACTTCCGGGGCGTGGCCGAGCGCGCGGCCACCGCCTACCAGCTTCCGGGCGTGGCCCAGCACCCGCTGCCGATCGAGCCCACGGTGGTGCAGAACCTCGATACCCTGCGCGCTGCCGGTCGCCGCCTCACCGCGCGTGATGCCGAGTCGGTCATGCGCGACACCTACCGTGCCTTCGTGCGCGGCAACAGCCATCGCTTCGGCACACTGTTGCGGCATCTGGCCGATGAGCACTCGCCGGCGGTCTTCCACTGCACGGCCGGCAAGGATCGCACCGGCTTCGCCGCGGCCCTGCTGCTGCTGGCCATGGGCGTATCGCGCGAGGACGTCGAGCACGACTTCCTGCTCACGAACCAGCACTACCGCCGCGCCCATGCCGCTCAGACCGACCTGCCCCAGGAGGTGCTCGATGTGCTCTGGCGGGTGCAGTCGGGCTTCCTGGAGGCGGCCTTCGAGGTGGTGCGCGCCGAGCATGGCGGCGTCGATGCCTACCTGGCGGCGATCGGCATCGATGGCGCGCAGCGGCAGCGCCTGATCGACGCCTATCTCGAGCCCTGAGGGCGCGCCGGCGGGCCACGCCGCTGACCCCCTGATCGCAACGGGGTCTGGGCGTCTGCCGTTCGGAGCGTGGCATGATGGCGAGACGAAGCCGGACGCAGCCGGCGTCGCAACATCCATGACGGAGACACCATGAAACTTGCCTCACTCATCGTGGCGGCCGCGGCCCTGTTCGCTGCCGCCACCTCGCCCGCCCAGGCCCAGCAGAACTGGAAGGTAGCCTCGGCCGCGCAGCCCGGTTCGCCATTGCTCGGTTTCGTCGAAGAGGTCGTGGCCAAGATCGGCACCAACACCAAGGGCGCGATCAAGGCCGAGCGGCTGTTCATCGGCAGCGAGCAGGAGATCGCGCAGCAGATCTTGCGCGGCCGCATCGAGGTGGCCGGCATCTCGATGGCCGGCATTTCCCCAGCCATTCCCGAGGCGGGCCTGATGACCACGCCGTACCTCTGGACCAGCGACGCCGAGCGCGACTATGTCACCGACAACCACGCGCTGCCCGTGCTCAAGAAGATCTACGAGGCCAAGGGCGTGATCCTGCTCGGCGTGAGCGAGGTGGGTTGGAACGACGTGGTCTGCAAGAAGGCCTGCCTCACCCCGTCTGACTTCAAGGGTGCCAAGGTTCGCGTGGGTCCGGCGCTGTCCTCCAAGATCTTCTGGCAGTCGCTGGGCGTGAACGGCGTGCAGATGCCGCTCTCTGAGCTGTTCCCGGCGCTGCAGAGCGGTCTGGTCGAATCCGCCGACCTGCCGTTTGCCTACTATGTGACCACGCCGGCCGCGCAGAGCGCGCCGCACTATGTCACCACCCGGCACCTGCACCACCCCTCGGCCTTCATCATCAACAAGCGCATCTGGGATGGCCTGACCCCCGAGCAGAAGACCGCCGTGCAGTCGGCAGTGCCTGAAACCGCCCGCATGCGTCGTGAGGTCGACGCCAGCATCAAGCCCAAGATGGACGAGTTCAAGGCCAAGGGCGGCTTCATCCACGACCTTACCCCGGCGCAGCGCGCCGAGTTCGTGAAGCTCGTGCTGCCCAACCAGGAGCAGATGGTCAAGGAGACCGGCGGCGCCGCTGCCGAGCTCTGGGCCGCCATCCAGAAGGGCAAGGCCGAGTTCAAGGCCCGCGGCGGCAAGTAAGCCCTGCTGCGCGGGCCGCTGATGGCGGCCCGCAGCCCGAAACCGGCCGCGGCACCCCCGCGGCCGGTCCGTTTCAGCGACCCGACCCATGCGCTGGCGGGCGCTGGCCCCGACCATGTCGGTCTCGTTCACACAAGGAGACCGACATGGCCTGGGACTTTGCCACCGATGATGCCTATCAGGCGCAGCTCGACTGGGTCGACCGCTTCATGCGGGAGGAGATCGAGCCGCTCGACCATGTGCTCGGGCATCCCTGCGACGTGCGTGATCCGCGCCGCAATGCCCTGGTGAGGCCGCTGCAGGCGCAGGTGCGCGAGCGCAAGCTGTGGGCCTGCCACCTCGGCCCCGAGCTCGGCGGTCAGGGCTATGGTCAGGTCAAGCTCGCCCTGCTCAACGAGATCCTGGGACGTTCCCGCTTCGGCCCCACGGTGTTCGGCTGCCAGGCACCTGA
>JBIKWU010000138.1:0-9764 GCA_044356115.1 Burkholderiaceae bacterium
CTACAACGAGCCCGGCATCGGCCACGACCTGCTCAAGGTGCTGGACCACAACCAGATCCCCTGGACGCTGGTCGAGAAGGAGGCGTGCTGCGGCATGCCCAAGCTCGAGCTCGGTGACCTCGAGGCGGTGGCCGCGCTCAAGGAACGCAACATCCCCAAGCTGGCGCGGCTGGCGCGCGAGGGCTGGGCGATCGTGGCGCCGATCCCGTCCTGCGGCCTGATGTTCAAGCAGGAGCTGCCCCTGATGTTCCCGGACGATGCCGACGTGCAGGCGGTCAAGGCCGCCATGTTCGATCCGTTCGAGTACTTCGTGGCCCGCCACAAGGACGGCCTGCTCAAGACCGATTTCGCGCAGCCCCTGGGCAAGGTCTCGTACCACGTGGCCTGCCACCTGCGGGTGCAGAACGTCGGCCAGAAGACCCGCGAAACCCTGCAGATGATCCCCGACACCCAGGTGAACACCGTGGAGCGCTGCTCCGGTCATGCCGGCACCTGGGGCGTGAAGAAGGAATTCCACGAGACGGCGCTGAAGATCGGCCGCCCGGTGTTCCGCCAGATGGCCGAGCACACCGGCAGCGAGCCCGACTGGATCGCCTCGGACTGCCAGCTGGCCGGACACCACATCGAGCAGGGCATGGCCCTCGCCGGCAAGCCCGCCGGCGACAAGCTCGCGCACCCGATCACGCTGCTGCGGATGGCTTACGGACTGAAGGAGTGATGACATGCCCAAGGTAACCCGCGATTCCCTGATGACCCTCGAGGCCTACTCACGGGCCCGCACCGACTTCCGCCGGCAGGTGATTGGCCACAAGCGCCATCGCACGGTGGCGCTGGGCGCGCACGTGACGCTGCTGTTCGAGGACGAACTCACTGTGCGCTACCAGATCCAGGAGATGCTGCGCATCGAGAAGATCTTCGAGGACGAAGGCATCGGCCACGAGCTCGAGGCCTACAACCCCCTGGTGCCCGATGGCCGCAACTTCAAGGCGACCATGCTGATCGAGTACCCGGATCCCGAGGAGCGCAAGCGCGAGCTGGCACGCCTCATCGGCGTGGAAGACCGGGTCTGGGTGCAGGTGGAAGGCTCGCCGCGGGTGTATGCGATCGCCGACGAGGACATGGAGCGCGAGAATGCCGTCAAGACCTCATCGGTGCATTTCCTGCGTTTCGAGCTCACCGACGAGATGGCGGCCGCGCTCAAGTACGGCGTGAGCCTGGCCATCGGCGTGGACCACCCGGCCTACCAGGCCGCCCAGGAGCCGGTGAGTCCCGAGACCCGCGCCGCCCTGGCCGCTGACCTGAGCTGACCCCCCGGGGCCCCGCATGCGGGGCCCTTCGCCTACCAGCCCGAGAACCGGGCCCAGCGGCCCAGCACCATGCCGGCATCGCCGAGAACCTGGTAGTGGGGATGCTGGGCGCCGGTGGCACAGGCGTGATTGGGCAGTACCCGCAGCATCGTGCCTACCGGCACATCCAGCCAGCGGGCGGGGTCACCGCTGCGGTGGGTGATCGTCCCGTGCTCCTGGCTGACCGCGCTGACGAGGTAATCAGGCAGCACCCGCCCCTGCGCGTCGCATACCAGGCCATAGGCCTGATCCACCGGCTGTGCCGCGGTGCCGCGGTCTCGCGAGAGCGCCATCCAGCCGGCATCGCACAGGGTCCAGCCCCGGGCGGGCTGATGCCCGATCACGCTGGTGAGCACCGACAGCGCGATGTCGTCGGTACCGCATACGCCCACGCCCGCCATCACCAGGTCGAAGAACACATAGACGCCGGCGCGCAGTTCGGTCACGCCCGGCAGCGCCCGGGCCGACAGCGCCGTGGGCGTGGACCCCACGCTCACCACGGGCGCCGCGTGACCCGCCGCCCGCAGCCGCTGCGCGGCATGGACCGCGCCGGCGCGCTCGCGCTCGGCCATGGCCACCAGCGAGGCCTGGTCGCGGCAGTGGTAGGACTCACCGGCGTGGGTGAGCACGCCCGCCAGCCGCACCCCGGGCGCGACCAGCGCCTGCGCCACCGCGAGCAGTTCAGGCGCATCGGGCGCGAGCCCGCTGCGATGACCGTCGGTGTCGATCTCGATCAGGACCGACAGCGGTTCGCCGGCATGGCCGGCCATGGCATCGACCAGCGCACGCGCCGCCGCGACGCTGTCGAGCAGCACGCTCAGGTGCACGCCCTGCGCGAGCAGACGGCGCGCGTGGGGGATCTTGTTCGCGGTGATGCCCACCGCGTAGGTGATGTCCCGGAAGCCGGCGGCCGCGCACTCGTCGGCCTCCTTCAGCGTGGAGACCGTGACCGGGCCAGGTGAACCGCCGCACATCGCCAGACTCACTTCCAGGCACTTGGCGGTCTTGACATGCGGGCGCAGGCTCACACCCAGGGCCGCCGCCCGCTCGCGCATGCGCGCGGCATTGCGCCGCATGCGCGGCTCATCGAGCAGCAGCGCCGGGGTCTCGAGCGCGCTCAGGGCTTGCGGGGCCATCGACGAGCGTCAGCGCCCGGCGCCGTCAGGGATGTAGACGGTAGCCTCCACCTCGAGCATCAGGTCGGCATGGACCAGCCCCGAGGTGCCCACCAGGGTGCTCGCCGGCTTGTGCCCGGCCAGCCGCCGGGTGCGGATTTCGCGGAACACCCGCACGCGATCGGGCGTGATGTCGCACAGATACACGTTGAGCTTGACTACGTCGGTCCAGCGCGCGCCGGAGGCGCCAAGCACGGTGGTGAGCGCGTCGAACACCTGCTCCACCTGCCCCTCGAAGGTGCTGGCCGTCACGGCACCGGCCGCGTCCATCGCCACCTGGCCCGAGAGCAGGACGAGCCGGCCACCGGCGAGGTCTATGCCGACCGCGTGGGAATAGCTGCCCACCGACATGCCAGGGGGATTGATGAATTCGATGCTCATGAGCGCTCCCGCAAGATAGGGTTGAGGAATCGTGTCGTCGGATGGTACCGCCCCTGCCGCGGCCGGCGTCGGGCACCCGGTTCCGGTCCGGGGTCGCGAGCCCGCGCGGTGCGGCACGGGTAGACTCCGAAGGTCCGTCGCCATCCGATTCCCCGACCATGACCCTGTCAGCACAGGCCCGCGGCGTCTACGCGATCGCCCCTACGCCCTTCACACCCGAGGGTGAAGTCGACCATGAATCCCTGGCCCGGCTGTGCCGCTTCTACCAGCGCGCCGGGGTCACCGGGGTGACGGTGCTCGGCCAGCTCGGCGAGGCGCCCAAGCTCGATGCCGCCGAGAGTCTGGCCATCGTGCGCGCGGTGGTCCGCGACCTGCCGGTGCCGGTGGTGGTCGGGGTGACCGCGCCCGGCTTTGCCGCCATGCGCGCCCTCACCCACGAGGTGATGGCCGCGGGCGCGGCGGGCGTGATGATCGCCCCGCCCAATACCCTGCGCACCGACGACCAGATCGTGGGCTACTACCGGCAGGCGGTGGAGGCGATCGGCGCCGACGTGCCCTTCGTCATCCAGGACTACCCGCTCACCTTCAGCGTGGTCATGACCCCGGCGGTGATCCGGCGCATCGTGGCCGAGAACCCCTCCTGCGTGATGCTCAAGCACGAGGACTGGCCGGGCCTGGAGAAGATCAGCGCACTGCGCGCCTGGGAACGCGAGGGGGCCATGCGTCACATCGCCATCCTGTGCGGCAATGGCGGCCTGTTTCTCGACTTCGAGTGCGAGCGCGGCGCCGACGGCGCCATGACCGGCTACTGCTTCCCCGAGATGCTGGTGGGCGTGGGTCGGCTCACCGACGCGGGCCGGCGCGACGAAGCCCACGACCTCTTCGATGCGCACCTGCCGCTGCTGCGCTACGAGCAGCAGCCCGGTGTGGGTCTGGCCGTGCGCAAGCACGTGCTGATGCGCCGCGGCGTGCTGGCCAGCGACGCGCAGCGTCGTCCGGCCAGCGCGCTGAGCGCGACGGCACGCGCCGAAGTGGACTACCTCCTCGACCGACTCGAACAGCGACAGCCATGGAAGACATCGACTGCGTGGTGATCGGCGCCGGCGTGGTCGGCCTGGCCGTGGCGCGCGCCCTGGCCATGGCCGGCCGCGAGGTGATCCTGCTCGAGGCCGCCGACGCGTTCGGCACCGAGACCTCCTCGCGCAACAGCGAGGTCATCCACGCCGGCATCTACTACCCCGCCGGCTCGCTCAAGGCGCGGCTGTGCGTGCAGGGTCGACGCCAGCTCTACGCCTACTGCGCCGAGCGCGGCATCGCGCATCGCCGCTGCGGCAAGCTGATCGTGGCCAATGGTGCCGAGCAGGTCGCTCAGCTCGCCGGCATCGAGCGCCATGCGCGCGCCAATGGCGTGGAGGAACTCGCGGTGCTCGACGGCGCGCAGGCGCGCGCGCTGGAGCCCGCGCTGCGCTGCGATGCCGCGCTGCTCTCGCCGGTCACCGGCATCATCGACAGCCACGGCCTGATGCTCGCGCTGCTGGGCCAGGCGCAGGACCACGGTGCCATGCTGGCGCTGAAGTCGCCGCTGGCGGGTGCCACGGTGAGCGCCCAGGGCATCGAGCTGCGGGTGGGGGGTGACGAACCCATGCAGCTGCGCGCGCGCACGGTGGTCAACAGCGCCGGCCTGCACGCGCCGGCGACGGCCGCGCGCATCGAGGGGCTCGATTCGCGGCATGTGCCGGTGGCCGGGCTGTGCAAGGGCAACTACTTCAGCCTGATCGGACGCGCGCCCTTCAGCCGGCTCATCTACCCGGTACCCGAGCGCGCAGGGCTAGGCGTGCATCTCACGCTCGACCTTGCCGGCCAGGGCCGCTTCGGACCCGACGTGCAGTGGATCGACACCATCGACTACGCGGTCGACCCGGCGCGCTGCGAGCACTTCACCGAGGCCATCCGCAGCTACTGGCCCGGGCTGCCGGATGACGCGCTCGCGCCCGGCTACAGCGGCATCCGGCCCAAGCTGGGCGGCCCGGCCGATGCTGCCGCCGACTTCGTCATCCAGGGGCCCGAGGTTCATGGCGTGCCCGGCCTGGTCAACCTGTTCGGCATCGAGTCACCCGGCCTGACCTCCAGTCTGGCGATCGCCGACGAGGTGGTGACGCGACTGGCCGCGGCCGCCTGAGGCGTGCAGACCGTCTCCCGGGTCGGGCCGCGCCATGTGGCCGAACTGCTGGTGCTCTCGCTGCTGTGGGGCGCGGCCTATCTGTTCACCCGCTCGGCGGTGCCCGAGTTCGGGCCGGTGACGCTGATCGCGGTGCGCATGGGCATCGCCGCGCTGCTGCTGCTGCCGGTGCTCGCGCATCGCGGCGGGCTGCCGCTGCTGCGAAGGCATGCCGGCCTCTTCGCGCTGCAGGGCACCGCGTTCACCGCGCTGTCTTTCGTGCTGATCGCCTGGTCGGCGCTTACCCTGAGCGCGGGCCTCACCGCGATCCTGAACGCCACCGCACCGATGTTCGGCGCGGTGGTGGCCTGGGCCTGGCTGGGCGAGCGCATCGGCCCCTGGCGGGCAGCAGGCCTGCTGGTGGGCATGGCCGGGGTCACCATCCTGGTGTGGGGCAAGGCCTCGCTCAGGCTCGATGCCGATTCGCTGGCCGTGACCACGGCGGTGCTCTGCGGCCTGGGCTCCTCGGTGGTCTGGGGCATGGCGGCCAACTTCTCGCGCGTGAAGATGGCCGGCATCGACCCGCTCGCCCTCACCGTGGGCACCATGCTGTCGGCCTCGATCGCGCTCACGCCCTTCGCGATCGCCGAGTGGCAGGGCGCCTGGGGCGCGCCGCGCAGCGAGCTGCCCGGCCTGCGGGCCTGGCTGGAGGCCGCCTTCCTGGGCGTGGCCAGCTCGGGCCTGGGCATGCTGATGTACTTCCGGCTGCTGCGCGAGGTGGGCACCGTGCCCACCATGTCGGTCACCTTCCTGAACCCGCTGGTGGCCATCGTGTCGGGCGCACTCTACCTGGGCGAGGCCATCACCGTGCAGACCCTGCTCGGCTGCGCGGTGGTGCTGGCCGGCACCGCGCTGTCGGCGGGCCTGATCAGGCCAGGAGTGACTGCACCTCCGGGTGGCGGCGAGCCCAGGCGCTGACATACGAGCAGCGCGGCTGCACCCGCAGCGACTGCGCCGCGGCGTGGTCGAACACCGCCCGCACCAGCACCCCGGCCAGGCCGCGGCCTTCGAGCGGCGGCGGTACCTCGGTGTGGTGCACCACCAGCACATCGCCCACGCGGCGGTAATCGGCGCGGCAGCTCATCCCGCGCACACGCAGCTCGAAGCAGCCGCGCTCGGGGTGATGGATCACGTCAGCCGGGCGGGCGGCGTCGGGTTCGGTCATGGCTGAGGCTCCGGTTCGGCACGAATCAGCAGGGCCACCGCCTGCGTGGCGATGCCTTCGCCGCGGCCCTCGAAGCCCAGGCGCTCGTGGGTCTTGGCCTTGATGTTGACGTCGGCAAGGCCCAGCCCGAGATCGGCCGCGAGATTGGCCTGCATGGCGGCCACATGCGGCGCCATCTTCGGCGCCTGGGCCACGATCGTGCAGTCGACATTGCCCACCCGCCAGCCCGCCGCGCGCACCAGGGCCAGCGCGCCCCGCAGCAGCGCGCGGCTGTCGGCGCCGCGCCAGCGCGGATCGGTGTCGGGGAAGTGCCGGCCGATGTCACCGAGCCCAGCCGCGCCGAGCAGGGCATCGGTGACCGCATGCAGCAGCGCGTCGGCATCGGAGTGGCCGAGCAGGCCGGTGGCGTGAGGGATGCGCACACCGCCGAGGATGAGCGGGCGCCCCGGCACCAGCGCGTGGACATCGTAGCCCTGGCCGATGCGAAACGGGACGGGCGCGGTTGTGGCGGGCATGCGGGCGGCTTTCTCGGGCGGGTGAGGTCAGGTCAGGTGCGCTCGGGTGCGCTCAGGCCGGGCCGGCGCGGCCCAGCCAGGCGCCCATCAGGGCGAGGTCGTCGGCGGTGGTCACCTTGAAGTTCTGCCGCTCGCCGCGCACCAGCCGCGGCACCAGGCCCTCGGCCTCGACCGCCGCGGCTTCGTCGGTGACCTCCGGATGGCGCTGCAAGGCCGGCAGCAGCACGCCATGGCGGAACATCTGCGGGGTCTGGGCCAGCCACAGGCCCTCGCGCGAGAGCGTGGCCGCCACCCGCGGCGCCTCGGGCAAGGCGCTCGCGGCGCGCTTGACGGTGTCGCTGACCGGCACCGCCAGCAAGCCGCCCACCGGATCATCGGCAAGTTCGGCATGCAGGCGCAGCAGGCTTGCGGCATCGAGCGCCGGCCGGGCGGCGTCATGCACCAGCACCCAGTCATGCGCCGACCAGGCGATGCCCGGTGCCTGCACGCCAGCCAGCACGGAATCGCGCCGCGTGGCCCCGCCCACCGGCAGCACGCGCAGCCGCGGCCGGCGGCCGAGCAGGGCCTCGGCCCGCGCATCGCCCGGCGAGACCACCACGGTGACGGTCTCGATGAACGCCGCGTCGAGCAGAGCCTGCACCGACCACGCGAGCAGCGAGCGCCCGGCCAGCTGCAGGTACTGCTTGGGCATCGCCGCGCCCAGTCGGCTGCCGCTGCCCGCGGCGGGCACCACCGCGTGGCAACGCGCGGGCTCGGACATGGTCGGTCGGGAGAGGGCCATCGGCTAGAATTCTAGCTTTGCCGCGCCGCGCCCACGCGCGCCCCCCGAATTGAATTCCGTCGTCCAGACGCCCGACGCGGCCAGCGCGCTTGCCGCCGCCCTCGCGGCTACCCCCGTCCAGCCCCGTCCCGGCACCCACTTCACGCTCGCCGCGCAGCCCGGCGTGGGTGACGCCCTGCTGATCGCCGGCCTGGCCCGTCGCCTGATCGGCCAGACAGCGGCCGCCCAGGAGCGCCGCACGCTGGCCGTGCTCACCGCCAGCGCGCTTGACGCGCAACGGCTCGCTGCCGAGATCGCCTGGTTCGACCCCGCCCTGCGGGTGCGGCTCCTGCCCGACTGGGAGACCCTGCCCTACGACAGCTTCTCGCCGCACCAGGACCTGATCTCGGAGCGCCTGGACACGCTCCACACCCTTCAGCAAGGCGGCTGCGACCTGATCGTGCTGGCCGCCACCTCGGCGCTGCAGCAGCTGGCGCCGGCCGCCTTCCTCGCCTCGCACACCTTCCATTTCCGCAAGGGCCAGCGGCTCGACGAAGCCCGCCTGCGGGCGCAACTGGTGCTGGCCGGCTACGACGCGGTCTCGCAGGTGGTGCGCCCGGGCGAATACAGCGTGCGCGGCGGCCTGATCGATCTGTACCCGATGGGCGCCACCCTGCCCTACCGGCTCGATCTGTTCGGCGACGAGCTCGAATCCATCCGTACCTTCGATCCCGATACCCAGCGCAGCCTCTATCCGATCGACACCGTGCGGCTGCTGCCCGGGCGGGAGTTCCCCATGGACGAGGCGGCGCGCACCGCCTTCCGCGGCCGCTGGCGGGAGCGCTTCGAGGGCGACCCCTCGCGCTCGTCGGTATACCGTGACATCGGCAATGGCATCGCGCCGGCCGGCATCGAGTACTGGCTGCCGCTGTTCTTCGAGCGCACCGCCACGGTGTTCGACTATCTCGGCGAGGGCTCGCTGGTGCTCACCCACGGCGATGTCCAGGCCGCGGTGCAGGCCTTCAGCCAGGACACCGTCCAGCGCCACAAGTTCCTCGCGCACGACAGCCAGCGGCCGCTGCTGCGGCCCGACGAGCTCTTCCTGAGCGCCGAGCAGCTGTTCGTGCAGGCCGCGCGATTCGGCCGGTTCTCGATCACCGTGGGCGAGGGCCGCTGGGCTGCGCCGCTGCCCCCGGTGATGATCAACCGCCGCGCCGAGCAGCCGCTGGCGGCGCTCGAGCAGGTCCGGCTCGATTCGCCGCGGCGCAAGCTGATCGTGGCCGAGTCGGCCGGCCGACGCGAGACGCTCACCCAGCTCTTCGCCGAGCACCGCCTGCTCGCCGGCATGGGCGCAGACCTCCCGCAGCTCGATGGCTGGGCGACCTTCCTGGGCGGCGATCAGGAGATCGCGCTGGGAGTGGGCCCGCTGCACGCCGGCTTCACCCTGCCCGAGCTCGGCATAGACCTCATCACCGAGGCCGAGCTCTTCGCCGGCGTGGCCCGGCGCGGTTCGCGCGGCCGGCGCGAAGCCCAGACCGATGTCGACGCGATCATCCGCGACCTCTCCGAGCTCAAGCCCGGCGATCCGGTGGTCCACGCCCAGCACGGCATCGGCCGCTATCAGGGCCTGATCAACCTCGACCTGGGCGACGGGCCCACCGAGTTCCTGCACCTCACCTACGCCGGTGACAGCACGCTCTACGTGCCGGTCTCGCAGCTGCACGTGATCGGCCGCTACAGCGGCGCCGCGCCCGAGGATGCTCCGCTGCACCAGCTCGGCTCGGGCCAGTGGGAGAAGGCGCGCCGCCGCGCCGCCCAGCAGGCCCGCGATGCCGCCGCCGAGCTGCTCAATCTCTATGCCCGGCGCGCGCTGCGCGAAGGGCACGCCTTCCGCTTCAAGGCCCAGGACTACGAGGCCTTCGCCGAAGGCTTCGGCTTCGAGGAGACACCCGACCAGCTCGCCGCCATCCACGCGGTCATGCAGGACATGGTCTCGGGCAAGCCCATGGATCGGCTGGTGTGCGGCGATGTCGGCTTCGGCAAGACCGAGGTCGCGCTGCGCGCGGCCTTCGTGGCGGTGGCCGATGGCCGTCAGGTGGCGGTGCTCGCGCCCACCACGCTGCTGGCCGAGCAGCATCACCAGACCTTCTCCGACCGATTCGCGAACTGGCCGGTGCGCATCGCCGAGCTCTCGCGCTTCAAGT
>JBIKWU010000384.1:0-2682 GCA_044356115.1 Burkholderiaceae bacterium
CCCGATGCGCTCGGCCTTCAGGGCGTGACGCACCGCGGTGCACTTGTGGATCACCTTCACGCCATGCTTCTTGAGCTCGGCGATGTGTTCCTGCGGGTTGTTGCCGGCGGTCTCGACGATGCGCACACCCGATTCGACGATCGCCTGGCGATACTCGGCGTAGGGCGGAGGCTTGAGCGCCGGCAGGATGGTCAGGTTCACGCCGAAGGGCTTGTCGGTCATCTCGCGACAGCGGGCGATCTCGCGACGCAGGTCCTCGGGCGTGGGCTGGGTGAGCGCGGTGATGAAGCCCAGCGCGCCGGCGTTGGCCACTGCCGCCACCAGCTCGGCACGGCCCACCCACTGCATGCCGCCCTGAACGATCGGGTGTTCGATGCCGAACATCTCTGTGAATCGGGTCTTCAACACGACGGCCTCCGGGAGTGGGATCGGGTGGGAGATGGCGCGGCGGGCCGCGCGCCATGTCTGATCACGCGCGTGCCGCGGGCCCGGCGAGCCTAACCGAAGCGCCGTGACGCTTCCGGCCGGGGGTATGATTTCCGGATGCGCACCTTTCGCCGCCCGGGGTGGTCCCTGCTGCTGGCCTGCTGTCTGCTGCTGCAGGCGGTCTGGTCCGCCGCGGCCATGGCGTGCGCCCCGCGCCATGCCGCGCCGGCATCGGTCTTAGCCCCGGCCCTGGCCTCGGCTGGCTTGCCGGCCTGTCATGATCCGGGCGCGGTTCACGCCCATGCAGCGGTGAGCAAGGCGGCGCATCCTGCGCCCGAGGTCAGCGCCCACGCGCACGGGGCGGGCCCTGCCGCCCACGACGCCGCCGCGGGCAGCGCCGAGGCGCCTGCGGCAGGCCTTTGCGGCGCCTGTGCGGCCTGCCTGCTGGGCAGTGCTCTGCCGGTGCGCCTGGCAGCCCTGCCGGCGCCTTCCGGTGCCCCGGCCGCGCCGGCACCTGCCACGGCGTTTGCCGTGAGCTTCCTGGCCGACGGACCCGAGCGTCCGCCCCGCCCCGCCCCCACCGCGCGCTGATCGCCTGGCGCGCCCGCGCCCCCCGTCGGCTGCCGCACGCCCGCGCGCCGGCTGACCCCGCACACCCTTCTGCCACCGGCATGGCCCGAGCGCCGCCGGATGGCTGCCACCGGAGGTCCGACCATGACCTGCCTGCCTCGCCCGCCGCACGCCCGCGGTGTGGCAACCCGGGTGATCACCACCCGG
Source organism: Burkholderiaceae bacterium (assembly GCA_044356115.1). GTDB lineage: Bacteria > Pseudomonadota > Gammaproteobacteria > Burkholderiales > Burkholderiaceae_E > Quisquiliibacterium. The sequence continues at coordinate 1,204 of JBIKWU010000384.1, forward strand.
ATCGTCTGCGCGAGCCTTGCGCTCATCGCCGCGCTGCCCGCATCCGCGGCCCCGCCTGCGGCCCCATCGGCGGCGCCCCCTTCCGCGACCGCATCGCTGACCTCATCGGCGAGTCCACCCGCCGTGCCGCGCGCGGGCGCAGCCGGCGTGCCCGATCCGCTCGACCCCTCGGCCCGGGTGCCGCTGCTGCGCCATCAGTCGGCCTTCGCCGGCTACCGGCCGCTGCCCGAGACCGCCGTGGGCTCCTGGAAGGATGCCAACGAGGCGGTCGCCCGCGCCGGCGGCTGGCGCGCCTATGCCCGCGAGGGCCGGCCATGAGCCCCCTCGCCATGGCAAGCGCGCGGTGCCGTGCGCGCGCCCGTCTTGTCCGGCTGGGCCTGCTCGCCCTTCCCCTGGTGCTGGCAGGCTGCGCCAGCGTGAGCCCGGACCCCGGCTTCGGCGACGTGCAGGCCGCCGCGCGCGCGCACCTCGGCCGCGAGCTCGCCTGGACCCGCGAGCCCGCCGAGCGCGAGGCGCTGCGCGCGCAGGTGGGTGCGCTGCTCGCACGGCCGCTGTCGGTCGATGACGCGGTGCAGGTCGCGCTGCTGAACAACCGCGGCCTGCAGGCGGCCTTCGCGGAACTGGGCATCGCTCATGCGGAGCTGCTGCGGGCCAGCCGGCCGGCCAATCCGCATGTGTCGCTGCTCAACGCCAGCCGCGCCCATGATGGCGTGCGCGAGTTCAAGATCGAGCAGGCCTTCCTGGTGAATCTGGTCTCGGTCTTCACCCTGCCGCAGGCGGTGGCCATCGAGGAGCGGCGGCTGGCGCAGGCGCGGCAGGCCGCCATCCTCACGGTGCTGCAGCTCGCCGCCGAGACCCGCAAGGCCTGGTACCAGGCGGTGGCCGCCGAGGAGATCGCGACCTATCGCCGGCAGGTGAGCGAGGCCGCGGCCGTGGGCGCCGAGCTCGCCGCCCGCATGGCCCGCGCCGGCAACTGGAACGCCCTGGATCAGGCGCGCGAGCACCGCTTCTCGGCCGAAGCGGCGCTGGGCGAGGCCCGCGCGCAGCTCGAACGGCGCCAGGCCCGCGAGCGGCTGATCCGGCTGCTCGGCCTGTGGGGCGAGGACACCGGGTTCACGCTGCCGCAGCGCCTGCCCGCCCTGCCTGCCGAGCCGGCCGATCGACCCGAACTCGAGCAGCAGGCCATGGGCCGGCGCATCGACCTGCTGATGGCCCGGCTCGAGATCGAGGCGCAGGCGCGTCAGCTCGGTCTGACCCGCAGCTCGCGCTTCATCAACGTGCTGGAGCTCGGCCCGGCGCGGGTGCTGGAGGGCGAGCGCAGCGCCGGCTACAAGCGCGGCGTGGAGGTCTCCTTCGAGCTGCCGCTGTTCGACCAGGGCGGCGCGCGGCTGGCGCGGGCCCAGGCCCTGCACCAGCAGTCGCTGGAGCGCGCCGCGCAGGCGGCGAGCGAAGCGCGCTCGCAGGTGCGCGAAGCCTATG
>JBIKWU010000139.1:0-9708 GCA_044356115.1 Burkholderiaceae bacterium
TCAAGCAGAACGCCCACAATTCCACGCTGCGTTCGCGGCTTCGCACCGCGATCAAGTCGGTGCGCAAGGCCATCGCAGCGGGCGACAAGACCGCGGCCACCGCGGTGTTTCGCGCCTCGCAGGGCGTGATCGACACCATCGCCGACAAGAAGATCATCCACAAGAACGCCGCCTCCCGGTACAAGAGCCGGCTGGCCGCTGCCCTGAAGGCGATGGCCTGACAGCACACGGCCGGCGCCGCATGCGCCGGCCTGCTCGCGTGCCCTCGGGCACGCGGCGCGGTCGTTGCGCCCGGGCCGTTCTGGCGCGCACCGTGGCCCCTCAGGCCGTGCTGGCCGGGGGCGACATCCTGGACCCGAACAGGGCGCTGCCCACCCTCACCAGGGTGGCCCCCTCGGCGATCGCCGCCTCCAGGTCATCGGACATGCCCATCGAGAGCGTGTCCAGCATCAGCCCCTGTCCCTGAAGCGTCTCCTGCAGTGCGCGCACCTGCGCGAATGGCGCGCGTTGCGCGGCCGGGTCGGCCTGCGGTCTGGGGATGGCCATCAGGCCGCGCAGGCGCAGGCCGGGCAGCGTGGCGATCAGCGCCGCCAGCGCGGGCGCCTGCTCCGGGCTGCAACCGCTCTTGGTGTCTTCGGCCGCGATGTTCACCTGCAGGCAGACCTGCAGCGGCGGCAGGTGCGCGGGCCGCTGCTCGGAGAGCCGCCGGGCGACCCGCTCGCGGTCGATGCCGTGCACCCACTGGAAGTGTTCGGCGATGGGCCGGGTCTTGTTGGACTGGATCGGCCCGATGAAGTGCCATTCGATAGGCAAATCCGGCCGCTGGGTGGCGCATTCGCTGATCTTGCCCAGCGCTTCCTGTAGATAGTTCTCTCCGAAGCGACGCTGCCCGAGATCTGCCATGGCGATCACCCGATCGGCCGAGAATGTCTTGCTCACTGCCAGCAGGGTGACCTGCTCCCGAGGCCGGCCTGTGGCCGCGCAGGCGGCGTCGATGCGCGCCTGCACCGCGTGCAGCCGCTCCGACATGCGTGGGTCCGCGTTCATTGCCCGATTCTACCGTCGCCCCGTGGCGACTCGGGGCTCTGGCTCAATGAGGCTTGGCTGAACCATGGATATCGCCGAACTGCTCGCCTTCGCGGTGAAGAACAAGGCCTCGGACCTGCATCTGTCGGCCGGCATGCCGCCGATGATCCGCGTGCACGGCGACGTGCGCCGGATCAACCTGCCGCCAATGGCCCACAGCGATGTGCACGGCATGATCTACGACATCATGAACGACGCGCAGCGCAAGGACTACGAGGAGAACCTCGAGTGCGACTTCTCGTTCGCCATTCCGGGGCTGGCGCGCTTCAGGGTCAACGCCTTCCTGCAGCAGCGCGGCGCCGGCGCGGTGCTGCGGGCCATTCCGTCCAAGATCCTTTCGCTGGAAGACCTCAAGGCGCCGCGGATCATCTCCGAGATCACCATGCAGAGCCGCGGCATGGTGCTGGTCACCGGGCCCACCGGGTCGGGCAAGTCGACCACGCTGGCGGCGATGATCAATCACATCAACGAGAACCTCTACGGGCACATCCTCACGGTGGAGGACCCGATCGAGTTCGTGCATGAGTCCAAGCGCTGCCTGATCTCGCAGCGCGAGGTCGGGCCGCAGACGCTGTCGTTCAACAACGCGCTGCGCTCGGCCCTGCGCGAGGATCCCGACGTGATCCTGGTGGGCGAACTGCGCGATCTGGAAACCATCCGCCTGGCGCTCACCGCTGCCGAGACCGGCCACCTGGTGTTCGGCACCCTGCACACCTCGTCGGCGGCCAAGACCATCGACCGGATCGTCGACGTGTTCCCCGCCGCCGAGAAGGAGATGGTGCGGGCGATGCTCTCGGAATCGCTGCGCGCGGTGATCTCGCAGTCGCTGGTGCGCACCAAGGACGGCAGCGGCCGTATCGCGGCCCACGAGATCATGCTGGGCACCCCGGCGGTGCGCAACCTGATCCGGGAGGCCAAGGTGGCGCAGATGAACGCGGCCATCCAGACCGGCGCCTCGGTGGGCATGCAGACCCTGGACCAGTGCCTCACCGATCTGGTCCGGCGCAACATCATCTCGATGGCCGAGGCCCGCGTGCACGCGGCCATCAAGGAAAACTTCCCCGGCTGAGGCCGACGCGACACCAGCGAGAGCGCTCCCGATGGAAAGAGAACAGGCTTCGAAATTCCTCAATGACCTGCTGCGGCTGATGGTCGGCAAGAACGGCTCGGACCTGTTCCTGACCGCCGAATTCCCGCCTGCCTTCAAGATCGACGGCAAGGTCACGCCGGTGTCATCGGTGCCGCTGACCGGCCAGCATACCGTCGAGCTGGCGCGCGCGCTGATGAACGATCGGCAGGCGGCCGAGTTCGAGGCGCACAAGGAGGTCAACTTCGCGATCAGCCCCACCGGCATCGGGCGCTTCCGCGTGAACGCCTTCATGCAGCTGGGCCGGGTGGGCATCGTGCTGCGGACCATCAAGAGCCAGATCCCCACCATCGCGCAGCTTCGCCTGCCGCTCATGCTCGGCGAGCTCTCGCTGACCAAGCGCGGCCTGCTGATCGTGGTGGGTGCCACCGGCTCGGGCAAGAGCAACACCCTGGCGGCGGTGCTGAATCACCGCAACGAGAACACCCAGGGTCACATCGTGACCATCGAGGACCCGGTGGAGTTCGTGCACCCGCACCGCAACTGCATCGTCACGCACCGCGAGATCGGCGTCGACACCGAGAGCTGGGAGGTGGCCCTGCGCAACACCCTGCGCCAGGCGCCCGATGTCATCATGATCGGCGAGATCCGCGATCGCGAGACCATGGAGCATGCGGTGGCCTTTGCCGAGACCGGGCATCTGTGCCTGGCCACGCTGCACTCGAACAGCGCCAACCAGGCGCTCGACCGCATCATCAACTTCTTCCCGGAAGACCGGCGTCAGCAACTGCTGATGGACCTGTCGCTGAACCTGCGCGCGATCGTCTCGCAGCGGCTGATCCCGATGGTGGGTGGCACCGGCCGTGTGCCCGCGGTGGAGGTGATGATCAACTCGCCGCTGATCTCCGACATGATCTTCAAGGGCGAGGTGGGCGGCATCAAGGACGTGATGAAGAAGAGCCGCGAGAGCGGCATGCAGACCTTCGACCAGCACCTGTTCATGCTGTACGAGGAAGGCCTGATCGCCTACGAGGATGCGTTGCGCAACGCCGATTCGGTCAATGACCTGCGGCTGAACATCAAGCTGAACAGCCGCCACTCCGACAAGGACCTCAACCGGGGGACGGAGCACCTGGGGGTGGTCTGAGCGCGGCGCCTTCGGCGGCCGCCGCCTGGCGCATCCGGTCATGCCGGGCCTGGTGCTCGCGGTCGTGGGCCTCGCGCGTGGCCCGGTCGAAGACATCGAAGCGGAACAGCCGGCACTCCAGGGCGCCGTTGTAGAGCAGCGTCTTGCGGCTCTCGCGGATGCCGAGCTGGCGCGGCAGATCCCGGTCTGAGGACAGCACGTTGACCTGCCAGCCGCCGAAGCGTTCCTTCAGGCCGCGACCGAACGCGGCCATTGCCTCGCGGTGGGTCTCGTCGCTGGCTGCGTCCCGCTCGTCCGGCGCGGGCTGGCCGTCCTGGTGGGCCGCGATGCGCTCGCCGTAGGGCGGGTTGGTGACGATCACCCCCGGCCCGGGCTGGGGCGGTGACAGCCGCCCGGCATCACCCACAGCGAGCCGGATGCCGGCGCCGCCCACCCCGGCGCGCTCGATGTTGCGACGGGCCTGCTCGATGGCGGTCGGGTCGATGTCGACGCCGGTGATGCTCAGCCGCGCGGCCAGCGCCGGCCCGCTCTGCTGGGCCTGGCGGATGGCCTCGCCGCGGATCTGCGCCCACTGCGCCGGGTCATGGTCGCGCAGGCGCTCGAAGCCGAAGGCGCGCGACAGGCCCGGCGCGATGCCCAGCGCGATCTGGGCGGCCTCGATCAGCAGGGTGCCCGACCCGCAGTAGGGGTCGAGCAGCGGTCGCTCCGGCGTCCAGCCGGCCAGCATCAGCAGGCCGGCCGCGAGGTTCTCCTTGAGCGGGGCCAGCCCCTTGTCCTCGCGCTCGCGCCGCCAGCCGCGCTTGAACAGCGACTCGCCCGAGGTGTCGAGGTAGAGCGTGACCTGCTGCTCCTGCAGGAAGGCGAAGACCCGCACGTCGGGGCGTCGGGTATCGATGGAGGGCCGATCGCCACGGGTCTGGCGCAGGCGGTCGACCACCGCATCCTTCACGCGCAGGTTGGCGAAGTTCAGGCTGCGCAGCGGCGATCGCACCGCCGTGGTGTCCACCCGCAGGGTCTGGCGGGGGGTCATGAACTGTTCCCAGGGCACCGCGCGGGCCACCCGGCCGAGTTCGTCCTCGTCGCGGCAGCGGCCGGCGCCCACCTGGCGCAGGACCCGGCTGGCCAGGCGCGAGCGCAGGTTGACCTGGCACACCATCGCGGCCTCGCCCTCGAAGGCCACGCCGCCGGGGCTGATGCGCACCGCGCCGGCGCCAAGCGCGGTGATCTCGTCGGCGAGCAGCGCTTCCAGGCCGCGCGGGCAGGGGGCGAAGAGCAGCATGCCGGCGTCAGCCTGCCAGTGCCTGTTCGAGGAACTCGAGCCGGTCCTGGCCCCAGTAGGGAACCCCCTGGAACACGTACCAGGGCACGCCGAACACGCCGTGGTCGATGGCTTCCTGGGTGTAGCTGTCGAACACCGCGTGGGTGTCCGGGATGGCGTGGAACAGGGGGTCGGCAGGCAGTCCGGCCTCGTGCAGCACCGCGCGCAGCGTGGCGTCGTCGGCCACGTTGCGCTCCTCGCACCAGGTGGCCCGCATGAGACGACCGGCGACATCGAGCGCGGCGTCGGCGCCGTGCAGCCGGTCGGCCGCGATGATGAGGCGGCAGGCGGTGTCGGCGTTGGCCGGGAAGAAGGCGGGCCGCAGCTGGATGGGCACCTCGCGCCGGTCGCGCCAGCGGGCGAGCTCGACGAAACGGTAGTTCTGGCGCTGCGGCGCGCGCTTGGCCAGGGGCAGGCCGCCCGAGACCGGGAACACCTTGGTGCCGAGGTCGATGGGCTTGATGCGGATGTCGGCGTTGTGCAGGGCGCAGATGCGGCGCAGCTCCTGGTGGCCGAGACAGCTCCAGGGCGATTGCGGATGCATGTAGTAGTCGACGATGCGGGTCATGGGGTTTCTCCGGGCGCGGCAGGGCGCGGTGAGGGGTGACGGGGCGGCCAGGGCACAGCGGCCGCGCGGGCGGGACTCAGAAGGGCTTGACCACCACCAGCACCACCGCGATCAGCAGCGCGAGCACCGGTATCTCGTTGAACCAGCGGTACCAGACATGCGAGCGCCGATCGGTGCCGGCCTCGATCTGGCGCAGCAGCCGGCCGCAGGTCTGGTGATAGCCGAGCAGCACCGCCACCACCGCGAGCTTGACGTGCATCCAGCCGCCGGTGACCCCGTAGCCCAGCCACAGCCAGGTGCCCAGGCCCAGGGCCAGCACCATCAGCGGCTGCATGAAGCGCCAGAGCTTGCGCGACATCAGCAGCAGCCGCGCCCGTTCGGCCTGCGAGGCGGGGTCGACCATGGCCAGGTTCACGAACAGCCGCGGCAGGTAGAACAGGCCCGCGAACCAGCTGGTGACGAAGACGATGTGCAGCGCCTTCAGCCAGAGGTAGCCACTGCTCACCGCCGCACCTGCCCGCTGCCAAGCACCACGTACTTCTGCGAGGTGAGGCCCTCGAGGCCGACCGGGCCGCGGGCGTGGAGCTTGTCGGTGGAGATGCCGATCTCGGCGCCCAGGCCGTACTCGAAGCCGTCGGCGAACCGCGTGGAGGCGTTGACCATCACCGAGGCCGAATCGACCTCGCGCAGGAAGCGCATGGCGTGCGCGTGGCTGTCGGTGATGATGGCGTCGGTGTGCTGCGAGCCGTACTGCGCGATGTGCGCGATGGCCTCGTCGAGGCCGGCTACCACGCGGATCGACAGGATGGGCGCCAGGTACTCGGTGCGCCAGTCTTCCTCGGTGGCTTCGTCGCAGGCCAGGCCCAGCCCGGCGAGCAGCGCCCGCGTGGCCGGGCAGCCGCGCAGCGTCACGCCCTTGTCGAGGTAGATGCGGGCGAGCGGCGGCAGCACCCGCGGCGCGGCCGCGCGCGAGACCAGCAGGGTCTCCATGGTGTTGCACGGCGAGTAACGCTGGGTCTTGGCGTTGTCGGCGACCGCCACGGCCATGGCGGTGTCGGCGCTGTCGTCGATGTAGACGTGGCAGATGCCGTCGAGGTGCTTGATGGTGGGCACCCGCGCGTCGCGCGCGATGCGCTCGATCAGCGACTTGCCGCCGCGCGGCACGATCACGTCGACGAACTCCGGTCGGCTGATGAGCTCGCCCACCGCCTCGCGGCTGGTGGTCTCGATCACCTGAACCGCGTCATCGGGGAGGCCGGCCTCGCGCAGGCCCTGCCGCACCAGCACCGCCAGCGCCTGGTTGCTGTGGATGGCCTCCGAGCCGCCGCGCAGGATGGTGGCGTTGCCCGACTTGATGCACAGGCCCGCGGCGTCGACGGTGACGTTGGGCCGGCTCTCGTAGATGATGCCGATCACGCCGAGCGGCACCCGCATGCGGCCCACCTGGATGCCCGAGGGACGGGCGCGCAGGTCGGTGATCTCGCCGATCGGGTCGGGCAGGGCGGCGATCTGCTCCAGGCCCGCAGCCATGGATTCGATGACCGTGTCGGTGAGCGCGAGGCGGTCGGTGAACGCGGCGTCATGGCCGGCCTCGCGGGCGGCGGCGAGATCGCGCGCATTGGCCGCCTGCAGCGGTTCGCGCGCATCGCGAATGGCCGCCGCGGTGGCGAGCAGGGCGCGGTCCTTGGCGGCGCTGTCGGCGCGTGCCATGTGGCGGCTGGCTGCCCGCGCCCGGCGCCCCACGTCGGCCACGTAGGCGGCGATGTCGATCGGGTGATGTTCCATGGTGAGCCTGTGGGCGAACGGCGCGAGCCGCAGATGGGAGGGTTGGCCAGTACGGCGGTCGGGGGTGGCGCTCAGCGCGGCGCGGCCAGCACCGGCGCGCCGGCCAGCCGGCCCACCAGCGGGACCATGGCCTGCCAGGGATCGGCGGCCACCAGACCCTTGACGATTCTATCGACCCCGGCGGCTTCCTGCACCGCCAGACGCAGGCCGGCGGTGTCGAGCCGGCGTAGCGCGTCGAGGTAGAGCCGATCACGCGGCGGGAACAGGCGCAGCTCGCGGGTGAGGCTGGCTGGCGCGCGGCCGGCATCGCGGGCCTGCGACAGTCGCAGCAGGTTGCGCGCCGCGTCGGCCAGCGCCCACAGCACCAGCGGCGCGGCCTGACCCTCGGCGCGCAGGCCCTCGAGGGCACGCAGCGCGCGCGCCGCATCGCCGGCCAGCATGGCCTGGGCCATGCCGAAGGCATCGTAGCGGGCCACGTCGAGCACCGCGGCCAGCGCGTCCTCGGCGGGCAGCTCGCCCGGCGGGAACAGCAGGCCGAGCTTGCGGACCTCCTGATGGGCGGCCAGCAGATTGCCCTCCACCCGTTCGGCCAGCCGCTGCAGCGTGGCGGGATCGGCTCGCTGCTGCTGCGCGGCCAGCCGTGCGCCGATCCAGGCCGGCAGCTGGGCATGCTCCACGGTGGGCACCGCCACCAGCAGCAGCCGCGGCTCGAGCGCGCCGAACCAGGCAGTCTCGGTGACCGCGCGCTCCAGGCGCGGGCTGCTGACGAGCAGCCGGGTGTCATCGTCGAGCCCGTCGATGATGTCGGCCAGGGCCTGGCCGAGCTCGCGCGTGGGCTTGCCGGGCAGTCGCAGTTCGATCAGCCGGCGCGAGGCGAACAGCGACAGCGTGCGGGTCTCGGCGGCCAGTGCTTCCAGCCGCAGGCTGCGGTCGGCGACGAAGACATCGCGCTGGGTGAAGCCGGCGGCGCGCGCCGACTCGCGAACCTGGTCGGCCGCCTCGATCTGCAGCAGCTCCTCGTCGCCGTGGATCCACGTCGCCGGCGGCAGGCCGCGACGCAGGGCGCCGGGCAGGGCTTCGGGACGGATGCTCATGGCCGCAACCGCTGCCGCTCAGCCGGGAGCTGCCCGAGGCGCCGGGCGGCGCGCCGCCGCCAGCCGTCGCAGCAGCTGCTGCACGGTGTCGGTCTGCATCTCGCGGTACAGCAGCACCTCTTCCTGCTGCTTGGCCACGATCTGGGTGTCGGTGGTGGTGATCTCGCGGCGCAGGATGAGGTCGTTGGCCGGGATCATCTCGATGCCCGAGGCCACCTCCACCAGCCTGAAGCCGGTGATCAGGCGCAGCTGGTATTCGCGCGGCCGCCCGGTGCTGGAGAAGCCGACGATCTCCTTCTCGCGTCGCTCGGTGTAGACCTCGAGCCGCGCCTGCGCGTCGCTGGCGCGCTCCACCAGACGCGTGCCGCCCTGCACGCGCAGCAGTCGGATGAACTCGGCGCCGGTGGCCGAGCCCGGCGGGAAACTCACGAACAGGGTCTCGAAGGGCAGTTCGGCGCTGCCGCGCAGGCGAAAGCCGCAGGCGGCCGGCGCTGCCAGCAGCGGCAGCAGCAGCGGCAGCCGAAGCGCCCGCAGCCAGCGCCGGCGTGGCGTGTCAGATGACCACATTGACCAGGCGACCCGGCACGACGATCACCTTGCGCGCCGGCCGGCCTTCGCCCAGGCGCTGCACCGGCTCGCTCGCCAGCGCGGCCGCCTCGATGGCTGCCTGATCGGCGCTGGCCGGCACGCTGACCGAGCCGCGTACCTTGCCGTTGACCTGCAGCACCAGGTCGAGCGTGTCCTGCCGCAGCGCCTCGGGATCGACCTGCGGCCAGGCAGTGTCGAGCAGATCGCCCTGGGCCTGGGCGTAGCCCAGCGCCTGCCACAGTCCGTGGGTGACATGCGGCACCACCGGGTAGAGGACCCGGATCAGCACCGACAGGCACTCGCGCAGCACCGCGCCCGAGACCGGACCGGCCGGCAGGCGCGCCGCCTCCAGCGCATTGAGCATCTTCATGGCCGCCGAGACCACGGTGTTGTACTGCAGGCGCTGGTAGTCGTAGTCGGCCTGGCGCAGCACGGTGTGGATCTCGCGGCGCAGCGCCTTGTGCGCGGGGTCGAGCCGCGCCGCGTCGAGCGCGCCGGCGCCCGTCACCTGCGACTGCTGCGCATGCGCGAAGGCCCACAGCCGGCGGATGAAGCGGTGCGCGCCCTCGACCCCGGTGTCGGACCACTCCAGCGTCTGCTCGGGCGGGCTGGCGAACATCACGAACAGGCGGGCGGTGTCGGCGCCGTAGCGATCGATCAGGGCCTGCGGGTCGACGCCGTTGTTCTTGCTCTTGGACATCGTGCCCACGCCGCCGTACTCGACCGGGCTGCCGTCGGACTTCAGGCGCGCGCCGGTGATGCGGCCGGTCTCGTCGTGGAGGTTCTCGACGTCCTCGGGCCAGAAGTATTCGATCGCGCCGCGCGCGGTGCGCCGGGAATAGATGTGGTTGAGCACCATGCCCTGGCACAGCAGCCGCGTGAAGGGCTCGTCGAAGGTGACCAGGCCGCGCGCGGGGTCGCCCGGCACCTGGCCGGTGATGTCGCGCATCACCTTGGTCCAGAAGCGCGCGTAGAGCAGGTGCAGCACCGCGTGCTCGATGCCGCCGATGTACTGGTCCATTGGCATCCAGTAGT
>JBIKWU010000140.1:0-9653 GCA_044356115.1 Burkholderiaceae bacterium
CTCGCCGTACTCTCGCACCACCCGATCATTCCACGAGGGCTGAAGGGCATTGCGCGCGCTGGCCTCGTCCCGCCAGAGGCTGATGGCGCCAAGGCCGCCCTGGTGTGTCTTCACGACGTAGGTTTGCAGCAGACCCGGGAGGGCACGCCAGGTGTCTGCGGCGGCGAGGAAGCCGTCGATCGGCCTGGCCCGATCGGACCCGGGCGCCATGGGCACCTCGACCAGCGTGGCCACGGCGGCAAGATCAGTGCCTGCAGATGCGCTGGAGGCGCCGTTGTCGACCACGGCCATGACCTCGTGGAAGCTCACCTCCGCGCTGGCGCCGCGTTCCTTTGCGACCCGCTCGAACCAGGCCGGCGAGAACCACGCCCTGGCGCTGGCCAGATCCTTCCAGAGATAGATGCCGCCGAAACGGACATCGGGACGCGCCAGCGAATACGCCTTGTGCACGAGACCGTCGATCGATCGGTACAGGGGCATCGACTCGCGCATCTTTCGCACCACCAGGAACCGGGGCGCATACCACGGCGTGGGTATGCGAACGATGGTCACCACCGCCGCGGTCGGAGCGACGGTGCTTCCCAGGGTCGACTGCGCCTGCGCGGGGGTACTGACCCACGCCGTCGTTGAAAGCGCGACAGCGCTTGCCGCCATCATGAGCCTGTTCATGGCATGTCCTCGTCGGTGGGGTCCGGCGGACCCCCTCAATGACTTGGACCATCCACCACGGCGATCTGTGACAGAGCAGTGTCGACAACGCACCAACTCCGGCAGGGAATCGCCGCGTCGCTCCCGTCAGCGCGGGACGCGGCCGGCTCGCGTGCTCACCAGCAGGCCTGGATGAGTTCGGCGAGCATGGCCTGCTCCTTCAGGAACTCGCGCTTCGGGTCGGCGTTGAAGTTCTTCAGGGAGTGCGCTACCACGGCCGGCAGGCTTTCGCGCGGGATGCCGAGATGCGAGATGCGCGTGGGCAGGCCCGCGGCCTGGAAGACCCGCTCGAGTTCCGCGGCGGCGCGCTCGGGGGCGAGCGCGACGGCCTCGTCGGGCTGCCAGACCCCCAGGCCCTGCGCCATCCTTGCCATCGCGATCGGGTCACGCGGGCCGAGCCGTCGGACCACTGTCGGGGTGAGCGCGGTGTTGGCCTCGCCCTGGCCTACCTGCGGATGCAACTGGAAGATGCCGGTGGCAAAGCCGTAGACCACACGGCTCACCCAGTGCGTGCCGATCGGCCCGCCCCCGTCATCGGCCTCGCGGTTCTGCAGGAAGGAAGCCGCGCATGCGGCGATGCGCGGCGCGGGGTCCCGGGTGTCGCCCACCCGCGAGAGCGCGAGTTGCGAGAGCCGGAAGGCCTGCTGGCGATCGCCTTCGCACAGGGGCGAGGTCTGCGGCGCGCCGAGGTTCACCACCGAGCGCCAGTACACCGAGGCGCAGGTGGTGCGCACCAGCGACACCGGCGCGGTCATGAGCGCGGCCGAGTCCCAGAAGATGGCCACCGGCCGGGTCTTGGGATCGAAGAACTCCATGCGGTGCCCGCGCGCGGGATCCTTCACCGCCGAGCCCGCCCGGTTCTGCGCGCTGGTGGCGGCGGTGAGCACGTTGATGATGGGTACCTTGGGCGCGAGCAGCTTCGGGCTGATGGCCGCGCCGTGCTCGGGATACTGGGTGATCAGGGTGTCGACGGGCGCGGTCTCGGCCATCAGGATGGCCACCACGCGGGCGCCCTGCGTGACGCTGCCCGCGCCCACGCTGATCAGCAGGTCGGCGTTCGCGCCCTTCGCGGCCTGGGCCGCACGCACCACGGCATCGAGCGTGGTGTCCTTGTCCATCTCGTCGAACACGCCGGCGCAGGCCGAGCCGAGAATGCCGCGGATGCGCGCGATCAGGCCCAGGCTGCGCGACACCGTGCGGCCGCAGACGATGAAGGCGCGCTTCGCGCCGTGGCGCTTGAGTTCGGCGGGCAACTGCTCGAGGGCGTCTTCGCCGCTGTACAGGCGCAGCGGATAGGACACGGCACGGAAGTCGTTCTGGTACTGGGGCGCGGTTGGGGTCATGGTTCCTAAAATAGCGCCGCTCCCAGACTCAGGCAAAGTGCCGCATCCGGATTCTTCACGACCCCCGTTCCAGGACGCCTCGATGCCCGATCTCTTCAGCCCGTACACCCTGAAGGGCGTGACCCTGCGCAACCGCATCGTCATGTCGCCCATGACGATGTACAACTCCGTCGACGGGCGCCTCGACGACTATCACGTGAGCTACCTCGGCGCCCGCGCCGCCGGCGGATTCGCGCTGGTCTTCGGCGAGCAGATGGCGATCACCCCGGATGGCCGCACCACCACCTCGTGCGCCGGCATCTGGCGCGATGACCAGATCGAGGGCCACGCCCGGGTGTGCGCGATCATCAAGCGTATGGGGGCCGTGCCGGCCATCCAGCTGGGACACACCGGCCGCAAGGGCAGCGAACTGCCGCCGCACAAGGGCGCGTTTGGCGGCGGGGCGAAGAAGCAGCTGCCGCCCGACCATCCCGACGGCTGGACCTGCCGCGCGCCCTCGGCGATCCCGTTCGGCGGGCCCGGCCACCACCATCCGGTGCACGCGCTGAGCATCGACGAGATTGCGCAGCTGCATGAGGCCTACGCGCAGGCCGCGCGCCGCGCGCTCGAGGCGGGTTATCAGTGGCTGGAGATGCACTACGCGCACGGCTATCTCGGGGCGAGCTTCCTGTCGCCACTGGCCAATCAGCGTACCGATCGCTATGGCGGCAGCCTGGAGAATCGCGTGCGTTTCCATCTGGAGGCGCTCGATGCCGTGCGCGCCGTCTGGCCCGAGCATTACCCTCTGACCATGCGGCTGGGCTGCGACGACTTCCATCCCGAGGGGACGCAGTTCGAGGACGCGCTCGTCGCGGTGCGGATGATGAAGAGCCACGGCCTGGATCTGGCCGACCTCTCGATGGGGGGCAACGCCAGCAGGCCGGTGAATGCGCCGTTCAACGAGGTGGGCTTCATGCTCGGGCGCGCGCACCGCGTGCGGCAGGAGGTGGGCATCCCGGTGGCCACCAGCTGGAACCTCGGCATCCCGCGCAATGCCGATCAGGCCATCCGCGAGGAGCGCGTCGATCTGGTGATGCTGGGCCGCCCGGCCCTGGCCAATCCGCACTGGCCGGTGTGGGCGGCGCGCGAACTCGGTCATGCCGCGCCGTTTTCGCTGGTGCCCGAGGACTGGCGCTGGTGGCTCGAGAACTTCCGGGGACATGAGCCGAGCATCGGCTTGCCGGCGCCCAACCGCCAGTGAGGCTGGCCGCCCGGGGCGGCTGTCGGTGATGCCGGCAGGCGCCCCGCGGGTTCACCCACCGGCGCCCGCGAGTGTCCTCGCCGCGTGCTCGCGCGCGCCGGCGTAGTCGGCCTTGCCGTTCGGGGCACGGAACATCCGGGCCACCGGCACCACCCGCTTGGGGGTCTTGTAGCCCGCGAGCTGTCCCCGCACATGGGCGCGCAGCGCGTCTTCGTCGAGAGCCGCCTGGGCGCGCAGTTCGACCACCGCGGTGACCACCTGACCCCACTTCTCGTCGGGCAGGCCCACCACCAGCGCGTCCTCGACATCGGGGTGCTGCTTGAGCACCTCCTCGACCTCCTCGGGGAACACCTTCTCGCCGGCGGTGTTGATGCAGCCGCTGCCACGGCCGAGCAGGGTGATGGTGCCGTCGGTCTCGACCGTGCAGAAGTCACCAGGGATGGAGTAGCGCACGCCATTCACGGTGCGGAAGGTGGCGGCGGTCTTGACCGGGTCCTTGTAGTAGCCCTCGGGGATCGCGCCGGCGCGGGCGATCATGCCGATCTCGCCGGTGCCGCGCCCGACCTCCTGGCCCGCGTCATTGAAGACCTTCACGTCATCGCCGATCTGGAAGCGGGCGGTCTGCACCGCGCCGGCCGCGGTCATGACCGACAGGCCGAAGCCCACCGCCTCGGACGACCCGAAGGAGTCGAGCAGCGTGGCCTGCGGCAGGTGGCGCAGCAGTGCCTGCTTCACCTCGAGGCTCCACATCGTGCCCGAGGAGACCATCGAGAGCACGCAGGCGAGGTCGCGACGCCCGCCGAGTTCGTCGAGGGCGCGCGTCATCGGCCGGGCGAAGGCGTCGCCCACGATCACGATCTGATCGACCCGATGGCGTTCCACCGCGGCCCACAGCTCCTGCGCATCGAAGTGCGCGCTCGGCAAGGTGACCACGGTGCCGCCCGAGACCAGCGCGGAGATGGCGGTGAGCAGGCCGGTGCCGTGCATGAGCGGACACGCGGGCAGGTTGATCGGGCCGCGGCCGTTCTCGCGCACGATGGCGAGATGGTCCGGCAGGTCCTGGGGCACGCGCACCACCAGCGCCGGGTTGATCAGCCCGCGGCGCAGCGCGTCCTGGGACCACATCACGCCCTTGGGCATGCCGGTGGTGCCCCCGGTGTAGATGAAGAACTGGTCGTCGGGCGAGCGGGTGATGTCGAGCGGCTGATCGGAGCCGGTCTGCGCCAGGGACTCGAAGGACCGGGCGAAATCGGGAACGGGCTCGGCCGAGCCGTCTTCCACCACCCACCAGCGCTTCACGCCCGGCAGGCCGGGCGCGATCTGCGCCACCAGCGGCGAGAACTCGCGACCGAACACCACCGTGGTGGCATCGGCGTTCTCGAGGATGTAGGTGACCTCGCGCGCGGCATAGCGGTAGTTGACGTTGACATGCACCTGCCTCGCCTTGAAGCCCGCGATCACGCCCTCGAGGTAGGCGGGATGGTTGCGCAGGTAGAAGGCGATCTTCTCCCCCGGCTGCGCGCCCTCGGCGAGCAGGGCGCGCCCGAGCCGGTTGGTGCGCGCGGTGAGCTCGCCCCAGGTGATCGCGCGTGCGGCATGCGCGAGCGCGGTCTGCTGCGCGGGCACCACCGTGGCCAGGGCATCGAACAGGTCGCCGTAGTTCCAGATGCCGGTGCGCATCGTCGCGGTCATGGGGGCTGTCTCCTGAAGGGGTGACGCGGCGAGGGGTCGGTCCTTGCCGCAGCGCGACCTTAGCAGGGGCCGCAATCAGCCCGACGGGTCCGCCCGCGGGAACGAGACGCCCGCTGTGTGCCGGGTTTGACAGGCGACCGCACGCGGATCACCGTGCAGACCTCTGCCTGCCACCGAGCCCCGCCATGCCCGACTTCCCCTTGCCCAATGCCTCCCAGGACCTCACCGGCCAGGTTGCCCTGGTCACCGGCGCATCGGCCGGCCTGGGCCGGCGCTTTGCCCGTGTGCTGGCCGCCGCCGGCGCCACCGTGGCGGTGGCCGCCCGCCGTCTCGACCGGCTCGAGGAACTCGCCGCGGAGATCCGTGCCGCGGGTGGTCGCGCCCTGCCGCTCGCACTCGATGTGACCGATGCGGACCAGCTCATCGATGTGGTGGCCCGCGCCGAGGCCGCGCTGGGCACGGTGACCATCCTGGTCAACAACGCCGGCATTCCCGATGCGCAGCGCGCCCACAAGATGTCGGTCGAGCTCATCGATCGCGTGCTCGACATCAACGTGCGCGCGCCGTGGATCCTGTCGTGCGAGGTGGCGCGCCGGCTGATGGCCGCCGAAAAGCCCGGGCGCATCGTCAATCTCGCCTCGCGCGCCGCTTATGCCTACGACGGGCGGGGCGCGGCTCTCTATGCCACCTCCAAGATGGCGGTGGTGCGCATGACCGAGACGCTGGCCGTGGAGTGGGCCCGCTTCCACATCAACGTGAATGCGATCGCGCCCGGCGCCTTCTCCTCGGAGATGATGGACGGGATGCTCTCGCGCATGGGCGACATCACGAAGAACTTCCCGCGGCCCCGCCTGGGTGACCCTGCCCAGCTCGACAGCACGCTGCTGTTCCTGGTGTCACCGGCCTCGGAGTTCGTCACCGGCACCACGGTGCGGGTGGACGACGCGCAGGGCGGTCGCTGAGGGCGCGCCGCGCGCGGCGGCCTCAGCCGCCGGCTACGCCCTGCGTGTTCACGTAGAGCGCATACAGCGACCGGCTGGCCGCCATGAACAGCCGATTGCGCGCCGGGCCGCCGAAGCAGACATTGGCGCAACGCTCGGGCAGCCGGATGCGGCCGATGAGCCTGCCCTGCGGCGAGAACACATGCACGCCATCCAGGCCGTCGCTGCCCATGCCCCAGCCGCACCAGAGGTTGCCGTCCACATCCACGCGAAACCCGTCGGGCGTGCCCGGCCCGGCATCGATGAAGGTGCGCTTGCCCGAGAGCGAGCAGCCGTCGTCGCGGACATCGAAGGCGAGGATGAGCCGGTTCGGGCGCGCCCGCGACTCGACCACATAGAGCTGCTTCTCGTCCGGCGAGAACGCGAGCCCGTTCGGGCCGCGAAGATCCTGGGCCACCGCGCGCACCTCGCCGGAAGCCGGGTCGATGCGGTACACATGCATGCCGAGCTCGGGCTCGGCGCGGTGGCCCTCGTAGTGGCCCAGGATGCCGAAGGGCGGGTCGGTGAACCACACCGAGCCGTCGGACTTCACCACCACGTCGTTGGGCGAGTTCAGGCGCCGGCCGTCGATGCGATCGGCGAGCACGGTGAGCGAGCCGTCGTACTCGGTGCGCACCACGCGGCGCCCGCCATGTTCGCAGGTGATGAGGCGGCCTTGTCGATCGCGGGTGTTGCCGTTGGCAAAGCCCGAGGGCGCGCGGAACACCGACACCGCGCCGGTCTCCTCCTCCCACTTCATGATCCGGTTGTTGGGGATGTCGCTCCAAAGCAGGAAGCGGCCGTCTCCGAACCAGACCGGCCCCTCGGCCCAGCGAAAGCCGGTGGCCAGGCGCTCGACCGCGGCATGGAAGAGTCGGTAGGGCTCGAAGGCCGGGTCGATGATCTCGACGGCGGGATCGGGATAGCGGTTTTCGGATGGGGACATCGGGCAGTCTCCGGGTAGCCGCGCCGGGCGGCCGCGCGCGGGCAGGTAAAGTCGGGGGACGATACACCAGCAGGGCCGGCGGGCTTCTGGCGCGCATCCTGCGAGGGGAGAGCGAGCGATGCGACGAATCATGATCACCGGCGCGGCGGGCCTGATCGGCCGGATGCTGCGCGCGCGCTGGCAGGGCCGTTGGCCGATGGTGCTGGTGGACCGGGTCGAGATGGATCCGGCCGGACCTGACGAGACGGTGGTGCGTTGCGACCTCACCGATGCCCTCGCGATGCGGCAGGCAATGCAGGGCGTGGATGCGGTCGTGCACCTGGGTGGCGTCGCCACCGAAGCACCCTGGGACGCGATCCGCGACGCCAACATCGAGGGCTGCTACCAGACCTTCGAGGCGGCGCGGATCGCCGGCGTGCGCCGGATGGTGTTCGCCTCATCGAACCATGCCATCGGCTTCTACCCGCGCAGCACGCCGCTCGATGGCAGCGAGGCGGTGCGGCCCGACACCCGCTATGGCGTGTCCAAGGTCTTCGGCGAGGCGCTGGCGCGCTACTACGCCGACAAGTTCGGCCTGAGCGCGGTGTGCCTGCGCATCGGCACGGCCCGCCAGCCTGACGAGCCCGGCGAACGCCGCCATCTCGCCACCTGGATCAGCCACCGCGACCTTGCCCAGCTCGTCGAGCGCGCGATCGAGGCCGACATCCACTTCGAGATCGTGTTCGGCGCCTCGCGCAATCGCGAGGGCTGGTGGCCCGACGAGGCCGCGCGACGGATCGGCTATCAGCCCGAGGACAGCGCCGACGACTGGCGCGGGCGGGTCGCCGAGCACGCGAACGATCGCGACCCGATTGCCCGGGATCTGCAGGGCGGCATCTTCTGCAGCTGGGAGAACACCCGTTCCCGGGCGCGTTAGCGGGGCCGCCGCAGCGGCGCCGCCTAGAGCACCAGCCCGCTCTCGTCGTCGATCAGGTGCATGTTCTGCAGCTTGGCGGTGAGCAGGATCTGCCGGCCCGGGCTGGCGTCGACATCGGGGCTGATCTTGCCGCAGACGGTCACGTCGCCGAGGGGGAAGTAGATCAGGGTCTCCATGCCCATGGGCTCGCTCACCTCCAGTGGTACCGTGAAGCTCTGGCCGGCCACCTCGCCGGTGGTGGCGGCGTCGGTGAGGTGTTCGGGGCGCAGGCCGAGCAGCAGCCGCGGCTTGCCCGCGTGTGCCTCGTACTTGGCGACGCGATCGGCCGGCACCTGCAGGGTGATGCCCGCGCCCAGATCGAGCTGCAATCCGTCGCCGGCCCGGGCGAGCGTCACCGGCATCATGTTCATGGCCGGCGAACCGATGAAGCCGGCCACGAAGCGCGTGCGCGGGCTGTGATAGAGCTCCTGGGGCGTGCCCACCTGCTCGATCACGCCGTGGTTCATGACCACCACCCGATCGGCCAGGGTCATGGCCTCGACCTGGTCGTGCGTGACGTAGACCGTGGTGGTGCGCACCTTCTGGTGGACCTTCTTGATCTCGGTGCGCATCTGCACGCGCAGCTTGGCGTCCAGGTTGGACAGCGGCTCGTCGAACAGGAACACCGCCGGGTCGCGCACGATGGCGCGCCCCATCGCCACCCGCTGGCGCTGGCCGCCGGAGAGCTGCTTGGGCTTGCGCTGCAGCAGCGGCACGATGTCGAGGATGCGCGCGGCTTCCTGCACCCGACGGTCGATCTCGGCCTTGTCGACCCGCTTGAGCTTCAGGCCGAAGGACATGTTCTCGTAGACCGACATGTGCGGGTAGAGCGCGTAGTTCTGGAAGACCATCGCGATGTTGCGGTCCTTGGGCGGAACGTCGTTGACCACGTCCTCGCCGATCAGCACCTCGCCATCGGAGATGTCCTCCAGGCCGGCGATCATGCGCAGGGTGGTGGTCTTGCCGCAGCCCGAGGGCCCCACCAGCACCAGGAACTCCTTGTCGTGGATCTCGAGGTCGATGCCGCGAACCGCCAGCGTCTCGTCGTAGTACTTGACGACCTTCTTCAGCGTCACCTTGGCCATGGCCTTGTCTCTCCGGGTGGGGCTTGCGTCAGCCCTTCGTCGCGCCGGCGGTCAGGCCGGCGATGTAGTAGTCCATCAGGAATGCATAGATCACCAGCGGTGGCGCGGCGCCGATCAGCGCGCCCGCCATGATCTG
The DNA here is from genome assembly GCA_044356115.1 of Burkholderiaceae bacterium. Taxonomy (GTDB): domain Bacteria; phylum Pseudomonadota; class Gammaproteobacteria; order Burkholderiales; family Burkholderiaceae_E; genus Quisquiliibacterium. The sequence continues at coordinate 9,086 of JBIKWU010000140.1, forward strand.
CCCCCAGTTGAAGACATCGCCCTTGATCAGCGTGGTGATGATGCCCACCGGCAGGACGAGCTGTTCGGTGGAGGTGGTGAAGGCCAGCGGATACAGGAACTGCGCCCACGACACGGTGAACGCGAAGATGGTCGCTGCGATGATGCCGGGCACCGCCACCGGGATGAAGATCCGGGTGAGGGTCTGCAGCCAGTTGGCTCCGTCGATCAGCGCGGCCTCGTCGAGCTCCTTGGGGATGCTCGCGAAGTAGCCGATCATGATCCAGGTGCAGAACGGCACGGTGAGCGTGGGGTACAGCACGATCAGCACCCACCACTGATTGATCAGCTCGATGCCGATGGTCTCCTTCACCCAGGCGAACATCTTGAAGAGCGGGATGAACAGCAGGGTCTCGGGGATGAGATAGGTGAGGAAGACCCCTGTGGCCAGGGTGGCCGAGCCCCAGAACTTCATGCGGGCCAGCGAGAAGGCCGCCAGCACGCTGACGATCATGGTGATGATCACCACGATGATCGAGACGATCGCCGAGTTGAAGAAGAACCGGATGAACACCGAGTCGGTGAGCAGC
>JBIKWU010000386.1:0-2656 GCA_044356115.1 Burkholderiaceae bacterium
GCGAGCGCCTGAGGCAGGTGACCCCTTGACGCCGGTGAGCCCATGATCGCCCTGCAGCCCCGTCCCGAACCGTCCGGCCTGATGGCCTGGCTCTCGCCGCTGATCGCGCTGTGCATCACGGTCACGGTGGCGGCGCTGCTGCTCGCCGCCCTGGGCAAGGACCCGGTCCGTGGCCTGCAGATGTTCCTGGTCGAGCCCCTGAACGGGCTGCGTGGCGTGAGCGAGGTGGCGCTCAAGGCCACGCCGCTCATCCTGTGCGCGATCGGTCTGGCGCTGTGCTTCCGCTCCAACGTCTGGAACATCGGCGCCGAGGGCCAGTTCCTGCTCGGCGCCATCACCGCCGGCGGCCTCGCGCTGTGGTTCACGGCCCATCAGATCAGCATCGGCCGGTGGGCGTTCTTTCCGCTGGCCATCGTCGCCGGCGCGCTGGGCGGCATGCTCTGGTCGGGCATCGTCGCCTTGCTGCGCGATCGCTTCAATGCCAACGAGATCCTGGTGAGCCTGATGCTCGTCTACGTGGCCAACCTGCTGCTGTCGTGGCTGGTGTTCGGGCCCTGGAAGGACCCCAACGGCTTCAACTTCCCCCAGACCATGAGCTTCGCGGCCGACACCAATGCACCGCGCATCGTGCGTCACCTGCGGGTGCACTGGGGTCTGGCGGTGGCGCTGGTGGCCGCGCTGGTGGCCTGGATCTACCTCTTTCGCACCTTCGGCGGTTTCCAGCTCCAGGTGGGCGGGCTCGCCCCTTCGGCCGCGCGCTATGCCGGGTTCTCGTCGCGGCGCGCGCTCTGGACGGCGCTGCTCATCTCCGGCGGGCTGGCCGGCATCGCTGGCGCCTTCGAGGCGATCGGCCCCATGGGCCAGCTCACGCCGCATGTCTCCACCGGTTACGGTTTCACCGCGATCATCGTCGCCTTTGTCGGCCGGCTCCACCCGCTGGGGTGCGTGCTGGGCAGCGTGCTGCTCTCCATGTTCCTGATCGGCGGTGAACTCTCGCAGTCACGCCTGGGACTGCCCTCGGCGCTCACCGGCGTGTTTCAGGGCGTGCTGCTGTTCTCGCTGCTCACCTGTGACACGCTCATCCACTACCGGGTGCGCTGGCAGGCCCGCGCCGCCGCGCCGGGGAGCGCCGCATGAACGAGATCGCGCTGCTGATCGCCGCCACGCTGTCGGCCGGCACGCCGCTGGCGATCGCCGGTCTGGGCCTGCTGGTCAACGAGCGCGCGGGCGTGCTCAACCTGGGCGCCGAGGGCATGATGCTGATCGCCGCGGTGGCCGGATTCGCCGTGGCCTTCCACAGCGGCAGCGACGCGCTGGCCTTTGCCGCCGGCGCGCTCGCCGGCGCGCTGGCTGCCGCGGTGTTCGGCGTGCTGGTCATCTGGCTGAACACCAACCAGACCGCCACCGGGCTGGCCCTGTCGCTGTTCGGGGCCGGCTTCTCGGCCTTCGTGGGCATCGGCTACGTGGGCAAGAAACTCGGCGAGCGCGGCAGCCATGCCATCCCCTGGCTGGCCGACCTCCCGTTCCTGGGTACCGCCTTCTTCCGACAGCACCCCATGGTCTATGGCGGCATCGCGCTCATGCTGCTGATCGCCTGGGGGCTCTATCGCACCCGCGCCGGTCTGGTGCTGCGGGCCATCGGCGAGTCGCCCGAGTCAGCCCACGCGCTGGGCTATCCGGTGAGGGCGCTGCGCCTGGGCGCGGTGATGGCCGGTGGTGCATTGTGTGGCGTTTCCGGCGCGTACCTCTCGGTGGTCTATGCACCTCTGTGGGTTGAGGGTATGGTTGCCGGTCGCGGCTGGATCGCGCTCGCGCTCACCCCGTTTGCCACCTGGCGTCCGGCACGGGTATTGCTTGGTGCCTATCTGTTCGGCGGCGTGACCATGCTCCAGTTGCAGCTGCAGGGGCGTGGCGTGCACATCGCGAGCGAGTTCATGTCCATGCTGCCCTATCTGGCCACCATCGCGGTGCTGGTCCTGATCTCCCGGAATCCCGCCTGGATCCGGGTGAACATGCCGGCCTCGCTGGGCAAGTCCTTCATTCCGGGTCATTGATCCGTTCCTCACCAACCACCCTCCCATCCACAGGAGCCAAGATGAAGCCTCTCGGAAGACGTTCCCTTCTCAAGCACGCCGCGCTGTCGGTCGTCGTGGCCACCGCCGCGCTGGCCGGTTGCGGCAAGAAGGAGGAGCCCAAGCCCGCCGCCCAGGCGCCTGCCGCCGCGCCCGCGCCCGCGCCCGAACCCCTGAAGGTGGGCTTCATCTACGTCGGTCCGGTCGGTGACGCCGGCTGGACCTTCGCCCACGACAACGGCCGCAAGCACATCGAGGAAAAGTTCGGCGACAAGATCAAGACCACCTTCGTCGAGAAGGTGCCCGAGGGTCCTGATGCCGAGCGCGTGATCCGCGATCTGGTCGCCCAGGGCAACAAGGTGATCTTCGCCACCAGCTTCGGCTACATGGATGCCATGGAGAAGGTCGCCAAGGACCATCCCGAGGTGAAGTTCGAGCACGCCACCGGCTACAAGACCGCCGAGAACCTGCGGGTCTACGAGGGCCGCTTCTATGAAGACGCCTACATGGCGGGCGTGGTGGCCGGTCGCATGACCAAGTCCAATGTGCTGGGCTTCGTCGGCTCCTTCCCCATCCCCGAGGTG
>JBIKWU010000387.1:0-2652 GCA_044356115.1 Burkholderiaceae bacterium
TCGACGCTGGGTTCGCCCACCAGCACCTTCTGGAAACGCCGCTCCAGCGCGGCATCCTTCTCGACGTACTTGCGGTACTCGTCGAGCGTGGTGGCGCCGATGCAGTGCAGCTCGCCGCGGGCCAGCGCCGGCTTGAGCATGTTGCCGGCGTCGATCGCGCCCTCGGCCTTGCCGGCGCCGACCATGGTGTGGATCTCGTCGATGAAGACGATGGTCTGACCCTCGTCCTGGGCCACCTCCTTGAGCACCGACTTCAGGCGCTCCTCGAACTCGCCGCGGTACTTCGCGCCGGCCAGCAGCGAGGCCATGTCGAGCACCAGCACCCGCTTGTTCTTCAGGGAGTCGGGCACCTCGCCGTTGACGATGCGCTGCGCCAGCCCCTCGACGATGGCGGTTTTGCCCACGCCCGGCTCGCCGATCAGCACCGGGTTGTTCTTGCTTCGGCGCTGCAGGATCTGGATGGAGCGGCGGATCTCGTCATCGCGGCCGATGACCGGGTCGAGCTTGCCGGCGCGGGCGCGCTCGGTGAGGTCGATGGTGTACTTCTTGAGCGCTTCGCGCTGGCCCTCGGCCTCGGCGCTGCCCACGGTCTGGCCGCCACGCACCGAATCGATCGCCTGCTCGAGCGCCTTGCGCTCCAGGCCGGCCTCGCGGGCCACCCGCCCGCCCTCGCCCTTGTCGTCGGCCAGGGCGAGCAGGAACATCTCGGTGGCGATGAACTGGTCGCCGCGGCGCGTGGCTTCCTTCTCGGCGAGATTGAGCAGGTTGACCAGGTCACGGCCGATCTGCACGTCGCCGGCGGTGCCGGTGACCTGCGGCAGACGCTTCACGGCAGCGTCGAGCCCGGTCTTGAGCGCCGGCACCCGCACGCCCGCGCGCTCCAGCAGCGCCCGGCCGGAGCCGTCGGGCTGGCCGAGCAGGGCCGAGACCAGGTGCAGCGGCTCGATGTACTGGTGGTCGTTGTTCAGGGCGAGGCTCTGGGCATCGGCCAGGGCCTGCTGGAACTGCGTGGTGAGCTTGTCCAGACGCATGGAAAGGCACTCCGGAATGGTTGACTGTCTGGCAGGTAGGGGCCCGCAGGCTATATTTCAAGCCATGAGCGCCCTCTTCTCCCCCCTCGCCCTTCGCAGCCTCAGGCTGCCCAACCGCATCGTGATCGCCCCGATGTGCCAGTACTCCGCCGTCGACGGCATCGCCCAGCCCTGGCACACCGTGCACCTCGGACAGCTCGCCATCAGCGGCGCCGGCCTGCTGATCGTCGAGGCCACGGCCGTCGAGCCGATCGGCCGCATCACCGCCGGCTGCCTCGGACTGTACGACGCGGCCACCGAAGCCGCGATGACCTCGCTCGTGCGTTCGCTGCGCCAGGTGTCACCGATCCCGCTGGCCCTGCAGCTCGGCCACGCCGGGCGCAAGGCCTCCAGCGGCCGGCCCTGGGAGGGTGGTCAGCTGGTGCCGGCGCAGGCTGGCGGCTGGCGTCCGGTGGGCCCCTCGCCGATCGCGCAACTCGAGGGCGAGCCGCCGCCCCTCGCGCTGGATGCCGACGGCCTGACCCGCCTGCGCGATCGCTTCGTGGAGGCGGTGCAGCGCGCCGACCGGGCGGGCTTCGATGCCATCGAGCTGCACGCGGCCCACGGCTACCTGCTGCACGAGTTCCTCAGCCCGATCGCCAACCAGCGCACCGACGCCTACGGCGGCAGCCTGGAAAACCGCATGCGCTTCCCGCTCGAGGTGTTCGCCGCCATGCGCGCGGCCTGGCCCGCGCACAAGCCGATGGGCGTGCGCATCAGCGCCACCGACTGGCTGGAAGGCGGGTGGGACATCGCCGGCAGCCAGGCCTTCGCCCAGGCGGTGGAGCGACTGAGCGCCGACTGGATCGATGTCTCGAGCGGCGGCATCAGCCCGAAGCAGAAGATCACCCTGGGGCCGGGCTACCAGGTGCCGTTCGCGCAGGCGATCCGCGCGGTGGTGAAGATGCCGGTGATGGCGGTGGGCCTGATCACCGAGCCGCAGCAGGCCGAGGACATCCTGGCCCAGGGCAAGGCGGACATGATCGCGATCGCGCGCGGCTTCCTGCAGGATCCGCGCTGGCCGTGGCGGGCGGCAGCCGCCCTGGGGGCCAGCGTGGAGGCGCCGCGCCAGTACTGGCGCTCGCAGCCGGCCACCCAGAAGGCGCTGTTCGGCGAGACCCGGTTCGGGGCCCGCTGAACCGGCCTGGCCCGGGGCGCGGCCAGCGCGCCCCGGCTGGCGGCGATCAGCTGCGCCAGACCATCGTGGACGTGACGTCCTCGTCGCTGTTCTCGAAGCGCTTGGTCTCGTTGCGGCCCACCACCAGGTGATGGACTTCATCGGGACCATCAGCGATGCGCAGGGTGCGCGCCCGCGCGTACATGCGGGCCAGCGGCGTCCATTGCGAGACGCCGGTGGCGCCGTGCATCTGGATGGCCTGGTCGATGATGTGGCACACCCGCTCGGGGACCATGGCCTTGACCATGTGCACCCAGACGCGGGCCTCGCGGTTGCCCAGCACGTCCATGGCCTTGGCCGCCTTGAGCACCATCAGGCGCATGGCCTCGATCTCGATGCGCGCCCGCGACACGATCTCGATGTTGCCGCCCAGCCAGATGATCTTCTTGCCGAAGGCCTCGCGCG
>JBIKWU010000388.1:0-2644 GCA_044356115.1 Burkholderiaceae bacterium
TGCGGTGGGCTCGCCGGTGAAGACTTGGGTCAGTTTGTCGGTCATCGCTTGCTCCGTGTTCAGGCCAGGAGTTCGAGCTCGCGCCGCGCGATGGCGGCAAGGCGGCCGGCACTGCGAGCAGGACGAGACGAAGCCTTCATCTGCCGCTGCATCCTCCGGACGACCTCGGCCACCGGTGCCACGCCATCGACCATGCCTTGGGTGAGCGCCTCGGTGGCACCCAGCACCCGGCCCTGGCCCATGCCATCGCGCACTTGCTGCACGCCCACGCCGCGGCCCCGGGCCACCGCTCGCACGAAAGCGCCGTAGTAGTCGTCCACCCGCGACTGCATGAAGGCCCGGGCGTCCTCGCCCAGGGGCTCGTAGGGGTTGCCTTCGACCTTGAACTTGCCTGCGGAGACCATGGTGGTCACAACGCCGGATTCAGCCATCGCCTTGGACCAGTCCTCGTGGGCCATCCAGACGCCGATCGAGCCCACTTCGCCGCCCGGGGTGACGTAGGCCTGCGAACACTGGCTCATCAGCCAGTACCCGGCGCTCGCGCTCAGGCTGTTGGCCACACCGATCACGGGCTTGGTCTTGGCGGCCTCGTGGATCTCGTCGCCGAGTTCGGCCACGCCGAAGACCGAGCCACCGGGGGTGTCGAACTCCATCAGGATCTGGCCTACCGCCTCGTCGCGCAGGGCCTCTGCCAGGGCGGCGCTGATCTGCTGGGTGCTGGTGCCTCCGCACCACTCGGTCATCATCCCGGCGCGCTGGGTGATGGTGCCCACCACCGGGATGACAGCGATGCCGGCACCGCCGATCGAGCCCACCCGGGCGTTGGACTCGCGGCGGCGAGCCTCGAATGCGTTGCCACGGTCAGCGTCGGGTGCGTCAGACAGCGACACGGCGGGCGCACTTCGGTCCAACCAGCGAGCCAGGACCTGCATGTGACTGGCGAGCACCTCCCGGCGCAGCGCCCAGGGCGTGGCCAGCAGGTCGGCGATCAGGAACTCACCCTTCATGGGGCCCTCCTTCGGGGGATAGCGTGTAGGTCGCGCCGACCATCAGGGCTTGCGCGATCTGTTCTTCGGTAAGGGTCCGGGTGCCGGCCGCGTAGGCCAGTTCGGAGCAGGTCTGCCGGGCGAGGCCAGCGTCCATGCCCAGGGCTTCGGCCATCAGTTCAGCGAAACCGTCATCGAACACCTCGGTGCCCGGCCGCTTGGCCAGTGCGCCGGAGGCCCGACGGGCCAGACGCCTGGCTCCGGCCTCCAGGATTGCCTGCAGGCGCCGGCTCTCCTCGGACGGTGGGCGGCTCGGTGCGCTCTCAGTGGCGGATTCGAGCTCTTCCGCCTTGGACTCCTCGACCATGTTCAGCGGCATGAGGGGCTCATCCAGGCCATCCAGCGGGTCATAGCCCTCAGCTTCCCGCGCCTCGTTGCGGGTGAGCCAGCCGGACTGGATACCCCCTTGGTAGTAGGCCGTTCGGCTGGCTGAGTCGCCGCGCATGAGCCGGCGCATGTCGAACTCGACCTCCAGGTCGGTGTCTTCGCCCAGCAAGAAGCGCTCGATGCTCGACTCCCAGCACTCGGCCCAGGGCAGCATCGTGTCGGTCCAGAACTCGATGCTCTGGCTCTCGATGTTGGAGAACGTCGCCCGCGACAGGTCGGCCACCTTGTGCGGCGGCACTCGGAAGATGCGGCAGATCTCCGGCACCTTGTAGCCGCGGGCCTCGATGAACTGGGCGTCCGAGTTGTTCAGCGCCAGCTCGTGGTACTTCATGCCCTTCTCCAGCACCGCCACCTTGCGCAGGTTCTGCCCGCCGTAGGCCTGCTGCCAGGATTCGCGGAAGGTGTTCCGAGCCGCCGAGTCCGCAAAGCTCCCCGGAAACTCCACCCAGCCGCCCGGGCGGGCGTCGTTGGCGAAGAACCGCGCCGAGTAGCTCTGCATGGCCAGGCCCTCGCCGATGGCCTCGCGGGCAACCTCAATCGGGCTCAGGCCCACATAGCCGTCGCTGCTCAGGCCTCGCAGGTGCCAGATCTCGGATCGGGCGTAGAACACCTGCCGGCCGGCCTGGTCGGTGTACCGATAGCGGTAATTCCCGTCATCGAGCACCTCCACCTGCATCCGGTCCGGGTGCAGCGGCAGCAACTCCGTGATCTCCCCGCGACTGTTGGCCGCGATCTGGCAGAAGGCGTTGCCGCGCAGCGCCAGGTGCCCCATCAGCATCAGCCGCCACTCGAACGGCGTCTGAAACCGGTTCGGCGCCCGGCAGAACAGGCGCTGCAGCCAGTGCCCGGGTACCTTCTCCCGGCGCTGGCCGATCCGATACAGCACGAAGGGCATCACCGAAAACGACTCGGCCAGCACCCGCACGCAGGCAAAGACGGTGGGCAGCGTCATGGCAGACGCCGCACTCACCCGCATGCCTGCCCTCGTTCGGATGCCGGTGGGCTCGAACCAGAAGTTGCCGTAGACCGAGCGGTCGTCGCTGGAGGCCTGGGCGCCCGACCATCCTCGACGCCAGCGGCCGAAAGATTCCAGCAACCCCATCAGGCCACCACCAGCTCATAGCCCGGGCCGATGATCGTGTCCCCGGGCTGGATGGCGCGCGACAGCGCCATGATCAGCGCCACGATCCCGTCGATCTTGTTCTCCGGGC
>JBIKWU010000389.1:0-2636 GCA_044356115.1 Burkholderiaceae bacterium
CGGCGTGGCCCCTGGCCGCCTCTTCAGCCCGGATGATTCGGCGGCCCGCCTGCTGGCGGTGATCGCGTCGGCCAGTCCGGAGCGCACCGGCAGCGTGCTGGCCTGGGACGGGTCGGTGGTGCCGCCCTGAGCCTCGCCCGGATTGGCCTCGAGCCGCTGCAGCAGCGCGGGCACGGTGATGATCGACGAGACCGTGGTCAGCCTGACGTTCAGGCCATCGGGCGCCGACTTGGTGACGCCGTTGGTGCCGATCATGCGTCTCGGATGCCGGCCGAACGTGCACCAGACCGCCCGCCGGCGCAGTACCATCGCACGATTGCCGGCGCTTGCCCCCGGCCAACCCTTCGGAGACCGACCATGGCCGACTATGACCTCATCATCCGCGGCGGCACCCTGCATGACGGCATGGGTGCCGCGCCGCGGGTGGCCGACCTCGCGGTCAAGGACGGCCGCATCGCCGCCATCGGCCAGGTGAACGGCAGCGCCACCGAGGAAATCGACGCCCGCGGGCTTCTCGTCACCCCGGGCTTCGTCGATGTCCACACCCACTACGACGGCCAGAGCACCTGGGAGAACCGGCTCGCGCCCTCTTCCCAGCACGGCGTCACCTCGGTGGTCATGGGCAACTGCGGCGTCGGCTTCGCGCCCTGCAAACCCGATCAGCGCGACATCCTGGTCAAGGTCATGGAAGGTGTTGAAGATGTGCCCGAGGTGGTCATGACCGAGGGCCTGCCCTGGAACTGGGAAACCTTCCCCGAATACCTCGACGCCCTGGAGGCCCGCCGGTTCGACATCGACGTGGCCGCGCAACTGCCGCATTCCGCCCTGCGGGTCTACGTGATGGGCGAGCGTGCCGCCACGCATGAGCCGCCCACCGCGCAAGACCTGGCCCGCATGCGCGCGCTCACCGCCGAGGCCGTTCGTGCCGGGGCACTTGGGGTGAGCACCTCCCGCAACATGATGCACCGGACCAAGGCGGGCGAACTCGCCCCCAGCCTGTATTCAGAAGAAGACGAACTCGGCGCGCTGGCCGAGGGCCTGAAAGATGCCGGGCAAGGCGTGTTCCAGATCATCCCGGCGCCCATGGGTGATGCGCGCAGCGAATTCGCGCTGATGCGCCGGCTGGCCGAGCGCAGCGGCCGCCCGCTGTCGTATTCCCTCATCCAGATGCCCACCGGCGATGAAAACGGCTGGCGCGATTCGCTGGCCGCCCTCAGCCAGGCCGCCACCGACGGCCTTGAAATCCGCGCTCAGGTGGCCCCGCGCCCGGTGGGCATGTTCTACGGGCTCGATCTCAGCTTCCACCCCTTCGCCTTTCACCCCAGCTACAAGGCGATCAGCCATCTGCCCCTGGCCGAGCGGGTGGCCCGCATGAAAGACCCGGCTTTCCGTGCCCAGCTCATGCTCGAACAGCCCGAAGACACCAACCCGATCAATCTCAAGACGGTGAAGTCCTTCCGCTACGCCTATGCCTGGGATCAGGAAGCCGATTACGAACCTGATTTCAGCCAGCGGCTCGATCACCGGGCCAAGGCTGCCGGCCTGCCCATCGAGGAATTCGCCTACGACCTGCTGCTCGCCCATGAAGGGCGCGCGATTTTCTATCAGCCCGCCGCCAACTATCGCGACGGGAATCTGAACGCGGTGCGCGAAATGCTCGTGCACCCGCGGGCGGTGGTCGGCCTGGCCGATGGCGGGGCGCACTACGGCATGATCTGCGACGCGAGTTTCCCCACCTATTTCCTCACGCGCTGGGCTCGCGACGCCGCGCCCGAGCAGCGAATCAATCTGCCCGAGGCAATCATGGCGCTCACCAGCGCGCCCGCCACGCTGGCCGGTCTGGCAGATCGCGGCAAACTCGCCGTCGGCCTGAAGGCCGATATCAACGTGATCGACTTTGCGCGCCTGCGGGTTCATGTGCCTTCGGTGGCGCATGACCTCCCGGCTGGCGGTCGCCGGCTGCAGCAGCCCGCCGATGGTTATGTGGCCACCATCGTCTCGGGCACGGTCACCTATCGCCATGGCCAACCCACTGGCGCGCTGCCGGGGCGGCTGGTGCGCGGCCAGCGGGTGCCGGCCGCAGTGGCCGCCTGAAGCGGCCTTTATTGCCTCAGCCCGCCGGATTCAGCAGGAACTCCTCGCGCTTGCGACCGGCGGCCTCGGCCTCGGCCAACCAGGTGGGCGCGCGGCCCCGACCGGTCCAGGTCTGCCCGGTGGCCGCGTCGCGGTACTTGATCGCCACCGGTTTGCGAGCCACTGCGGGGGCCGGCTTGGCGGCGCCTGCCGGCTTGCGCGGGGCCTTGGCCTTGAGCGCCTCCTGAAGATCTTCCAGCGCAATGCCCTCGGCCTTCATCCGGCGGACGATCTCACGGATGGCCGGGCCCTTGCGACTGGCCTTCAGTTTTTCAGCCTTTTCCTGCAGACGACGGATCTGGGTTTCGATCGATTTCAGCGATGCGGCTCGCGCCATGAGTATCCTCCAAATTGAATATTCAGTTTACCCTCAACTCGCCATCAGTCTCAAGTGGTGAGACTCAGTGATCCTGAATAACGGCTGATTTCTCACAGGAATAATCCGGAAACCCTTGTCATGGCAGGGTCGCACGGCACGACCCACCCTGCAAACGCCGTGCGCT
>JBIKWU010000141.1:0-9562 GCA_044356115.1 Burkholderiaceae bacterium
CCGCGGCCTTGCCTGGCACCGGATCAGACACCGGGGGCGGCTCCGCCGTCGACCTGCTCGCTGGCCTGCGCGAGCGCGGCACGCACCGCGTCAAGCTGCACCGACAGGCCGGCCTCGATCAGCCCGCCGCCGGTGTCGATCTCGCAATCGAAAGCGCCCAGGCCTTCGCCGGCCACCACCTGAACCCGGGGGTGATCGGCGGCCAGACCCTGTCTGAGAGGTTCCACCAGGTCTGCGGCCACCCGGACGCGGACCATCGCCGAGGGTTCGAGTTCCTCGAGCGCTCGGGCCGCGATCGCCCCCACCATGGCCACCGGCCCAAGCTGACCGGCGATGCGATCGACCACGGCCAGCGCCAGATGCACCACCCGCGCCTGCATCGCGGCCTGTTCGCGCGCAAGGGCGAGTTCGGCCGAGGCGGTTGCCGCGATCATGGCCTGCGCGAACTCGGCGCGTAACTCGGCCAGGCCCTGGGCGCGGCCTTCGGCCAGCGCCCGAGCGCGCAGCGCGTCGCACTCGAGGTCGAGCGCCTCGCGCAGGCGGGTGACCCGCCGCAACATGCCCACGGTCTCGTCCACCGCCGAGACCTCGTCGCGCTTGATGAGCGCGCGATTGGCCACGAGCGAGAACTCGGGGCTGCGGAACAGGGTCAGGCGGCTCATGCCGCACGTCCCTGGGAATCGCGCTGACGCCCGGCCCAGAGCATCCGCGCGTCATCGGCCACCCGCGACAGCAGAGCCGGCTCCACGCTGCCCAGCGCGTTGGAGCGCGGAAAGAGCATGGCCAGCCGCCGCCGCATCGCCACTGGCGCGCTTGCGCTGCGCAGCAGCACCTCACCGCCGAGGGCGTGGAGCTGCGCCACCGGGTCGGCATCCCAGGTCACGGCAAGGGCTGACGCGCGCCCCACGCACAGGCGCGTGAGCACGTCCAGGCGCTCCTCGCCGATCACGTCGGCCACCCGCTTGAGCACCGAACCATCGATGCACTGGCGCAGCGCGCGCGCGCAGAGCACCGCGCCGGCGAGCACCGCGAGTTCGTGCCGGCGTTCGCGCGGACAATCCGCCCAGTCGGGCAGCGGCCCGATCGCCGAGGCATCGAAGTGCCAGAGCCCGGCGCGACGCTCCCAGGCCGCGGTGAGCAGCGCGCTCGCGCGCCCGCCCGCCGGCGTGCTGAGTGGCGTGCGCGAGGCGTCGGCCTCGAACGCGATCTGGCCCAGCACCCGGGCCTCGTGGCACCAGCGGGCGCGACGGGCGCGGGCATCGGCCAGGCGTGCCGGCAGCGTGCTCTCGCTCATTCCTCCTCCGAGCGCATGCGCCAGCGGCGCTCGCGCAGCATCCAGAAACCGGCCATCAGCAGCAGCAGCAGCACCGCCGCGCCGCCGTAGGGCAACAGGGCGGAGAGCGAAACGCCGCTCGAGGCCGCGGCCGCGTCGGCGCGCGCGCGGGCGCCCTGCATCGCCTCACGGGCAGGGAACAGCGACACGGTCACGCTGTCGTAGGTGAGCCCTTCGACGCTGTTGACCACCAGCGCCTTGATCTGCCCGATCTGGCCGCTGAGATCGATGCCCGGCCGGTGCTTGACCATCACCGAGGCCGAGGCGCTGCGCGGCTTGTCCGAGAGCGGATCACGGTCGGGAACGGCAAGATGCACGCGCGCCACCACCACGCCATCGATCGCCGAAATGGTGTTGGAGAGCTCCTGGGAGAGGCCGTAGATCAGCCGCGCCCGCTCCTCGAGCGGAGAGGACACGAAGCCCTCCTTCTTGAACACCCGCCCCAGCGACTCGAACTCGTCGCGCGGCAAGCCCTCCGCGCGCAGGGTATCCACTGCGCGGGCAAAGTCACCGCGGGACACGCGGATGGTCCAGTTGGCGGAGTCCTTGGAGACCTTGCTCGCCTCGATGCCCGCGGTCTGGAGGGCGGCGATCATCTCGTTGGCCTGACGCTCGTTCAGGTTCGAGTAGAGATCAGCCGCGCTGCAGGCCGTCAGCAGCAGACAGGTGAACAGGATGCCGAGCCGGTTTCTCAGTCGTGTCATGCGCATGCCTCAGATCGCGAGCCGGGTGGTCTGTCCGTCACGCACGAGTTCCACTTCCCCCTCGGCAATCCGCGTGATCCGATGCCCGGTGGGCAGCACCGCGCCCACGAAGTAGCGCGCGCCATCGGCCGTGACCACATGGCCGTTGGGTCCGTAGGCCACGCTCACCACCCGCTTGCCGGGGTCGTCGGGCACGAGTGGCGCCTTCACCGCCGGGGGTCTGGGCGCTGGCGTGAAACGGATCTCCAGCCCGGTGATCCCGGGCACGTCGCGACGAACGCTCTCCTCGGCTCGTCGCACCCTGTCCGGATCGGCCACGCCGACCTCGGCCTGGATCACGCCGCGTCCCACGTGGCGCACCTGAGCCGGCAGGCCATTGACCCGGAACACATCCGATACCTGGCGCACGATGTGCTGACCCGAAGTCAGTTCCACCGAGGCCCCGGTGCCGGCGCGGGTGACCAGGTCAGCGATCTGCGCGCGCTGCGAATCGGTGTCGACGAAGCCGCGCACCACCGGCGTGGATGCGCCCTGTTCGACCTTGAGATGACCATGACCGTGGTCGCGCAGCACGGCGCGCAGACGCTCGGAGAGTGACGCATGGGGCGCGCTGTTCACAGCGCCCACCAGAGGAGCGAGCCATGCGACCGACAGGGCTAGCATCAGGCAGCCGGCCATCCCGAGCGGTATCTGCCAGGCAAGGCGCCGTCCGCGAGCGGCGCCGCGGCTGCTGCGTTGCCAGTGACGGCTGAGTTGCCGGGCCTGATCGTCCGAGGTCGGACTGCCGCGCGCATCGATCACCGGAGCCGGATCGTCTTCGGCCGATGCGTTGGCGTCGGGCTGGGCATCGGTGGTGTCGGGCTCGATGGCCCGCTCCTGGGCGAGCTGATTGGCCAGCCGGCGGCAGGCGGACCAGCCGCGACCCCGCGACGAACCCACGGCCAGCATGGCATCGCCGAGCGCGAAGGGCACCCAACGGGGCAGCACCACCGTGCGGCCGGCCGGCAGGGTCATCCCCAGCAGGTTCACCTGCCCCTGCTCGACCTGCAGACGTACATCCTCGCCATCCTGGATCAGCGTGGCGCGCAGACCGAGCAGCGACGGATGCCGGATGACCACATCGCAGCCGAGATCGAAGCCGATGCTCAGTCGCTCGCCATCGACCAGCGCGCGTCGCGCGCCGGCCCGCGGTCCGCTGACGACCGCCAGCAGCGTGTCCTCTCGCTCGTCGACCGGAAGATGAGGCTCGCGCAGCATCGGCTCCTCACGTTCGCGTCTCAGCATGGTGCCCCCGTGGCATCCCGGCAGCCGCTCGTGCCGGCGGCAGGCCTGCTGCCGGGCCAGACATGGCGATAGGTGCTGTCAACTCGGGGCTCGCCCCGACCGGCGGGCTGCGCCGGCACCCCCGATGCCGGCATCGCGGGTGCCGGGACCGGCGCCCGCGGCACGGCGGCAGCGGCCGGCGCGCGCGGTGCCGGGGCGGCACCGGTGCTGCCAACGGGACCGGCGGGTCCGGCGGCAGCGCCGGTGAACGCCGCGGCCGCGGCCTGCACCCGGCTCGACTGCACCAGACGCGGCGTGATGAGAATCAGGCGCTCGAAACGCTGGGTGGTCTCGCTGCGGTTGCGGAACAGGTTGCCCAGCACCGGCACATCGCCCAGCACCGGCACGCGATCGGTGGCGCGCTCGCTGCTCTCGCGCGTCATGCCGCCGATCAGCAGGCTCTCGCCCTCCTGGATGAGCGCCTGGGTGTTGATCGTGGACCGATCGACCACCGGAATCTGATCCACCTGCTGCTTGGAGATGCTGCCGTCCTCCACCGACACCAGCAGCTTGATGCGCCAGCCCTCGCGATCGCGAAACACGTTGGGCGTCACGCGCAGCGAGGTGCCGGCCGACACGTTGAAGAGATCGACCTCCTGCCGGCCGGCCACCCGCACGTAGAAGGTGGAGTTGTTGTCGAACAGCGCCTCGACGTTCGAGAGCGTGATCAGCTGCGGCCGCGACACCACCCGCGCCGCGCCATCCGAAGCCAGGGCGTTGATGCGGGAGATGAAGTTGTAGCCGCTGCCGAGCACCGTGGACACGTACATGCCCAGGCCGGTGGGCGTGATCTGCTGGCCCGCGGCGAGCCGCGCATCGGAATCATTGCCGCGGCCGAAGAGCACGTCGTTGCGACCATTGATCCAGCGCCAGTTGATGCCCATCTCCTGCAGGCGCGAGATGTTCACGTCGACGATGGTGGCCTCGACCTCGACCATCTGCGGCTCGAAGTCCAGCGCCGCGATCAGTTGCTCGTACATCGGCAGGCGCTCGACCACGTCGCGCACGATCACCGCGTTGGAGCGCGGATCGGCCTCGACATGAGCGCCACCCACCTGGCTGACCAGATAGCGCGAGCCCGGCCCTGCCGCGGCCGCGACGCCCAGGGCGTTGCGATCGGCGCCGCGCTCGACCACCGCCCGCTCGGCGCCACCGTCACCGCCATCAGCGCCCTGCGCGTTCTGGCCGAGCGTGGGCATGCGGCCGATGTCGGCCAGACCCTTGCCCCGCAGGCGCGGTTGCGAGGGACGCAGCAGGGTCTCGCCCTCCACCTGCGCGGTGCCCGGGGCGGCCTGCCCGGGCAGCATCGGCTGCACCAGGGTCTGACCCAGGCCGGCGGTGACATTGCGCAGCACGGTGGCTACGCCAGGCACCACCAGCTGCCGACCGCCGAAGGCCACGCGGGTGTCCTGCGCCCAGGCATGACGCAGGTAGAACACCCGGAAGCCGATCGTGCCCGGGGGCATGGCGGCCGACGCCGAGGTGGCAGCGCTCACCGTGGCCGGCGCGGCCACGCGCGGCGCAGGTACGCTGAACTCGGCACGCACCAGATCGTCCACCTGCTGCAGGAAGCGCGGCGCGCCCAGCGCCACCAGCGTGCCGCTGCGCGTGGTGCGCAGGGTGTTGCGCGGATCGGTGAGCCCGAGGTCTTCCGCCGAGCGCAGCACCCGCGAGGCCTGCACCGGATCGATACCGTACGTGCGGGTACCGATCTCCGAGGCCGAGGTGATGTGCATCACCGCGCCGTCGTGATAGCCCACCAGCGAAAAGCTGCGGGCGATCTCGCGAAACACCGAGTCGGCCGTGCCGGCGAAACGCCCGTTCACCACCCCGGCGGCGCTCTGGCTCACTGCCACCGGCACGTCGATCTGCGAGAACAGGTCATTGAGGAAGGCCGGCAGCTGCTGCTCGCGTGCCACCAGGCTCACCTTGCGACCCAGGTTGGGCGCCACGCCGGCCGAGGCTTCCTGGGGCAGCGCAAGCGAGGCCAGCGCCAGCACGGCGGCAAGCGCCAGCATGGCCAGCGCGCGTCCATGACCCCGAGCGATCCGCGTCTGGCTCATGCCGCCTCCGCCGCGATCTGCCGTGCCGGTTCGGAAGGCACCGCGATCTTGCCGGTCACTTCCATGCGCAGCGTAGGCACGAGCTCGTGAAAGGAGAGCACCGCCACGTCGAAGAGATCGCCCTCGATCAGCTTGCGCAGATGGCGGCGCACCTCGATGGTGGTGAGCAGCACCGGAGTTCCGGTGCGCGCCACTTCGGCGCCGATCGCCGCCACCAGCCGCTCCGCGAAGGGCGGATCGATCGCGAGCTGCTGGGAGTGCCCCGCGGTGCGCACGGACTGTTTCAGGTGATTCTCCAGGTCAGGTTCGAGCAGCAGGGCGCGCAGCACGCCACCGGGCGCATGGCGATGGCAGAGCTCGCGGCGCAGCGCGATCCGCGCGAACTCGGTGAGGGTATGCACGTCGGTATCGCGATCGGCAGACTCGACAATGCCGCCGAGCAGCGCGCGCAGGTTGCGTACCCCGACCTCCTCCTCCACCAGACGCCGGAACACCTCGGCAAAGCGCGACACCGGCACCATCCGCTGCGCGTCCTTGACCAGATCGGGCAGGTCCTCGGCGGCACGGGTGAGGAGCTGCGACACCTCCTGCGCGCCGACGAAGAGCGAGCACTGGCGACGCAGCGCCTGGGCACATTCGGCCACGATGCCCTGAACACCGTCAGCCGCGGTCTCGCCGCTCGCGATCGGCACCTCGAAGGCCAGCAGGCGCCAGCTGGAGCGCGGCAACGAAGGATCGAAATGCAGCGAGATCCGCGGCAACGCCACACCCAGCCGAAGGTTGAAATCACGCAGCACCACGTCGAGGCGCCGGGCGAGATCCGGAGGGTCCACCTGCCGCGCCTGCGGCCCGCTGATCTCCAGCAGCAGCATCACCATGGGCTGGGGTACCACCTCGGCCGAGCGGGTCACGACCACCGCGTCCGCGGCCTGGCCCTGCTTGCGCCACTGGCTGGCCGGCCGCATGTAGCCCTCGAGGCGATCGCGCAGCACCGGCGTGAGCATGGCGCCGGTGAGCAGCAGCGTGAGACCCGCCACCACGAACACCACGGCCGGGAAACCCGGCACCAGCGCCATCAGCAGCGAGATGCCGCCGGCCACCATCAGCACGCGCGGCTTGGCCATCACCTGCTTGCGGATCGAGTCGCCAAGGTGCCGGTCGGTCTCGTCGCCGCTGGTGCGGGTCACGATCAGGCCGGCGGACATTGCTGCCAGCAGCGCCGGGATCTGCGACACCAGACCGTCGCCGATGGTGAGGATCGAGTACTTCACCAGCGCGCTGGACATGTCCATGCCACGCTGGAGCACACCCACCGCAAGGCCGCCCACGAGGTTGATCAGGATGATCACGATGCCGGCGATGGCATCGCCCTTGACGAACTTCATCGCGCCGTCGAGGTTGCCGTGCAGCTTGCTCTCAAGCTCCAGCGCCGAGCGCTTGCGACGCGCCTCGTGCTTGTCGATCAGGCCGGCGCGCAGGTCGGAGTCGATGGACATCTGCTTGCCGGGCATCGCATCCAGCGAGAATCGTGCCGCCACCTCGGCCACCCGCTCGGCGCCCTTGGCGATCACGATGAACTGCACCACCGTGATGATCAGGAAGGTCACCAGACCCACCACGAGATTGCCGCCGGCCACCATCGCGCCGAAGGTGTCGATGATGTGGCCGGCGTTGCCTTCAAGCAGGATCATGCGGGTGGTGGCAATGCCCAGCGACAGCCGGAACAGCGTGGTCACCAGCAGCACACTCGGGAAGGCCGGGAACTCCGAGGGCGAGGCGATGTAGATCGCCAGCAGCAGCAGGGTCACGCCGCACAGCATGTTCACGGCCACCAGCGCGTCGATGGCCAGTGCCGGCAGCGGCAGGATCATCAGCGCGACGATCGCGATCACGCCGGCAACCAGCACCAGATCGCTGAAGCGCGAGAGCAGCCCCTCGCTCCGGGGCTTGTCGCTGGCGCGGAAATAGGCGTCGAGGCTCATCGGCGCATGCCCTCGGGCGCGCGACCGGCGCTCAGTTCGCGGTAGGCGGCCAGCACATCGCGCACGTAGGCGGTGGTCTCGGGATACGGCGGCACGCGGGTGCCATGACGCCGTACCGCGCCCTCGCCGGCGTTGTAGGCGGCCAGCACCAGCGAAAGATCGTTGCCGAATTCGCCCTGCAGCCACTTCAGGTAGGCAGCACCCGCCGCGACATTGAGCGCCGGATCATGCAGATGGCTCTCGGACTGCACGCCGAAGCGGGCGGCGGTCTGCGGCATGACCTGCATCAGGCCGCGCGCGCCAGCCGGCGAGACCGCCTCGGGCCGGTGGCGGCTTTCCACCCAGGCCACGGCATGCAGCAGCAGCGGATCGATGTCATTGCGTTGCGCCGCGGCCGTGAGCACCCCGTCGGCTTCGCGCACGCGAGCCATCGAGCGCGGTTCGGTCGTCTGCACCCGCGGCGCGGCCGGACGCTCCGCGGGCGGGCGGGGTCCGACCGGCTCCGGACGGCTGCTCTCCGGACGCGGGACGGGCTGCGCCGGAAACACCGGTACGGGCGCGGGCATGACCGGCGCGGGCGCAGTCTCGCCCGCGGGCTCGGGGGCGAGCAGGCGGGCGGTGGCAGGGTCTGGGTCGATCCGGCGCAGTGTCGGCATGGGCGCTGGATCCGGGGACGCGACCGCAGCCGGCATGACCGGTACGGGCGCGCACGCGCCAAGGGCCGCCGAGAACTTGGCGCGGGCTGCCGGGTCCTGCGCCGCGGCGACCCGGGTCTGGCCCAGGGCACAGCCCATCGGCTCGCGGGCATCGGTCGGCAGCACCGGTCGCGACGTCCAGGTCTGCGCCGCCACGGCAGCGGGCACGCCGAGCACAAGCCCCGTCGCCAGGACGGCCAGCACCTTCGGCGCGCGAGCGATCGATGACGATTCCGCCGGACGGCAGCGCTGGGTCGACGACGAGGACAACGTGGCGAACATGATCGAACTTATTATCCGAAGCGGCAGGCGCCGAGGCGGTGCACTAATGCACGAACTCGCGTGGCCACTACGGACATGCATCACGGATTGCGGGCCGCCCTGACAGGCCCGGGACAGCAGCGAGCGCGATGGCCGACCAGCAGGACTCCGGCGAACGGACCGAAGAACCCACCGAGCGACGGCTAAGAGACGCGCGCCGTCGCGGCGACGTCGGCAAGAGCCGCGAGGTGGGCGCCACGGTCGGGCTGCTCGCCACCCTGGTGGTGGGCAGTCTTGTCGTGGGCTACGCCGGTGCGCAGTTGTCGGCCCTCATCGAACTGGCCATCGGCTCGATCGACAAGCCCTTCGACCTCGCCATGCGCGAACTGGGCCGGGCCGGCGCCTGGGCCCTGGTGGGCATCGTGCTGTCGGTGGCGGTGCCGGTGGGTCTGCTGGTGCTGCTGGCCGAGTTCCTGCAGGTGGGTCCGGTGTTCAGTACCGAGCCGCTCAGCCCCAAGCTCGAGCGGCTGAACCCGGTGGAAGGCCTCAAGCGCATGTTCAAGGCCGAGAACCTGGTGGAACTGCTCAAGTCGCTGGCGAAGACCGCGCTGCTCGGCCTGATCGCCTGGCTGGTCACCCGCGAGATGTTCATGCGCGTGAGCGCGCTGCATCACGGCTCGGCCCAGGCCTTCGGCGAGGCGCTGCGAACCTCCACGGTGCTGCTGCTGGGCTGGACCGTGGCGATCTTCTCGGTGGTGGCGGTGGCCGACGTGCTCTACCAGCGTCATGCCTACCTCAAGAAGATGCGCATGAGCCGCGACGAGATCAAGCGCGAGCACAAGGAGGATGAGGGCGACCCGCACATCAAGGGCAAGCGCCGCCAGCTGCATCGCGAATGGGCCGAGAACAACGCGGTGCTCTCCACCGAGCAGGCGCATCTGCTGGTGATGAACCCCACCCATGTGGCCATCGCGCTCGACTACCACCCCGAGAAGACGCCCATTCCCGTGGTGAGCGCCAAGGGCGAGGACGCACTGGCCATGGAGATGCGCGACCGGGCGCAGCAGCATGGCGTCCCGGTGCTGCGAGACATCAGCCTCGCGCGAACGCTGCTCTACCGCGCGGAAGTGGGCGAGGTCGTGCCTGATGACCTGTTCGATGCCGTGGCCCAGGCGATCGTCTGGGCCAAGGGCGTGCGGGA
>JBIKWU010000011.1:0-29656 GCA_044356115.1 Burkholderiaceae bacterium
GCCCGAGCAGAAGCGCCGCTTCCTGCAACCGCTGCTCGACAACGAGATCGTGTCGTGCTTTGCCATGACCGAGCCGCAGGGTGGCGCCGATCCCAAGGTCTTCAAGACCCGCGCGGTGCGCGACGGTGACGAGTGGGTGCTCGACGGCCAGAAGTGGTTCGCCTCGCATGCCTCGTTCGCGGAGTTCCTGATCGTGATGGCGGTCACCGACCCCGACGCGCCGCCCTACAAGACCATGTCGATGTTCATCGTGCCCACCAGCACGCCGGGCCTGCGGGTGATCCGCAACGCGGGTTTCCCCACCGAGACCGTGCCCACGCACGGCTACCTGGCCTTCGACGGGGTGCGGGTGCCGGCCGACCACATGCTCGGCGGCCGCGGCGAGGCCTTCGTGGTGGCGCAGACCCGGCTGGGTGGCGGGCGCATCCACCACGCCATGCGCACCATCGGCGAGGCCCGCCGGGCCCTCGACATGATGTGCGAGCGGGCGCTCTCGCGCCGCACGCAGGGTGAGCGGCTGGCCGACAAGCAGATGGTGCAGGAGCGACTGGCCGATTCCTGGATCGAGCTCGAGCAGTTCCGCCTGCTGGTGCTGCGCACCGCCTGGCTGATCGACCGCCACAAGGACTACAAGAAGGTGCGCAAGGACATCTCGGCGGTGAAGGCGGCCATGCCCAAGGTGCTGCACGACATCGCCTCGCGCGCGCTGCTGCTGCACGGGTCGATCGGCATCTCCGAGGAAATGCCCTTCGCGCATCTGGTGATGCAGTCGTACCACGTGGCGCTGGCCGACGGTCCGGTGGAGGTGCACAAGGCCACGCTCGCCAAGCAGATGCTGCGCGACTACAAGCCCACCGAGGCGCTGTTCCCCGACTACCACGTGCCCAGCCAGCGCGAGCGGGCGCTGGCGCGCTTCCGCGAGGCCCTGGCGCATATCGACGAGTCGGTCTGAGCGTCCTCAAGGCGGGCGCGCCTGGCGACACCCGGGCGCGCCCGGCGCGGGCTACGCTGGCGCTGCCCGGCCTGGCGCCGCTCTACGCTTCATCGACATGCCCGAATCCGTCTCCCTGGAAGCCCTCGGGCTGCTGCAACCCTTGTGGACCCACCTCTCGCCGGGTGGCAAGCCGATCTATTCCTCGCCGATCGGCCCGGTGATGGCCCGCGCCCATGGCGCGCGTCACCGCGCGGTGGTGCTGTGCGGCTGGGACGGTCATGTCAGCGCGTTGCGCGCCGACACCGGCGAGGCCCTCTGGCGGGCCCGAGCCGACGCGCCCTGCTACGGCCGCTGCCAGGCGGCCGATGTCGATGGCGATGGCGCGGTGGAGATCTTCGCGCCCGGCCACGATGGACTGATCCGCTGTCTCTCGGATGACGGCAGTCTGCGCTGGACCTTCGCCAGTCTGTACGGTCGCGAGGCCAGCGGCCGGGTGAGCCGCGCCGGGCCGCGCAGCCTCACCGACGACGCCAAGGCCTGGGCGGCCAATGCCTTCCTCCGGGTGCAGGGCCGCGGTCACGGTGCCTTGCTGCGCATCACCAGCGGGCCGGGCGCCGGCCAGGCCCGCGAGGTGGTGGCCAACCCCGGCGGCAGCACGCTCACCGTGGCCGAGCCCTGGGATGTGCTGCCTGCCGCGGGCGACAGTTATCGGGTGGAGCCGCGCTGGCCCAGCGACCGCTACTATCAGCACGCCGGCACCCTGGTGCATGAGCCTGGTGGCTGGTTCCTCTATGCCGGCGGCTTCGACAACCAGCTGTGCAAGATCGACGCGCGCAATGGCGCGCTGGTGTGGCAGTACGCGGCCCTCGAGAACATCGAGCCCTACCCGCTGGTGCTGGCGGCCGATGGCGGCGTGCGGGTGTACAGCGCCTGCGTCGATGGCCGCACCCGCTGCCTGGACGGCGCCACTGGCGCGCTGGTCTGGGAGGTGGATACCGGCCCCACCGATGCGTTCATCGCGGCCGCCGATGTCAATGGCGACGGTCGCATCGAACTGCTGGTGTCCTCGCGCGACAACCGCGCCTACATCCTCGATGCCCATCGCGGCCGCGTGCTGGGCATCTCCGAGGACATCGGCGCCGACATCGACTGCGCGGCCATGCCGGTGCACATGCCGGGGCAGGGCAGCCATCGCATCGTCGCCGGCTGCGACGCCGGCAAGCTCTGGTGCATCGACGGCGCGGGGCGCACGGTCTGGCGCCAGTCGCTGTCCACGCGACCGATCAACTCCTCGGCCGTGGTGCATGACGTGTTCGGCCGCGGCAGCCCGGCGGTGATGATCGGCGACATGGAGGGCAGCCTGCACTGCGTGGACGTCGCCACCGGCGGCGTGATCGGGTCGCTGAAGCTCGCGGGCGGCATCGAGGGCGTACCCTGGTATGGCGACCTCGATGGCGACGGGCGCGCCGAGCTCGTGGTCACCACCACCGCCGGCGAGGTGCGGGCCTGGCGCTTCGCCCATGGCGGGGTGTGGCTTGCCCCCTGGTACCCCGGGCGCGGGCAGTTCGAGGGCTGTGTGAGCCTTTGAGGGTGCAGGCCGGCGGGCGATGGGATAATCGGTCGCGTGGCCTTCTTTCGGCCGTTCCCTCCACGGAGCTCTCCCCATGTCATCGTCATCCGGGTGTGCCCGCCCTGGTCTGCTGCGCGCGCTGGCGTTCGGCCTTGGCGCGTGCCTGACGCTGCTTGCCGCGCCTGCCGGCGCGCAGGTGCGCATCGGTGAACTGAACAGCTACAAGGCGCAGCCTGCCTTCCTGGAGCCCTATCGCAAGGGCTGGGAGCTGGCTCTCGAGGAGATCAACGCCGCCGGCGGCCTGCTCGGCCAGAAGGTGGAGGTGATCTCGCGCGACGACAATGCCAACCCCGGTGACGCGGTGCGGGTGGTCGAGGAACTGGTCTCGCGCGAGCGGGTGTCGGTGGTCTTCGGCACCTTCCTGTCCAATGTGGGACTGGCGGTGACCGACTTCGCCCGTCAGCGCAAGGTGCTGTTCCTGGCCGCCGAGCCGCTCACCGACAAGATCACCTGGCAGAACGGCAACCGCTACACCTTTCGCCTGCGCCCCTCCACCTACATGCAGGCGGCCATGCTGGTGCCCGAGGCCGCCCGCCTGAAGAAGAAGCGCTGGGCGATCGTGTACCCCAACTACGAGTACGGCCAGTCGGCGGCGGCCACCTTCAAGGAACTGCTCAAGGCGGCGCAGCCCGATGTCGAGTTCGTGGCCGAGCAGGCGCCGGCGCTGGGCCGCATCGACGCGGGCGTGGTCGCGCAGGCGCTGATCGACGCGCGACCCGATGCGATCTTCAACGTCACCTTCGGCGCCGACCTGGCGAAATTCGTGCGCGAGGGCAGCACCCGGGGCCTGTTCAAGGACCGCCCGGTGGTCTCGCTGCTCTCGGGCGAGCCCGAGTACCTCGATCCCTTGCGCGACGAAGCGCCCGAGGGCTGGATCGTCACCGGCTACCCCTGGTACAGCATCCGTTCGCCCGAGCATGACCGCTTCCTCACCGCCTACCAGAGGCGCTGGAAGGAGTACCCGCGCCTGGGTTCGGTGGTGGGCTATGCGTCGATGATGTCGCTCGCCCAGGCCATCCGCAAGGCGAAGTCCACCGACACCGAGAAGCTCGTCGAGGCCATGCGCGGGCTGCAGCTCGAGAGCCCCTTCGGTCGCATCACCTGGCGCGCGCTCGACCACCAGGCCACCATGGGCGCCTACGTGGGCGTGACCACCGTCAATCTGGGTCGGGGCGTGATGAAGGACTTCCGCTACATCGACGGCGCGGCGGTCCAGCCCGCCGATGCCGCGGTGCGCAAGCTGCGCCCGGCCGACGCGATGCAGTGAGCGCGCAGACCCTCATCGTCCAGCTCCTCAACGGGCTGGCCGGGGCCTCCACGCTCTTCCTGGTGGCGGTGGGCCTGTCGCTGATCTTCGGCGTCACCCGCATCGTCAATTTCGCCCACGGCTCGCTGGCCATGGTGGGCATCTATCTCGCCTGGTCGCTCGTCCAGCGGCTGGGCGCCGACAGCGTGGCCGGTTTCTGGGCCGGCATCGCGCTGGCGGCGGTGCTTACCGCGCTCACCGGCGCGCTGATCGAGCTCACGGTGCTGCGGCGGATCTACGCCGCGCCCGAGCTCTTCCAGCTGCTGGCCACCTTCGCGGTGGCGCTGGTGGTGCGCGACGCGGTGCTCTGGCTGTGGGGCCCCGAAGACCTGCTCGGGCCGCGCGCGCCGGGGCTCAAGGGCGCGGTCGAGGTGCTGGGCGCGCGCCTGCCCAGCTATGACCTGCTGCTGGTGGCGATCGGCCCGCTGGTGCTGGGCGCCCTGTGGCTGCTGCTGCGCTTCACGCGCTTTGGCGTGCTCCTGCGGGCGGCCACCCAGGACCGCGAGATGGTGGCCGCGCTGGGCGTGAACCAGGCCTGGCTCTTCACCGGGGTGTTCGCGCTGGGCTCGCTGCTTGCCGGGCTGGGCGGCGCGCTGCAGATCCCGCGCGAGCCGGCCAATCTCGGCATGGACCTGATCACCATCGGCGAGGCCTTCGTGGTGGTGGTGGTGGGCGGCATGGGCAGCATCCCCGGCGCCTATCTCGCCGCGCTGCTGATCGCCGAGACCAAGGCCCTGTGCCACGCGCTGGGCACGGTGAGCATCGGCGAGTTCAGCGTGTCCTTCTCGCGGCTGACGCTGGTGGCCGAGTTCCTGGTGATGGCGCTGGTGCTGGTGCTGCGGCCCTGGGGCTTGCTCGGGCGCCCGGCGGGCGCAGTGCGGGCGAGCGCGGCGCAGCTCGAGGTGCCCTTGCGCCCGGCCGGTCCCGGCGAGCGGCGCGCCTGGCTGCTGCTGCTTGCGCTGCTCGCGGCGCTGCCCCTGGCCGCGCCGGTCTGGCCGTATCTGCCCGTGCTGGGCATCGACATCCTGATCGCGGTGCTGTTCGCGGCCAGCCTGCACTTCCTGATGGGACCGGGTGGCATGCATTCCTTCGGCCACGCCGCCTATTTCGGCCTGGGGGCCTACGGCGCGGCGCTCGGCGTGAAGGCGCTGGCACTGCCCATGGAGCTCGCGCTGCTCACTGCCCCGCTGCTCGCGCTGGCCGGGGCGATGCTCTTCGGCTGGTTCGCGGTCCGGCTCTCGGGCGTGTATCTGGCCATGCTCACCCTCGCCTTTGCGCAGATCGTCTGGGCGCTGGTGTTCCAGTGGGACGCCGTGACCGGCGGCAGCAACGGCCTGGTGGGCATCTGGCCGGCGGCCTGGCTGTCCTCGCGCGAGGCCTGGTACTGGCTGACCCTGGCGGTGGTGGCTGCGGCCGTGGTGCTCCTTCGCGGCATGCTGCACGCGCCCTTCGGCTTCGCGCTGCGCGCGGCCCGCGACTCGCCCCTGCGCGCCGAGGCCACCGGCATCGCGGTGGCCGCCATCCAGTGGCGCGCGTTCATGGTGTCGGGGCTGTTCGGCGGGGTGGCTGGAGCGCTCTTCGCGTTCGCCAAGGGGTCGATCTCGCCCGAGACCATCGCGGTGGGCCGCTCCATCGACGGGCTGGTGATGGTGCTGCTCGGCGGGGTGCAGACCCTGGCTGGGCCGGTGGTCGGCGCCGCGGCCTTCACCTGGCTGCAGGACACCATCATCCGCACCACCGACTACTGGCGGGCGGTGCTGGGCGTGAGCATCCTGGCCCTGGTGCTGGCCTTCCCGCAGGGCATCGCCGGGGCGCTGGGTCCGCGTCTGCAGGCGCTGCTGGCGAGGGGCGGGGAGCGGCAGCCATGAGCGCCGCACCCCTGCTCGCCGTGCAAGCGCTGCGCAAGGCCTTCGGCGGGGTTCAGGCGGTCGATGGCGTGTCCTTCGAGCTGGCCGCCGGCGAACTGCTCGCGCTCATCGGTCCCAATGGCGCGGGCAAGTCCACCTGCTTCAACTGCATCAACGGCCAGTTGCGCCCCGATGCCGGGCGTGTGCTGCTCGCCGGGCGCGACCTTGCCGGGCTCGGCCCGCGCCAGATCTGGCGCCTGGGCGTGGGCCGCACCTTCCAGATCGCGGCCACCTGGACTTCCATGACCGTGCTCGAGAACCTGCAGCTCGCGCTGCTCTCCCACGAGGGGGCGCTGCACCGCTGGTGGGGCCGGGCCGCCGACCGCCATCGCGAGCCGGCGCTGGCGCTGCTGCGCGCGGTGGGCCTGGAGGCGATGGCGCAGGCGCCCTGTGGCGCGCTCGCCTATGGCGACATCAAGCGGGTGGAGCTGGCCATCGCGCTGGCGGGGTCGCCGCGGCTCCTGCTGATGGACGAGCCCACCGCCGGCATGGCACCGCGCGAGCGCCATGAACTGGTCGCGCTGGTGCGCCGGCTGGTGCGCGAGCGCGGCATCGGGGTGCTGTTCACCGAGCACAGCATGGATGTTGTGTTCGCGCATGCGGACCGCCTGATCGTGCTGGCCCGGGGCCAGCTGATCGCGCAGGGGCCGCCGCAGGCCATCCGGGACGACGCCCGGGTGCGCGAGGTCTATCTCGGCAGCAGTGTGGCCGCCGGCGGGGTGGCGCCATGAGCGCGGGGCCGCGCGAGATTCCCGGGCCGCGCGATGCCGCACAGCCGCCCCCCGCGGCCGAGCCGCCCCCCGCCGCCGAGCCGCTGCTCTCGGTGAGCCGGCTCGATGGCTGGTATGGCCGGGCGCAGATCCTGCGCGAGGTGTCGCTGTCGGTGGGCGCGGGCGAGGTGGTCGCGCTCATGGGCCGCAATGGCGCGGGCAAGTCCACCACCCTGAAGGCGGTGGCCGGGCTGCTCGAGCGACGGGCCGGTCAGGTGCGCTTCGCCGGCCAGGACATCTCGGGCTGGGCGCCGCACCGGATCGCGCGCGCCGGGCTGGGCTGGGTGCCCGAGGACCGGCGCATCTTCACCGACCTGACCGTGCTCGAGAACCTCGAGGTGGGCCGCCAGCCGCCGCGCCCCGGCGCGCCGACCTGGACCGTGGCCAGCCTGTTCGCGCTCTTTCCCAATCTGGCGGCGATGCCGCAGCGGCCGGGCGGGCGCATGAGCGGAGGCGAGCAGCAGATGCTCACCGTGGCCCGCACGCTCATGGGCAACCCCCGGCTGGTGCTGCTCGACGAGCCCTCCGAGGGCGTGGCGCCGGTGATCGTCGAGCAGATGGCGCGCTCGATCAACGCCATGAAGCGCGAGGGACTGTCGGTGCTGCTCTCGGAGCAGAACCTGCACTTCGCCGGCCTGGTCTGCGACCGGGCCTACGTGCTCGAGAAGGGGCAGATCCGCTTCGCGGGCAGCATGGCCGAACTGGCCGCCGACGAGACGGTGCGCCGCGAGCATCTCGGCCTGTAGCGGCCGGCCGATGATAGTGTCGGCGCTGACGATACCTCCTGGAGCCCGCCATGATCGATGAAGTGCCGCTGATCCAGACCGACCCCTTCGAGCGGCCCGACCCGGCCTGGGTGGAGCAGTTGCGCGGCACGCCCACCGGCTATCTGACCGATGCCATGGGCGGCGACGGCGCGCTCGACCATCGGCTCGCCCCCGCCGTCGCCGAGCAGTACGCCTTCTGCGGCGTGGCGCTCACCTGTCATGCCGGCCCGGCCGACAACCTCGCGCTGATTCACGCCCTGCCGTCGATCCAGCCCGGTGACGTGATCATGGCGGCTGCCGACGGCTTCACCGGCTGCGCGATCACCGGGGATCTGGTGCTGGGCATGGCCCGCAACCGGGGCGCGGTGGGCTTCGTCACCGATGGCTGCGTGCGCGATCGGGTCGGCCTGCAGCGGGTGGGCCTGCCCGCGTGGGCCATGGGCGTGACGCCCAACTCGCCGCACCGCAACGGCCCGGGCACGGTGGGCCGGCCGGTGATGCTGGCCGGCCGCCGGGTGTGCAGCGGCGACGTGGTGGTGGCCGATCTGGACGGCGTGGTGGTGATCCCGCGCGAACGGCTGGCGGCGGTGATCGCCCGCCTGCCGGCGATCCGCGAGGCCGAGGCCAAGGCCGACGAGGCGGTGCGCCAGGGCGCGATCAGCCCGGGATTCCTGGGGGGCTGAGCTCGGTCTCGCCCTGGGTGGAGGTGCGCAGCCCCGGCACGGTGGCGGCGCGCCGCTCCAGCCAGAAGCCGCCGCGGGTCTTCATCACCCGGTGGCCGATGTCGTCGCCGAGCTTGATGGCCGCATCGACCGGCCAGTTGGGGTTGTGGATGAGCTCGCGCGCCAGCGCCACCAGATCGCAGGCGCCCTCGCGCAGGATGCGCTCGGCATGGCTGGCGTGCACGATCAGGCCGACCGCCGAGGTGGGTACGCCGGTCTCGCGGCGGATGGCCGCGGCCAGGTCCACCTGGTAGCCGTAGGAGGCGCTCTGTCCCGCGGGCAGCGGCGAGCCGGCGATGCCGCCGGCGGAGCAGTCGATGAGATCGACACCCAGGCGGTGCATCTCGCGCACCAGCGTCACGCTGTCCTCGAGGGTCCAGCCGCCGGCGGCGCCATCGATGACCGACAGCCGCACGAAGATCGGCTTGCCCGCCGGCCACACCGCGCGCACGCCGGCCACGATCTCGAGCACGAAGCGCATCCGGTTGGCGAGACTGCCACCCCAGGCGTCGCCGCGCCGGTTGGCCAGGGGCGACAGGAAGCTGTGCAGCAGGTAGCCGTGCGCGGCGTGCAGGTCGAGCACCTGATAGCCCGCGGCATCGGCGCGCCGCGCGCCGGCGACGAAGGCGTCGATGACGGCGCGGATGTCCGATCCGGTCATCTCGCGCGGCGCGGCGGCGCTCTCGCCGGGCAGCGTGATCGCGCTCGGGGCGATCACGTCCCAGGCATCCCAGTCGGTGATCTCGGGCGAGCGCTGCAGCGCGCCGCGGCCCTGGTCGGGCGGCTTCTGGCGCGCCTTGCGACCGGCGTGCATCAGCTGGATGCCTGGCACCGCGCCGCAGTCCTGCATCATGACCACCAGGCGGCGCAGGTGCGGCACGGCGTCGTCGTCCCAGATGCCGATGTCGCCGACCGTGCCGCAGCCGCGGCGTTCCACCGTGGTGCCCTCCTGGAAGACCAGGCCCGAGCCGCCGTCGGCCAGACGCCCCAGGTTCATGAGGTGCCAGTCGGTGGGCCGCCACTGGTGGCCGGCGTACTGCCACATCGGGGCGGCCATGATCCGGTTGCGAAACACCACATCGCGAAGCTGCCAGGGCGAGAAGAGCAGGGTCTGGGTCATGGGGCGCGGGGCTCAGTTGCGGGCGTCGGGGGCGGGGTCGCGGGGCACCTGCACCGCGAGATCGAGGCTCTTTTCCAGCAGGGATGCGGCGGCCAGCACGCTGGCGTCGGCATGGGGCGGACCGATGAGCTGCAGGCCCACCGGCAGGCCCGCGGCGGTGAAGCCGCAGGGAATCGACAGCGCCGGGCAGCCGGTGAGGCTGATCACGAAGGTGAGGAACATCCAGTCGATGTAGCTGGTGAGTTCCTGGTCGCCGATGCGGGTGGGGTAGGCCTGTTCCACCGGGAAGGGCGGCACCGCCACCACCGGGCAGGCGAGCAGATCGTGGGTCTGGAAGAAGGCGGCCACGCGGTGAAAGAGGGCGGTGCGTTCGCGCTCGGCGCGCAGCACTTCCTCGATGCCCAGGTTCAGGCCCTTCTCGATGTTCCAGATGATCGACGGGTGGATGCGCGCCCGCTCGCGCGCGAGCAGCTCGCCGCGCAGCGCGCCGAACATCAGGGCGCGCTGGGTCTGGAAGGTGTCGATGCCGTGGCGGAAGTCCGGGCAGGCCTCTTCCACCTGCGTGCCCATCGCGGCGAAGCCGTTCGCGCCGGCGCGGCAGATCGCAGCCACCTCGGGGTCGACGCGCGACAGGCCGAGATCGGGCGTGAAGCCGATCCGCAGCGGCGGGCGGGCCTCGCGCACGGCCTGCGTGAAGGGCTGCGCCGGCGCGGGCATCGACCAGGGATCGGCGGGGTGCTGAACCGAGAGCGCATCGAGCATCAGCGCGAGGTCGGGCACGTTGCGCGCCATCGGACCTTCCACCCAGAGGGAATCGAAGGCGGACAGGCCGGCGCCTCGCGGCACGCGCCCCACCGAGGGCCGCAGGCCGACGATGCCGCAGTAGCTTGCCGGGATGCGCAGGCTGCCGCCGAGGTCGCTGCCCATGGCCATCCACAGGGTGCCGCTGGCCAGGCCCGCGGCCGCGCCGCCCGAGGACCCGCCGGCGGTCATGGCGAGGTTCCAGGGATTGCGCGTGGCGCCGAACACCGGGTTGAAGGTGTTGGATCCGGCGAACTCGGGCACGTTGGTCTTGGCGAAGAACACCCCGCCGCTCGCGCGCAGCGTGGCCACGGTATGGTCGTCGTGCGGGGCGATCGATTGCGCGAAGATCGGTGAGCCGAAGGTGGTGGGCTGCCCGCCGACATCGTTGTAGTCCTTGGCCGCCACCGGCAGGCCGGCCAGCCAGCCGGGCCCGGGATCGGCGGGTGGTGGCGCGTCGAGCATCCGGCGCGCGTCGTCGCGGGCCTTGTCCAGAAAGCGGATCGGCAGCGCGTTCACCCGGCCATCGACGGCGTCGATGCGCGCGGCCACCGCGTCGAGCAGCTCGAGCGGCGACAGTTCGCGGCGACGCAGGCGATGCACCGCCTCGGTGGCGGTGAGGCGGATCAGTTCATCATGGCTGGCCATCGGGCTCTCCGGGGGTCGGGCTGCCGGCTTCCTCGACGAGGGCGCGTGGCAGCTGCTTGCTGGGCTTCACGCCGAGTTCGCGCAGCATCTCGGCCTGACGGATCACATTGCCCCGGCCTTCGCCGAGTTTCTTCCGGGCGTCGCTCCAGGCCTGCCGGGCGCCATCGAGCCGGGTGCCCACCGCGTCGAGATCGGCGACGAAGCCGGTGAGCCGGTCGTACAGCTCGGCGCCGCGTTTCGCGATTTCCTGCGCGTTGCGGCCTTGCGCCTCCTGGCGCCAGAGATGGGCCACGGTGCGCACCACGAACAGCAGGGTGGACGGACTCACCAGCAGCACGTTGCGCTCCCAGGCGTCCATGAAGAGCTGCGGGTCGTGGGTGACCGCGGCCATGAAGGCGGGCTCGATGGGCACGAACATCAGCACGAAGTCGAGCTGGCCGTAGAGCGCCTGGTAGCGCTTCTCCGAGAGCCCGCGCAGGTGGGCCCGCACCGAGCCAAGGTGCTCGCGCAGCGCGGCCTCGCGCACACCCTCGTCCTCGGCGCTGGCCAGGCGCTCGTAGGCCACCAGGCTCACCTTGGCGTCGACCACCAGGCGGCGCGACTCGGGCAGGTGGATCACCACATCGGGCTGCTGACGCTCGCCGTCCTCGTTGCGCTGCGCGTCCTGCACCACGTACTCGTGGCCCTTGCGCAGGCCCGAGGCCTCGAGCACCCGCTCGAGGATCAGTTCGCCCCAGTTGCCCTGGCTCTTGGCCGAGCCGCGCAGCGCGGCCGTCAGGTTGCGGGCGTCGTCGCTCAGGGTACGGTTGAGCTGCAGCAGGCCCTCCACCTGCTGACGCAGCGCCGAGCGCTCCTTGCTTTCGTCCACATAGACTTCCTCGACCTTCTTCTGGAAGTCGCTCAGGCGCTGGCGCAACGGCTCGAGCAGACTGCCCAGCGCCGCCTGGCTCTGGGCCTGCAGGCGGCTGGTGCTGGTCTCGAGGGCCTCGGCGGCCAGCAGCCGGAAGCGCTCGCTCAGCGCGGCCTGGGTCTGGGTGAGCAGGGCGAGCTTCTCGGCGGCGCGGGCCTGCTCGGCCTCGACCCGCGCATTCGCGGCCTGGAGCTGCCCGAGCAGGGCGGTGTGCTCGACGCGCAGCCGCGAGAGCTCGCTCTCGCGCTCGCCGAGCCGCTGCTCGAGCTCCGGCACGCGGCGGGCGCGCTCCTCGAGCCGGGCAGTGTCGTCGCGGCTGGCGTCGAGCTGGTCCCGGGTGGTCTCCCAGGCGGCGCGGGCCTCGATGAGCTCGCGCTCACGCAACTCGGCCAGGCTTTGCGCCTGCTCGGCCCGATGGCGGCTGCGCAGCAGCAGCCAGACGAGCACCGCGCCGATCGGCAGTCCGATGAGCAGACCACTCAGGGAGGTGTCGGGATTCATCCGGGGCTCAGGGCGGGGCGGTCACGGGAGTGTTTCACAGCGCGACCAGCGCGGCCTCGAGCCGGGCGAGATCGGCTTCGTCGTTGTAGCCCTGCACCGAGACCCGCACGAAGCTGCGGCCCTCGTGGCGCGTCACCGGGACCTCGATGCGGTGCTGCTCGAACAGGCGGGCGCGCAGCGCCTCTGCGTCGTCGTGCGGGACGGCCAGCGGCACCATCTGGGCGAAGTCATCGTCGGTGCCGATGGGCGGCAGTCCGGTGCGCTGCGCGACCCGGTTCATGAGGGCCACGGCCATGGCATGGCAGCGCGCCTGCACCGATGGCCAGTCGTGCTGGCGCTGGAAGTCGATCGCGGCCGGCACGGCCAGCCAGGCGGCGATGTCGCGGGTGCCCTGCCACTGCAGCCGTCGTTCGAGGAGGGTGCTGCCGGTGTAGGCGTCGAAGCCGGTGTGGCCGCCGGTGCCGGCGACATAGCCCCAGCTGGTGACCGTGGCGTGCAGGCCGGGGTGGTGCTCGCGGCGGGCGTGAAGAAAGGCCGAGCCCTTGGGTGCGCACAGCCACTTGTGGGCGTTGCCGGTGTAGAAGTCGGCGCCCAGGGCGTCGAGGTTCAGGGGTAGTTGCCCCGGCGCGTGGGCGCCGTCGATCAGGGTGAGCACGCCGCGTTCGCGCGCCCGCGCGCACAGCTCGGACACCGGGAAGACGAGCGCGGTGGTGGAGGCGAGGTGACTGGCGAAGATGAGGCGCGTGCGCGGGCTCACCGCCGCCATCAGCCGTGGCACGAAGCTTTCGCGCTGGAAGGGCAGGGGGATGTCGACCAGGGTGAGCCGCGCGCCCGCGCGCTCGCACTCTCGCTGCCAGGTGGCCAGGCAGGCGCCGTACTCATGGCTGGTGGCCAGGATCTCGTCGCCCGGGGCCAGCGCCAGGGAGCGGGCGACCACATTCACCCCGGTGGTGGCATTGGGCACGAAGACCAGATCGGTGGCCTGCGCGCCGAGGTGGCCGGCGAGCGCGGCGCGGGCCTGGGCCAGCAGGCCCGCGGATCGACGGCCGAGGAAGTCCACCGGGTTGCGCTCCATTTCGCGCTGCCAGTGCTGCAGCGCCTCGAAGACCGGGCGCGGACACGCGCCAAAGGAGCCATGGTTCAGGAAGGTGAGCGAGGGGTCGAGCAGGAAATGTGAACGCATGGCCCGGATTGGAGCAGATCGCGCCTGCGGGGTGTGGGCGCGGCGGGCGGGCGGGCGGTCAGAGACCGCTGTCGCTCATGACCGCCGCGAGGCTGTCTGCGCCGAGCAGGCGATCGGCCCAGCGCTGACGTTGCGCCGGCGTGGCCGTTTCGATCTGCTGGTCGATCGCTTGAGGCAGAGGCCCGAAACGGCTGACGAGCAGTCGCCGCAGCAGGGCGGCTTCGCCTTCGAGGCGCCCCTCGGCGCGTCCTTCGGCGCGTCCTTCGGAACGGCCCAGTTCGCGTTCCTCGCGGCGTGCGGTGCGCTCATCGCTGAGCGCGCGGGCGCGGATGAACGCGCGCTGGCGGGTCTGCTCGTCGGCGCTGATCTCCTGCAGTCTGCTGAGTGCCTGCTGGACCGCGGGTTCATTGAGTTCGGCCATGCGTGCCTCGTCGTGCCAGTATGCAAAGAAGTCGATCCAGGCGCTCAGGGCGTGGCCCAGTCTGCCGAGCCCGAGCCGTCGCGCCTTGGGCAGTTCCACCAGATGCAGTTCCAGTTCGTCGCCCAGCTTGACGCCGGGTCTGAGATGGTCACGCAACGCGAAGCACCAGACTGCCTGATGGGTATGCTCGGTGTCATCGTACAGGGCGAAGTCGAGCAGGTGAATGCCGATGGCGGGCCTGCATCTCGACGTTGTGGCGTCGGCCTTGCGCGTCTTCCGCGAGCACGTCGAGCACGATGAACTTGCCCTGGAGGTCTTCCGGCGTGATGACGGGGTTGAGCACCTCGACCACGGTGATCGTCGGCCGCGGGCTTCGGACGGCGTTGATCAGGGCGGCGAGCAGATCGGGTGAGTCGGCCAGCAGCTTCTTGAAGACGAAGTCGTTCTTGGGATCGAGCAGGTTCATGCGAGCGGATGCGAACGGCGGCGCGCCCATGATCCCGGCCTGAAAAGAGCCCGCCAATCCGTCCTCGCGACTAGGTCATGCGGGCAGTGACGGCGGGCGAGCGCCCTCGCACCTGCCCCGGGCGCCTTCGGCGACGATCGGCCGTGCGTGGCACCATCGCGGTTTTGAGGGCCGAGGAGCCGCTGTCATGACCTTGCCGACGCTTGAGCAGTACACCGAGCAGACCGCTCGCCTGGGCTACGAGACCGTGCTGGTCCGCGAATGGGCGCCGGGGTTTCAGACCCAGGCCCATGAGCATCCTTTCGACGCGCGCGGCCTGGTGGTGGCGGGCGAGTTCTGGCTGACCCTCGACGGCAACACCCGCCGGCTGCTGCCTGGCGACATCTTCGAGGTGCCCCGCGGCACGACCCATGCCGAGCGCTACGGCGACCAGGGCTGCACCTTCTGGGCGGCGCGCCGCGGCTGACCGGGCGCGGGCCGGCGGCGACTGCCGCCTGTGCCCTTGCCGCCGGCCGGGGGCGCGCCGAGCAGCGCGGGCGTGCGGTGACGGGCTCATCCCCTGAGACCGGCAGCGGGCATGCTGCCGGGCCTTTCCGCCAACAGCGCCCATGGATCGCACCGAACGCTTCTACCGCATCGACCGCCTCCTCAAGGATCGCGGCTGCGTCCCCCTCACCGGCCTGCTGAACGAGCTCGGCGTGTCGCGTGCCACGCTGCTGCGCGACATCGCCTACCTTCGCGACCGGCTGCACGCGCCGATCGTCTTTGACCGCGATCGCGGCGGCTACCGGCTCGATGTCGCCGGCGCCCCGGACTATGCCCTGCCCAGCCTCTGGTTCAACCCCAGCGAAATCCACGCCCTGCTGGCCATGCAGCAGCTGTTGCGCAGCATCGAGCCGGGGCTGCTTGCCCGCCATGTCGAGCCGCTGGAGCGCCGCCTTCACGCGCTGCTGGGCAAGGGCGGATGGCAGCCGGGCATCACCATGGATCGGGTGCGGCTGGTGCCCGCGGCCCGCCGGTTGCACCGGCTGGCGTTCTTCGAGGTGGCCGCCAGCGCCACGCTCGCCCGCCGCCGCCTGCGGGTGACGCACCACAACCGCAACACCGATCAGACCAGCACCCGCGAACTGTCGCCGCAACGGCTGGTGTACTACCGCGACAACTGGTACCTCGATGCCTGGTGTCACCTCAGGCAGGACCTGCGCAGCTTCGCGGTCGACGCCCTGCAGGCGGCGATCGCCCTGCCGGACGCGGCGCTCGAGGTGCCCGCCGCGCAACTCGCCGAACGCTTCGATGCCGGCTACGGCATCTTCTCCCACCCCAGCGCCGGCCTGCGGTGGGCGCAGCTGCGCTTTTCCGCCTGGCGTTCGCGCTGGGTGCAGGCCGAGACCTGGCATCCGCAGCAGCGCGCGCGGCTGCTTGACTCGGGTGAGCTCGAGCTCGCCGTGCCGTACCACGATCCGCGCGAGCTCATGGGCGAAGTGCTCCGCCAGGGGCGCGACTGCGAGGTGCTCGGCCCGCCCGAACTGCGCGACCTGGTACGCGCCGAGGCGGCCGCGCTGGCTGCCCTCTACCAAGGCTCGCCGGCCGCGGCGCCGTCGGTCTGAGTCGGGCGGCCACGCGCCATCGGACGCCACGCGCTGCCTGAGCGCGGGCTGTTTGCTACGCTGTCCGCACCATGCATGCCAGTCCGCTTCCCGCGGCTTTCTTCCTGCCGCTGTCCGAGACCGTCTTCCAGCCCACCGAGGCCACCGTGGGCCCGTGGGCCCGAGACCTGCAGCACGGCGGGCCGCCGATCGCGCTGCTGGCGCGGGCCCTGCGGCGTCACCCGGGCGAGCCCGGCCTGGAGATCGCCCGGCTCACGGTCGAGATTCTCGGGCCCATCCCGGTGGCGGCTTGCGAGATCGCGGTGCGGGTGCTTCGCCCCGGGCGACGCATCGAACTGCTGCAGGGCGAACTGCGGGTGGCGGGGCGCCCGGTGCTGCTGGCCCAGGCCTGGCGACTGGCGCGTGAGCCGGGCAGCTCGCCGCCGGTGCCCGAGGCCTTCACGCCGCCGCCCCTGCCGGCTCCGGAGACCACCGAGTTCTTCCCGGGGGTGACCTGGTTCCCGTATGGCCATGCGCTGGAGTGGCGGTTCGTGCGCGGCGCCTTCACCGAACCCGGCCCGGCGCTGCTGTGGGCGCGCCCGCGCATCCCGCTGGTGGCTGGCGAGGCGTCGGCTGGCCTGGACGGGCTGCTCACGCTGCTCGATTCGGCCAACGGCGTGAGCGCCGAACTCGACATCCGCAGCCACACCTTCGTGCCGGTCGACCTGACCCTGAACCTGCACCGTCAGCCCGAGGGCCCCTGGTTCGGGATGGACGCCCGCACCGTGATCGACCCCGGCGGTATCGGGACGGTCAGCACCACGGTCTTCGATGCTGGCGGGCCGGTCGGCCGCAGCCTGCACACGCTGTTCGTGAGGCCGCGCTAGGGCGTCTGCGCCCGCGGCGGCAGGGCGACCCGAATCCGCTGGCCCTGGCCCGCAGACGGCGGCACGTTCTCCGCCGATCCCGGCGCTCAGTACGGCGCGACCGGCGGGTCGCCGTCGGGCCGCACGCCCAGCCGCGCGGCGGCGCTGTGTCGGCCCTTGCCCACCGGCACGCAGGCGGTGGCCCCGGCCAGCCCGAAGACCGGCATGTTGGCGTAGACGGTCTCGATGGCCTCTGCCGGCACCCGGTAGGTCTCGTGGAAGATGCCCACCGAACCGTTGTTGCGGATGCGGCGGTTGAAGTCGCGCCAGGCGCCGAGGTGGCTGCGCTGCGGATCCCTCGCGAATCGTTCGAGCTCCTCGAACGATCGCCAGTACTGCACCAGCAGGATCACCCGACCGGAGAGGAAGGTGCGCGGCCGGGCGAGCAGGCCCAGCGAGGGGTCGCGGCAGAGCTCGACGATCATCCTCGGCATGGCCGCGAGCACCGGCACCCAGCGCCAGACCTGCAGCAGGCGGTTGATCCGCATGCCGATGATGAACACCACGACTTCCTTGCGATCGCCGAGCTCGGCGGTGAAGCGGCCGGGATTGATCCGGGTCATGGGAGCTCCTGTCGGGGTTGGCGGGTGGGCCTCGGGCGGACGCCCGCTGGCAAGCGCGCAGCCTAGCCCGAATTCCCTGTCGCCAGTGGCGGTCTCACCTGGCGAGCGCCGCAGCGCGCAGAATCCGGGCATGGAGATCGACGGCCGTTCCGTGCCCCCCGGCGTGCTGGCTCACTGGAAGGCCACGCTCGCGCAGGTGCCTGCGCCGCAGTTGCAGGGGCTGGCGCTCGCCCGGCCCCAGGCCCGTCGGGGCTTTCGTCCCGGCCGCGTGCCGCCGGGGGCGCTGCTGCCCGGCCTGCAGCGCGAACTGGTCCACGCCGCCGATCTGCCCGCCGACCTGCGCGATGCGCTGCACGCGGCCAGTCTGGCGGGAGATCTGCTGGGCGTGCTGTCGGAGGCGGCGCTGCGGCATGTCCTGCCGCATCTGGTGGCGCTGCATGGCGCCGAGCCGCTGGCCGCCGGCCTGCTGCTCGATGAGCGCGAGGCCGTTCGCGCCCTGGGTTTCGGGCTGCTCGATGCGCCGCCGCCCGAGCCACAGGGCGCCACGCCCGATCACGGGGTCGAGGCCCGGGCGGCGCTGGCCGGCGCGCTGGCCCCGTTTCTGCGGCACACAGCAAGCTGGCGGCCACCCGGCGGGGACGCCACCATCGAGCGGGTTGCAGCCGGCCAACCGCCAGACACCCCGCCCGTTGCCGGCGCGGCGCCCGGGCCGCGGGGCGCGCGCACCGCCGAGGATCGGCAACAGGTCCTGGCGCTGCGGCAGGCGCGCCAGCGCATCCGCCAGCTCGAACGCGAGCGCGACGAGGCGGCCAGCGAGCGCGACCGCCTGCGTCCGGCCCTCGAGGCCCTGGCCACGGCGCAGGAGCGACTGCGTGCCGGTCTGGCTGCGGCCGAGGCGCGGCTTGCCGAGCAGGAGGCCGGGTTCGCGGCCGCCTTGGCGCGCGAGACCCAGGCCCGGCTCGATGGCCGCCTGCTGCGCTGGCTCGCCCCGGCGCAGGCGCTGGCCGACGAGGCCGCCGCTCTCGCCGAGGGTGATGATCTCGTCGCGCAGGCCAAGGCCTTGCTCGCCGAGCAGGCCCGCGTCGATCGCCAGCACGGACTGCGCACGGAACTGCGTGCGGCACTTGCCCGCTGCCAGCAACTCATGGCCGAGATCCATCAGGCTCAGGCCGAGAGCCTGAGCCCGCTGCCGGCCCTCGGGCCGCTGCGCGAGCGGCTTGCCGCGCGTGCCGATCAGCTGCAGCGCCTGCTCGACCAGCACGCGCCTTCGCCGCCCGCCAATCCGCTGCTGCAGCGCCTGGCGCATCGCCTGACGCAGGCGCCCGGCCTCGATGAGCTGGCCGCGCTGCGCCGTTCGCTCGCCGGCGTCGGAGCCCTCGGCCTGCTCACGACGGCCGAGCGCCTGCAGGCCCACGACATGCTCGGCCAGGCCGGCAGCACCGCCTACGCGCGGGCAGGCCTCGATGAAGGCTGGGCGCGCGCCCGGCAGCGCCTGGCCGGTCTGCCGGCGCTGTCCCTGCAGGCGGCCATCGACCAGGCCGAGGCCTGCACCCTGGTGGTCGATGGCCACAACGTGCTGCACGGCCTGCCGGCGTGGTTCGGCCCGCATCACGAGCAGGGCCAGCCCGGCGCGCGCGCGCGCCGGGTGCTGGAAGACCGTCTGGCCGAACTGGCGCTCGCCTCGGCCTCGCTGCGCATCCATCTCTGGTTCGACGGTGCCGAGATGAACGACCACACCCGCGTGGAAAACCTGCGGGTGCATTTCTCGGGAGGCAACGGCATGAACCGCGCCGATGCGCGCATCGTGGCCTATCTGCGCCATCTTCAGGCCGCCGAGCCTGACGCGCCGCGGGCCGTGGTCAGCGCCGACCGGGACATCCGGCTGGCGGCCGAGCAGACCGGCGCGATGGCGATCCTGCCCGAGGAGTTCGAGGCCTGGCTGGCCGGCGCCTGAGCGGCGCGCCGGCGGCCGTGCCGTGAACCGGGAGCCGGTTGACATCCCGATGCCCGGCCGTGAGCATCGGCCCATGCACCCTACCCAGGAATTCGACGCGGCCCTGCCGCCGGCGGCCCGCAGCCTCGTCGAGCGCGCGATCGCGTTTGCCGGCAGCGTGGTCGCTCCCCAGTCCCGGCAGTGGGAAGACCAGCGCCGGTTCCCGCGCGAGGCCATCCAGGCGGCCTGCGCGCAGGGGCTGGCCGCGGTCGAGGTGCCCGTTGCCCACGGCGGGCTCGGCCTGCCTTTCGGCGCCAAGCTGCGCATGGTCGAGGAGATCGGCCGGTTCGACTTCGGCTTCGCGTTCTCGCTGGTCAACCAGCACAACACCGCGTCACGCATCGCCGATCACGGCTCGCCGCAGGCGGTCGCGCGTTTCGTGCCTGCGCTGCTGGCCGGCGAGCGCATCGGCTGCACCGGCATGACCGAGCCCGGGGGCGGCAGCGACTTCGCCGCCTCGGCCACCACGGCGCGGCGCGCGCCCGGCGGCTGGGTGCTCGACGGCGCCAAGCGCTGGATCGTCAATGCCGCCCAGGCCGACGTCTTTCTCACCTTCGCGCAGACCGAGCCCGGCAGCCGCGACCGCGGCATCGCCTGTTTCATCGTGACGGCCGACCAGCCCGGGTTCCAGCGCGAGCCGCCGCTGGCGGTCGCCGGCATCCATGCCAGCGGCACCGGCGGCTATCGGCTGCAGGACTGCTTCGTGCCCGATGCGTTCATGCTCTATCCGCCCGGACAGGCCTTCAAGGCCGCGATGTCGTCCATCAACAAGGCACGCGCGCACATCCCGGCGATGTGCGCCGGCATGATCGACACCGCCCTGCAGCTTGCGCTGACCCGTGGCGCGCGCCGCGAGGCCTTCGGCCAGCCGCTGCTCGGGCATCAGGGCCTGCGCTGGTCGCTTGCCGATGTGGCCACCACCCTCGAGGCGCTGCGGCTGCTCACCTATCGGGCAGCCAGCCTGATCGACCG
The DNA here is from genome assembly GCA_044356115.1 of Burkholderiaceae bacterium. Classification (GTDB taxonomy): domain Bacteria; phylum Pseudomonadota; class Gammaproteobacteria; order Burkholderiales; family Burkholderiaceae_E; genus Quisquiliibacterium. Next base: position 20,127 of record JBIKWU010000011.1, read on the forward strand.
CGGGGCTGACGCCCAGCAGGCCGCGGCCATGGCCAAGAAGTTCGCCGGCGAGCAGGCCCTGCCGGCCATCGCCGCCTGCATCCAGGCGATGGGCGCCGAGGGCCTGCTTGACGAGCATGGCCTGGGCCGGCATCTGGCCGCCGCCAAGGTGATGGGCTTCACCGACGGCACCACCGAGATCATGAACGAGCGCATCGGGCGGCTGCTCCAGGAGCGCGCGAGGCGCTCATCCCCGGAGGCATCACCATGACCCGCAGACCCTTCGCCCGCGCCCTGATCGCGCTGCTGTGCGCACTGCCGGCGGCCGTCCTGGCGCAAAAGCCCTGGCCCGAGCGGCCGCTGAAGCTGGTGGTGCCCTTTCCGCCGGGCGGCTCGGTCGATCTGGTCGCCCGCGCGATCGCGCCCCGGCTCTCGCAGGAACTCGGCCAGCCGGTGGTGGTCGAGAACAAGGGCGGCGCGAGCGGCACCATCGGCTCGGCCGAGGTCGCGCGGGCTCGGCCTGACGGCTACACCCTGCTCATGGTCTTCGACTCCCACGCCACCAACGCCCACCTCTACAAGGGCCTGAAGTACGACACCTTCGAGTCCTTCGAATACGTGAGCCAGCTGGTCAGCGCGCCCATGCTGGTCATGGCCTCAACGCGCGTGGCGGCCCGCGACCTTCCCGGCCTCATCGCCTACGCTAAGGCCAACCCCGGCAAGCTCACCTACGGGTCGAGCGGCGTGGGCACCTCCAACCACCTCTATCCCCTGCTGCTCTCGGAGCGCGCGCAGATCGACACCGTGCATGTGCCCTACAAGGGCGGCGGGCCGATGCTCACCGACGTCCTCGGCGGGCAGATCGACTTCGTGATCGCCACGCTGCCGGCGGTGGTCCAGCACGTGAAGTCGGGCGCGGCCAAGGCGCTGGCCATCGCCGCGCCGGCGCGGGTGCCGCAACTGCCCGAGGTGCCCACCGTGGCCGAGACCCTGCCGGGCTTCGAGGCGCAGTCGTGGATCGGCCTGCTGGCCCCGGCAGGCACGCCGCGCGAGATCGTCGAGCAGTTGCACCGCGTGGTGAAGCGCACGCTCGACGCCCCCGATGTCGGTGGCCGGCTGGCGACCGACGGGTTCACGCTGCTGGCCAGTACGCCAACGGAGTTTCGCCAGCGGGTGCAGGCGGAGTCAGCCCGCATGGGCAAGCTCATCCGTGACAGGGGCGTGCGGGTCGAGTGAAACGGTGATCTGAGCGCTCGCCGGTCGCAGGGGCGCGGTCGCCGCGCACTTCCCGAAACCCTGGGCACCGTCGGCGCCGCCAAGGGGCCGGCGCGCGACATACCATCGGGCGATGTCTTCGTCGGCCCCCATGCCCGGGGCAGCGCCTGCCGCTGCCCCGGCGCCGGCCGCGGCCCCCAGGCCGTCTGCCATGCCCGTACCGCCGCCGCCGCTGCCCGCCGGGCAGCGCGCGTTGGGCACGCTCGTGCTCTCGCTGGCCACCTTCATGAACGTGCTCGACGCCTCGATCGCCAACGTGTCGCTGCCGGCCATCTCGGGCGATCTCGGCGCCAGCGTCGATCAGGGCACGCGGGTGATCACCGGCTTCGGCATCGCCAATGCCATCGCGGTGCCGCTCACCGGCTGGCTGGCCGCGCGCTTCGGCCAGGTGCGCCTGTTCGTGGCGAGCGTGCTGCTGTTCACGCTCGCCTCCTGGCTGTGCGGCCTGGCGCCCTCGCTGGAGTGGCTGATCGCCTTCCGGGTGCTGCAGGGCCTCGTGGCCGGGCCGATGATGCCGCTCTCGCAGACCCTGCTGCTCGGCACCCATCCCTCGGAGAGCGCCGGCCGGGCGCTGGCCATCTGGTCGATGACGGTGCTGCTCGCGCCCATCGTCGGACCGCTGCTGGGCGGCTTCATCACCGACAACTTCCACTGGCCCTGGATCTTCTACATCAACGTGCCGATCGGGCTGTTCTGCGCGGCCATGACCTGGAGCATCTACCGTCACCGCGACCATCCGCCGCGCCGACTGCCGGTGGATGTGGTCGGTCTGGTGCTGCTGGTGGTCTGGGTGAGCGCCCTGCAGATCCTGCTCGACACCGGCCGCGAGGCCGACTGGTTCGCGTCCACCGAGATCCGCCTGCTGGCGGTGGTCTCGGCGGTGGGCTTCGTGTTCTTCGTGGTCTGGGAACTCCATGATCGCCATCCGATCGTCGATCTGCGCCTGTTCGCCAACCGCAACTTCACCTGCGGGGTGATCGCGCTGGCGGGGGGCTTCGCGCTGTTCTCGGGCAATGTGGTGCTGCTGCCGCTGTGGCTTCAGAAGGCCATGGGCTACACCGCGACCTGGGCGGGCCTGGTACTGGCGCCAGTGGGTGTGATCGCGGTGCTGCTCTCGCCCTCGGCGGGCCGGGGCATCGACCGTGGCCTGGCGCGCACCGTGGCGATCATCTCCTTCTTCGCCTTCGCCGCGTCGTTCTGGCTGCGTGCGCTGTTCACCACCGAGGCCGACTACCTCACCATCGTCATCCCGATGCTGCTGCAGGGTCTGGCAGGCTCGCTCTTCTTCATCGCCATGAGCGCGATCTCGCTGTCGGAGATCCCGCCGTCGCAGTTTCCGCTTGCCGCGGGGCTGAGCAATTTCGTGCGCATTTCCGCCGGCGCCTTCGGCACCTCGATCGCCGCCACCGCCTGGGACACCCGCACCCAGACCCACCGGGTGGACCTGGTCGAGGGCGCGAGCCGCGCGGGATGGTCGCTCGAGCATCCCTTCTTCGATCCGCTGCGCGCTGCGGGCATGTCGCTGGATCAGACCCGCGGCCTGCTCGAGCGCCTGATCGAGCAGCAGGCGCTCACCCTCGGGGCCAACGACATCTTCCTGGTGTCGGCCTGCACCTACCTCGTGCTGATCCTGCCGGTGGCGCTCGCCCGGCCGGTGCGGACCCGCAAGCGGCCATGATCGCCGCGCTCACGCCCTTTCGCACCCGCAGCTTCCGCTACCAGTGGCCGGCGGACCTGTGCACCGCCTGGGCGCTCGAGATGGAGACCCTGATCCTGGGCTGGTACGTGCTGGTCGAGACCCGCTCGGTGGTGCTGCTCACGGTGTTCGGGTCGCTGCAGTTCGTGGGCACGCTGGTGTCGCCGCTGCTGGGGGTGCTCGGTGACCGCCTGGGCCTGCGCAACGTGCTGGCGGTCATGCGCCTTTCGTACGCGCTCTTCGCCGGGGTGATCTTCGCGCTGGCGCTGCTCGATCGGCTCACGCCCACGGCGGTGCTGATCGTGGCGGCGTTCTGCGGTCTCATCCGCCCTACCGACATCGGCATGCGCAGCGCGCTGGTGGGCGCCACGGTGCCACCACGCGAACTGGTGGCGGCCATGGGCATCTCCCGAACCACCATGGACTCGGCCAAGGTGGGTGGCGCGCTCGCGGGTGCCGGCTTCATGGCCTCCTTCGGCATGGCCACGGCCTACGGTTTCATCATCGCGCTCTATGCCCTGGGCGTGGTCCTCACCCTGCGGGTGGAGGGCGGCGGCCGCGGCGCGGCGCGGCCCGAGCGGCCCTCGCCCTGGCGCGATCTGCGCGAGGGGCTGGCCTACGTGTGGCGCACACCGCGCCTGCTCGGGGCGATGAGTCTGGCTGCCCTGGTCAATCTCACCGCCTTCCCCTTCACCGGCGGCCTGATGCCCTACATCGCGCGAGACGTCTTCCACCTCGACCAGCAGGGTCTGGGCTGGATGGTGGCCGCTTTCGCGGCCGGGGCGCTGATCGGGTCGATGCTGATCAGCGTGTTCGGGCCGCGGGTGCGGGCGGGCCGCATGATGCTGGGCGCCTGCGTGGCCTGGTACCTGTGCCTGATGGGCTTTGCCTGGACCACCAGCCTGGCGCTGGCGTTGGCCCTGCTGGTGGCGGCGGGCATCGCGCAGAGCCTGAGCATGCTCGCGCTGGCCATCCTGCTGCTGCGCACCTCCGAGGATCGGTTCCGCGGCCGCATCATGGGCGTGCGCATGCTGGCCATCTACACCCTGCCGCTGGGCCTGCTGATCGCCGGCGCGATCATTCCGCTGATCGGCTACCTGGCCAGCGCGCTCGGACTGCTCGCCCTGGGTCTGGCGTTGCTCGCCTGGCTCGCGCTGGCCTGGCGCGCCGATCTGCTCGATCCGCAGGCGCTCGCCAACCGGCGCTGAGCCGGGCGCGGCTGACCTCCTACTTCAGATACCCCCAGGCCTTCAGCCGCGAGGCGGAGTAGCCGGCCGCGTCGCCCTGCGGCGTGCTGGCCAGGAAGCGCTGGAACTCGCGCGCGGCGGCCTCGCGTCGGCCCATGCCCTCGAGGGAGACGCCCTTGAGAAAGCCGATGGAGGGGTCACCCGGAAGCATGCGGTCGAAGGTCTCGAGGTCCTGCAGGGCCGATCCGGGGTCGCGCAGGCCGAGCTTGAGCGAGGCGTTCAGACGCGCGGCCTGCGCCTCCTGCGGGTAGACCTCGCGCGCGGCGTCGACATGGCGGCGCGCTTCCGCGAGCCGGCCCTGCGCCTGCAGCGTCTGGCCCATGCGCAGCAGCGCCGGGTAATCGCGCGGGCTCAGGCGCAGTGCCTCGCCGAACTGGCGCTGCGCCTCGGGAAACGCCTTGGCGGCCAGCGCGGTCTCGCCCTGCTTGCAGGCTTCGATGGTGGGCTTGAGCTGGCGCAGCGCCGCGGTGCTGTCCATGAACCGCTCGCGACCGTCGGGCGCGTTCCGGCTGCCGGCATAGGTGGTGTCGGCCAGGCGGCGCGCGGTGTCGCGTCGCTCGGTGCCCATGGGGTGCGAGGCGAACATGGTCTCGAGTACGCTGGGCTGACGGGTGTGCCCCTCGACCAGCAACTGGTGGAGCTGCACCATGCCGGTGGCGGGATAGCCGGCTTGCACCATGTAGCGCTGGCCCAGGGCGTCGGCCTCGCGCTCGTTGTCGCGCGAGTAGCTGGAGAGCAGCGCGCTGGCGCCGATCTGCGCGCCCATGCCGATCAGGGGCGACCAGCGCGAGTCGCTGGTGGCCGCGCCCAGGGTGATGACCGCCACCTGCGCGGCCATGGCCTGGCCCTGGCGCTGCGCGGCGTGGCGGGCGTTCACATGGCCGAGCTCATGGCCGAGCAGCGCGGCCAGCTCGGCCTCGTTCTGCATCTCGACCATGATGCCGCGGGTGACGCCCATGGCGCCGGCCGGGAAGGTGTAGGCGTTGACGTAGTTGGCATTGAGCACGCGGTAGCTGTAGGGCATGTCGCGGCGGTGCACGCCCGGCTGCAGCCGTCTGCCGACGTCGGCCACATAGGCGTTGACCGTCGGGATCTGCACCGCGCCAAGGTCACGCGAGAACTGATGCGGCGCCTGCTGCGCGTCCACGGCGCGTTCCTGCGATTCGGTCAGGCCGACCAGAATGCGCTCGCCGGTGACCGGCGAGGTGGAGCAGCCCTGCAGGGCGACGGCGCCCGAGGCGGCGGCGAACAGCCAGAGGGTGTCGCGGCGGGTGAGGCGGTTGGCCTGCAGGCGGCGCGAGAAGGCGACCGCAGCGGACGGGAAGTCTCTGGAATCGGGCACGGAGAGGGCTCCGCAGGGGGTTGAAGGAGGCAGGCGGATGCGCGGTGCCGACCCTCGCGCTCAGGGCGCGGGCCGCGCCGCTGGCATGAGCGCAAGACCCGGGTTGCCGCTCAGGCCGACCTGCGGCGCGCGCAGCACCGGATCGCCGCTCATGCGGCTGTTGAGCTTGCCCTGGACGCATTGCCGGACGGCATCGGCGCCGCCGGCGGCGGTGGCGGCCTCGCGGGTCTCGCGCAGCAGGCAGTCCCGGGTGAACTGGGTGAGCAGCCCGCCCTTGGCGTCATCCTCCAGCGCGGGGTTGCCGGCCAGTGGCGCGAGGATGAGGGTCTCGCCGCTCAGCGGCCCGCCGCGGGCGAGTTCCTCGGCCAGCGGCGCCGTCCGGGCACCCGGCGCGCAGGCCGAGCCCAGCGCCCGGTAGCGGCTGCGCAGCGTGCCCTCGTCGTTGGGATTGGTCCAGCCCGCCGGCGTTGGGCCGGCCGGCATGCCGCCGGCATCGATCAGCACGAACACCTTGTCGGTGCGACGCAGCAGCGGTTGCAGCAGTTGCGCGAGGTCGGCGTGGCCGAGGAAGCCGCCGCGGCCACCCTCGTGCAGCAGCAGGCCGGCCAGGCAGGCGCCGCCGGGCTCGGCCTGCTGACTGCCCTGCCCCGACAGGTGGATGAAGACCCGGTCGCCCTCACGCACCCGGGCGGCCAGTTCGAAGAAGGCCTTGCGAACGGCCTCGGTCGTGGCCTGGTCATCGGCGAGCAGGCGGGTGTTGCGCGCCGGCACCTGCAGGGCCTGCGCGATCTGCTGCGCCGACTCCCGATCGGCCGCGATGCCGGGCAGCGCGGGCACCTCCGGGTCGGCGTAGCGCCCGACCGAGACCAGCAGTGCGTGCCGACCACCGGGGTTGACCAGCGAGCGGATGGTGAGCGCCACGGCGGCACTTCCCTGCGCCGCCCGCCCGCTCGCCATCCCGGCAGCACTGGAGGTGCCGGCCGGCATCTGCAGCGCGCCGGCGCGCACCCAGCCCTGCTGCCGGCCCGACTCGACCAGTGCCCAGCCGCCTTCGAGGCTGAGCACGGTGAGCTTGGAACCGGCCGCCAGATTGCTGATCACCGAGGCGCTCGGCAGCTTGTCGGCGCGCAGTTCGATCGCGCGATTGGTGCTGACGTTCTCGATGGCCGCCGCGGCAGGGGCCGGGCCAAGCGCCAGGAGCAGGCTGGCGAGCGCGAAGCTCAGGGCTGACAGGCGATTCATGAGGACACCTCCTGGGTAGGAGTCGGGGGAAGGTGGGCAAGCGGCAGCCAGGCCGCCATGGCGGCGGCCACCAGGGCCGTGCGATCGGGGATGTGCGCGAGCGTCTGGCAGGCGCCCACGGTGCCGCCCAGGCCGGTGACACCCTGCCGGAGCGCGGGCGCGGCGGCCTGCAGCTGCGCCAGCGGACCGACCAGCGCGGCGAAACGGCGGAACTCCAGCCAGTCGGCGCGCGACGTGCCGCCACCGGGCAGCAGCAGCCGGCAGTCGGGCGCGTGTCGCTCCAGCAAGGTCATGAGCCGGTTGTGCCCGGCCTCGGTCCAGGCGGGCTCGGCCAGGATCGGCTGCAACCCGATCGGAGTGCCGTCGAGCGCCGGCGCGCCGCACCAGTGGCGTCGGCGAAGGCCCGCCCACAGCCGCACCACGGTGAGGAAAATCACCACCGAGCCGGTGGCCAGGTGCAGGTCGAGGAACATGCGCTCGGTGTGCAGGCTGGCAAAGCTGACGCCCAGCAGCACCGCCGGCATCGCGATCAGGGCCCCGTCGAGTACCGAGAGACTGCGGTAGCGCACCAGCAGCGTGATGCCCAGGCACATCAGCACGGCCAGCCCGCTCTGCGCCCACGCGGGCAGTTCGCTGAGCACGCGCCGGTTGAGTTCGTTGTCGATCAGCGTGGCGAGGGTGTCGACGCCGCCCTGGCGCGCCGACACCGCGGTGGGATGGAAGTCGTGCAGGGCGGTGGCCGTGGCGCCGATCAGCACGATTCGGCCGCGAAACGACGGTACCTGCGCCTGCGGGGTCTGGCCCTCGGCGAGATCGAAGACGTCGGCGAAAGGCACATGCGGGTAGTCCTGCGACACCTTGCGCCAGGCCACCAGTTCGCGGCGCGGCTCCGCGGCGGCCTCACGCAGCCGTTCCTCCCAGACCTGGGGCTGGAGGGATTTCAGCACCGCAAGCGCCATCGACTGCAGCACCCCGCCGTCGGCCAGGCGCTGCACCGGCTGATGGCGACGGATCACGCCGTCGGGGTCGGGATAGGCATTGGTGAGACCGAGCGGCGCGTTCGCCACCGAGGGGAGGAAGGGCGGGATGAGGGCGACGGTGGCGCTGTCGCCGGCCGCGCCGGGGCGGGCCCAAAGCCCCGGCAGCGCTGGCCGGCGCAGTTCGCTGCTCCGGTCGGCACTTTCGGGCAGTCGCACCACCGAGAAGTGGCTGTGCCGGCTGCGCGCCACTGCGGCGTCGAAGGCGCTGTCGCCGCCCGGGCTGAGCCGGTCGGCGTCGGAGAACAGGATGTCCCAGACGATCGCCGCCGGCTGCTGAGACTCGATGTGATCGAGCACCGTGGCCAGCGTGTCGCGCGGCCAGGGCCAGCGGCCGAACTCCCGACCCATGCGCTCGAGGCTGGCCTCGTCGATGTCGACCACCACGATGCGCGGGTCGGGCGGCGCCGCGCGCAGCCGCGAGCGCACCATGAGGTCGTAGGTGGGCTCGGCCAGCCCGGTGCTGACATGCAGCAGGTGGTTGTCGAGCAGGATCCAGGCGCAGAAGGTCACCAGCAGCGTGCCGATGACCCGCGTCGAGCGCAGGGCGCCCAGCCGGCCCAGGCGTGCCTGGATGGATTCGACGGTACGTTGCAGGAAGCCCATCGCGAAACTTTACCGTGCCCGGCACTAGAATCGGCGCATGGACACCCGAACCTCGCCCGTGCGCCTGCGTGTCGAACGCGTGCGTGACAGCCTTCGCCGGCACGGCCTGCAGGCCCTGCTGGTGCCCTCCAGCGATCCGCATCTGTCGGAGTACCTGCCGCCGCGCTGGCAGGCCCGACCCTGGCTGAGCGGGTTCACGGGCTCGATGGGCACCCTGGTGATCACCCTCGAGCGCGCCGCGGTGTTCGCCGACAGCCGCTACTGGGTCCAGGCCGCCGCGCAGCTTGCCGGCAGCGGCATCGAACTGGTGAAGATCGCCAGCGGCGCTGCCGTGCACCACATCGACTGGCTGATCGCCCATACCCCGCCGGGGGCGGCGGTGGCGGTCGATGGCCAGGTGCTCGGGCTGGGTGCCGGCCAGCAGCTTCGCGCCGCCCTGACGCGTTCCGGCCGCAGCCTGCGCACCGACCTCGACCTGATCGAGCAGGTCTGGCCCGACCGGCCCGGCCTGCCGCAGGCCCCGGTGGTGGCGCATGCCGCCCCGCAGGCTACCGAAGGCCGGGCGGCGCGGCTTGCCCGGGTGCGCGCCGCCATGGCCGAGCGGGGCGCCTCCCACCACCTGGTGAGCACGGTCGATGACATCGCCTGGATCACCAACCTGCGTGGCGCCGATGTCGAGTACAACCCGGTCTTTCTGGCGCACCTGCTGGTGACGCCGGCGCGGGCCACGCTGTTCGTCGGGGCCGGCAAGCTCGACGCCGCGCTGCGCGCGACGCTCGCCGCCGATGGCGTCGACGTGGCCGACTACGGCCTGGCCGGCGATGCGCTGGCGGCCCTGCCGGCCGACGCGGTGCTGCTGCTCGATCCGCGACGCATCACGCTGGGCCTGCGCGAGCGGGTGCCGGCCGCCACCGCGGTGGTCGAGGCGATCAACCCGAGCACGCTCGCCAAGAGCCGCAAGAGCGAGGCCGAGGCCGCCTTCGTGCGCGAGACCATGATCGAGGACGGCGTGGCGATGTGCGAGTTCTACGCCTGGTTCGAGCAGGCGCTCGCGCGCGGCGAACGCATCACCGAGATCACCGTCGACGAGCAATTGTCGGCCGCGC
>JBIKWU010000142.1:0-9515 GCA_044356115.1 Burkholderiaceae bacterium
AATTGTGGGCGTTCTGCTTGACCGCCTGGCGGGCGCGCTTGCGGGCAGAGGCAATGTTTGCCATGCGAGAATCCTGGTGAGGGCTGCGATGCCATGCGCCCCTGTTGCGGGCAACCTCCGGGCAGCTTCCGGGCAACACCCGCTAAGCCATGACATTCGCTGATTGGCGAAAAGCCTTGGATAATAGCCGATCCGACCGTGGCGGCGCAAGCAGGCCCGGCACCGCCTGCCTGCCCGTCCGCCCCCTCCCATGAACCTGCTTCGCGCGCTCGCCACGGTCAGCGGGCTCACCCTGCTGTCGCGGATCACCGGTCTGGTGCGCGAGAACCTCACCGCGACGCTGTTCGGTGCCTCGGCCTTCACCGACGCCTTCTTCATCGCCTTCCGGCTGCCCAATCTGCTGCGCCGCATGTTCGCCGAGGGGGCGTTCTCGCAGGCCTTCGTGCCCATGCTCGCGCGCGCCCGCGAGCAGGGTGACGCGCCCGCCTTTCGCGGCTTCATCGACCGCGTGGCCACGCTGCTCTTCTGGTCGCTGGTGGCGGTGTCGCTCGCCGGGGTGGCCAGCGCGCCGGCGCTGGTGCTGCTCACCGGCTCGGGCCTGCTGCAGCAGGCCCCGGCCTTCGATGCGGCCGTGGTCATGACGCGCTGGATGTTCCCCTACATCCTGTTCATCTCGCTGGTGGCGCTGGCCGCCGGCATCCTGAACACCTGGCGTCGCTTCGCGGTGCCGGCCTTCTCGCCGGTGCTGCTCAACCTGAGCTTCATCGGCGCGGCGCTGCTGCTGCACGACCGCTTCGATCCACCGGTCTATGCCCTGGCCGCGGGGGTGGTGATCGGCGGCGTGCTGCAGCTGGCCATCCAGTTGCCGGCGCTGCACCGCATCGGGCTGCTGCCGCGCATCGGGCTCAACCCGCTCGCCTGCCTGAAGGACCCCGACACCCGCGCCCTGCTCGCGCGCATGGCGCCCGCGGTGCTGGCGGTCTCGGCCGCGCAGATCAGCCTGATGATCAACACCCATATCGCCTCGCGGCTGAGCGCCGGCAGCGTGTCCTGGATCAGCTACGCCGACCGGCTGATGGAGTTCCCCACCGCGCTGCTGGGGGTGGCCCTGGGCACCGTGCTGCTGCCCAGCCTGACCAGCGCCAGCACCCGCCAGGACGAGACCGCCTATCGCGAGCTGCTCGACTGGGGCCTGCGTCTGGCGCTGCTCCTCGCCCTGCCCTGCAGCCTGGGCATGGCGCTCATGGCCGAGCCACTCACCGCGCTGCTCTTCCACTACGGCCGCTTCCGCGCTCTCGATGTCGGCATGACCGCGCAGGCCATCCAGGCCTACGCGGTGGGCCTGCCCGGGCTGATCGCGGTCAAGGTGCTCGCGCCAGGCTTCTTCGCCCGCCAGAACGTGCGCACGCCGGTGCGCATCGCCCTGCTGGTGCTGGTGCTCACGCAGTGCCTGAACCTCGCGCTGGTGCCATGGCTGGCCCACGCCGGTCTGGCCTTGTCCACCTCGCTGGCGGCCACGCTCAACGCCCTGCTGCTGCTCGCCGGCCTGCACCGTGCCGGCGCCTGGCGCGCCGAGCCGGGCTGGTGGCCACTGCTCGCCAAGGCAGCGCTCGCCGGCGCGGCGCTGGCTGCCGTGCTGATGGCGGCCGTGCCCCGCGTCGACTGGCTGGGCCTGGGTCAGCAGCCCTGGCTGCGCGCCGGTCTCGCCCTCGGGCTGGTGGCGGCAGCCGGCCTCGCCTACCTGATCACCCTGCTCGCCTGCGGCCTGCGGCCGCGGCAATTCCTGCGGAGAGACGCATGAACATCACCTTCCTTGGCGGCGGCAACATGGCCACCGCGCTGATTGGCGGCCTGCTCACCCAGGTCGAGCCCCGACCGCGCATCACCGTGATCGACCCGGCTGCCGGCCAGCGGGAGCGACTGGCGCGCGAGTTCGGCGTCCAGACCCTGGCGGCCCCGGCGTCGCAGGCCCAGGCCTGCGATCTGCTGGTGCTGGCGGTCAAGCCGCAACAGATGCGCGAGGCGCTGCTGCCGCTGGCGGCGCAGGCACGCTCGGCGCTGGTGGTCAGCGTGGCCGCAGGGATCCGCTTCGCGGACCTTGCGCGCTGGCTGGGCGGCCACACCCGCATCGTGCGCACCATGCCCAACACCCCGGCCCTGATCGGGGCGGGTATCACCGGGCTGTGGGCCGCCCCGGCGGTCGGCGAAGCCGATCGGGCACTCGCCGAGCAGGTGGTCCGCGCGGTGGGCGAGGCGGTCTGGGTCAGCCAGGAGGCGCAGCTCGACGCGGTGACCGCGCTGAGCGGCAGCGGCCCCGCCTACGTGTTCTATTTCATCGAGGCCATGCAGGCGGCCGGCGCGCGTCTGGGCCTGGACCCCGAGGCGGCCGCGCAGCTGACACTGGCCACCTTCCGAGGCGCGGCGGCGCTGGCCAGCACCGCCACCGTGCCGGTGTCGACGCTGCGCGAGCAGGTCACCTCCAAGGGCGGCACCACTGCCGCGGCCCTGGCCAGCATGCAGTCACACGGGCTTGCCGGACACATCGACGAGGCCATGACGGCCGCCTGTCGGCGCGCGGCCGAACTGGCCGACGAGTTCGGCCGCGACCCTCAGGCCTGAGCCTGGCGCTTGCGCCACTGCATGTAGAGCACGCCGGCCATCACGATGGCCCCGCCGAGCAGTTGTTCGGCGGTGGGCATGATGCCGAACAGCATGGCGATCAGCACGCCGAAGGCGGGCACGGTGTTCTGCCACAGCAGGCCGAGTTGCAGCCCGGCCCGGGCCACGCCGATGTTCCAGGCCACACCCGCGAGCGCGGTGGAAAAGAGCGCGGTGACCCCCAGCCACAGCAGCGACTGAGGCGTGACGGTGAGCAGGGGCGGCCCGGTGAGGCCGCTCAGCCAGATGAGCAGCCAGCAGCTGAACATCCAGGGCAGCGCCCCCCCCAGACCGGCGAGGGTGCGACGCAGCTGCGACACCCCTGGCGAGAAGAAGCGCTGGGCGTAGATGGAGTAGAGCGTCCAGCTCACCAGCGCCAGCACCAGCAGCGGCTCGCCGCCTTCCAGGTGCAGCCCCAGGCCCGAGGCACTGGCCCGGCCCCAGATCGCGATGCCGGCCCCCAGCAGCGTGAGCGCCGCCGCCCCGGCGAAGCCTGGTTCAAGCCGTGCGCCGGTGACCACCCGCATGGTGGCTGCAGCGACCACCGGCGAGCCGGCGATGATCGCGGCCGCGGTGATGGGATGGGTGTACTTGAGACCCAGGTTGTAGAGCACGAAGAACGCAGCCGCCGAGCCCGACATGAGCGCGTGACGGCGAAAGCCCAGACCCAGCGGCGGCGCGGCCGGATCACGGCGCGCCTGGCTGATCAGCCAGAGCACCCCGACCGCGAGCGCTACCCGGATCGCGGTCATGAAGAAGGGATCGAAGGCGGTGAAGAGCAGCGCCGTGAGCGGCAGGTTGGCCCCCCACGAGATCGCGGCGAAGGCGTAGCACAGCGCACCCAGGTTCACGGTATCCAGTACTCCAGCACCACTCCGGCGAACACCGCAGCCCCGAACCAGGTGTTGTGGTTGAAGGCCCGGAAGCAACCCTCGCGGCTGCGCCCACGGATGAGCGTCCCATGGTAGGCCGCAATCGCGGCGGCCACGGCCAGACCGAGCGCATACCAGAGACCGAAATCCTGCCGATGGCCGACCAGCGCCAGCAGGGCGAGGGTCAGCGCGTAGCAGACCATGACCGCCAGCACGTCGAAACGGCCGAACGTGATCGCCGCCGTGCGGATGCCGATGCGCAGGTCGTCGTCGCGATCGACCATGGCGTACTCGGTGTCGTAGGCCACCGCCCAGCAGATGTTGGCCGCCAGCAGCAGCCAGGCGGTGAGCGGCACGCTCCCGGTCACCGCCGCGAAGGCCATGGGGATGCCGAAGCCGAAGGCGACACCCAGATAGGCCTGCGGAATGGCCAGGAAGCGCTTGGTGAAGGGGTAGCTCGCTGCCAGGAAACCCGCCACGCCGGTGAGCAGCCAGGTGAGCGGATTGAAGGGCAGCACCAGCAGCAGCGCCGGCAACGACAGCGCCCCCGCCACCGCGAGCGCCTCCCAGGGACGGATCAGGCCGGCGGTGAGCGGCCGGTCGCGGGTGCGGGCGACGTGGCGATCGAAGTCGCGGTCGGCCCAGTCGTTGATGGCGCAACCGGCCGAGCGCATCAGGATGGTGCCGAGCACGAAGGCGAACAGCGGGTAGGGTTCGGGCTCGCCGCGCGAGGCGATGACCAGGCCCCAGAGCGTGGGCCACAGCAGCAGCAGGATGCCGATCGGGCGGTGCAGCCGTACCAGCCGCCAGTACAGGCCGATGCGCCCGGACGCGGCCGCGCTCACGGCCGCACGCCGGGCTGGGCCTGCGCGCCTGCCGGCCACTCGCGGATCTGCCCCCGACCCAGCGCGGTGACGCTGGTCGCGGGCACCGCGGGCGCTGGCGCGGCGACCGACGGCCCGCCCGCGACGCCGCCCATGGTGACGCGAGCCGCGCCCGGTGCCGGCGAGCCGACCACCAGCCCCGCCTCGGCAAAGCGCCGGACGTTGGCGGGCCCGACACCCTTCACCCGCGATTCGAGGTCAGCCAGGTCATGGAAGGGGCCGTCGCGCCGCGCCTCGAGGATGCGCGTCGCGATCGCCGGGCCGATGCCCTTGACGGTCTGCAGCTGCGCCTCGGTGGCGCGGTTGGCGTCGACCCGTTGCAGCGCGCTCGCGGGCGGCACCGACGGGCCGGCCAGCGCCACACCCCGCGCCGATCCCAGCGCCAGCGCGGCCGCCAGCAGCAGCCGGCCCGCCAGACGGCTCATGACTGCCCGACCAGCCACTCGACGTAGCTGGCCACGCCCTGTTCGACAGTGCGGAACGCGTGATCGCAGCCGGCCTGCCGCAGCAGGGCATGGTCGGCCTGCGTGAAGCTCTGGTACTTGCCCTTGAGCGCGTCCGGAAAGGGCACGTAGCGCAACAGGCCCGCCTCGACCAGCTGCGGCAGCGCCAGCGCCGGCTTGCCCTCGAGCCGGCGCAGCGTGTTGAGCACCGTGACCGCCACGTCGTTGAAGGGCTGGGCGCGACCGGTGCCGGCGTTGAAGATCCCGTGCGAGCCGGGTCGGTCGAGGAAGTGCAGATTCAATGCCACCACGTCATCCACGTGAACGAAGTCGCGCGTCTGCTCGCCCGGACCCCAGCCGTCCCAGCCTTCGAAGAGCCGCACGTGGCCCTCGGCGCGGTACTGCCCCACGCAGTGGAAGGCCACCGAAGCCATGCGTGCCTTGTGGGTCTCGCGCGGGCCATAGACATTGAAGTAGCGCAGGCCGACCAGCGTGGAGGCGGGCGCGCCGGTGGCCAGGCGCTGGCGCACGATCTGGTCGAACAGGAACTTGGAGTAGCCGTAGACATTGAGCGGCGACTCGCAGCGGCGCTCCTCGACGAACTCGCTGCCGCCGCCGTAGACCGCCGCCGAGGAGGCGTAGACGTAGGCGATGCGGTGACGTGCGGTGAACTCCAGCAGGCGCATGGAGTACCGGTAGTTGTTCTCCATCATGTAGCGGCCGTCGGACTCCATGGTGTCGGAGCACGCGCCCTGATGGAGGATGGCCTCGGCGCCGGCGAACTCGTCCAGGCGCTCGAGGAACTCGCGCTTGTCGAGGTAGTCGGTGATGTCGGCGCCAACCAGGTTGCGGAACTTCTCGGCGCGGGCGAGGTTGTCGACCGCGATGATGTCGCGGCGACCACGGGCGTTGAGCGCGTGGACCAGGTTGCTGCCGATGAATCCGGCGGCGCCGGTGACGATGATCATGGGTGCTCTCCAAAGAGTTCGGCCGGGCTGACCGAGGCCGTGCCCAGCTTGCCCACCACGATGCCGCCGGCGCGATTGGCCAGACGCATCGCCTCGTCCATGGGCCGCCCCAGCGCGGTCATGGCGGCCAGCACTGCCACCACGGTGTCACCCGCGCCCGAGACATCGAACACCTCGCGCGCCTGCGCCGGCACATGCGCGGCGCCACTGGCCGAGAACAGGGTCATGCCTTCCTCGGAGCGGGTCAGCAGCAGGTAGGCGATGTCGAGCGATTCGCGCAGCGCCTGGGCGCGCCGGTGCAGGTCGGCCTCGTCGGACCAGGCACCGACCACCTCCCGCAGCTCGGCGCGGTTGGGCGTGAGCAGGGTGACGCCGCGATAGCGGGCGTAATCGTCACCCTTGGGGTCGGCGATGATCGGCAGCCCGCGCTCGCGGGCCATGGCGATCAGGCGGTCGATCTGGGCGAGCCCCCCCTTGCCGTAATCGGACAGCACCAGCACGCGCGCCTGCGCGATGGCCGCGGCCACGCCATCGAGCTTGCGCTCGAGCGCCGCCGGGCCGGGGGGCTCCTCGAAGTCGATGCGCAGCAACTGCTGCTGGCGCCCGATCACCCGCAGCTTGATGATCGTGGGCATGGCCGGATCACGCGCCAGCCGGCAGTCGATACCCGCGGCGCGCGCCATGGCCTCGATGGTGGCCCCGGGCTCGTCGTTGCCCACCACCCCGACCAGACTGACCGGCGCGCCAAGGGCGGCGAGGTTGTGGGCCACGTTGGCCGCGCCGCCCAGGCGTTCATCGCGACGGGTGACCCGCACCACGGGCACCGGGGCCTCGGGCGAGATGCGCGCCACCTCGCCGAACCAGTAGCGATCGAGCATGACATCACCGACCACCAGCACCCGAGCCGACGCGAAGCTGATCATCTTGCGAGCTCCAGGCCCTGTCCGCGACGCGGCGGATAGCTGTCCCAGCGGCTGCAACCGGGACACTGCCAGTAGAACTGCCTGGCCTTGAACCCGCAGTGGCTGCAGACATGGCGCAGTGCCTGGCCGGCCTGCGGCGCGAGCAGGCGCTGGATGAGTTCGGTGTCGCTGTCGGCCGCGCCGGCACCGAGCGCCTTGCGCAGGGCCAGCAGCTTCTCCAGCCCTGGCAGCGTGGGCCGCGACCGCAGCTCGGCCTCGACCCAGGTCAGGGCTGCCGCAGCACCCTGCTGCTGCTGGATGGCATCGGCCAGCGCGACCAGCGTGTCGGGCCCGGGCTGCTCCTGATGCGCCTGCACGAGCGCCGGCAGGGCATCAGCGGCGCGGCCCAGATCGGCATGGGCCTGCAGCCAGCCTCGGGCCACCAGCGCGGCGTGGGCGGGATGGCGACGCAACAGCAGCGACCAGTGGGTGATCGCGCCGGCGGCGTCACCCTCGGCCAGGGCCTGCTCGCCGCGCAGCAGCAAGGGGCGAGGGTGATCGGGGTCAGCCAGCAGCGCGGCCGTGATCTCGCGCCCGGCCACCGCCAGGCGATCGGGTGCCTGACCGGCCATCGCCTGCGTGGCCAGCTCGCAGTGGAACTGCGCGATTTCCCGGGCGAGGCCGCCGCCGGCATCGCCGGTCTCCTGACCCATCTGCTGCGCGAGGGCGATCGCCTGAGGCCAGTCGCGCACCATCTGGGCAATGGCCAGGCGATGGCGCAACGCGGCCGCGGCGTAGCCGGACCCGGCCAGGCGATTGAACGCGTCCTCGGCGCGATCGAGCAGGCCGGCGCGCAGGAAGTCCTGACCGAGCTCGAACAGCGCGTGCTCACGCTGCGCCGCGCCCAGGCCCGGCCGATCGGCCAGATTCTGGTGCACGCGGATGGCCCGGTCGGTCTCGCCGCGGCGCCGGAACAGGCTGCCCAGCGCGAAGTGCAGTTCGATGGTCTCGGGGTCGATGCGAACGCCGTCAAGGAAGGCATCGATGGCCTTGTCGGGCTGCTCGTTGAGCAGGAAGTTCAGGCCGCGGAAATAGGCATCGGGCAGGTCGCCCGCAGGCCTGGCCGCCTGACGGGCATCAAGCCGGGCCGCGAACCAGCCCAGGCCGAAGAAGAGCGGGACCGCCAGCAGCCACCAGGTCTGGAATTCCATGGCGCTCAGGCCGCGCCGTCAGCGGCGTCGGGCCCGGGGCCGGGCGCGGCGGTGGCCGGCGCCCGGGCGGCGGCGGCAAGCTCGCGGCGCAGGCGGCCGATCTCGCGGCGCTGGCGAAACACCGTGGGTATCACGCCGGCGATGCCCAGCGCCGTGCCGGCCGCGAAGAAGCCGAGCAGGAAGATGACCAGGGGGGCGCGCCATTCGGCCTCGATGCCGAAGAAGCGCAGCTCGACCACGCCGGTGTTGGACAGCGCGAAGCCGAGTGCGGCGAGAAACAGCAGCACACGGGCGATCCAGGCGATGAGCTTCATGGCAGACGCGAGCGTCTCATGGATGGAGCGGGCGGCGCATCAGGCCGGCGACTCATCCGGCTGGCCGATGGACCCATGGCTCAATCCGCGCGCGGGGCGGCGTCAACCCGCTCGCGCAGTTCCTTGCCCGGCTTGAAATGCGGCACGCGCTTCTCGGGTACCAGCACCCGCTCGCCCGACTTGGGATTGCGGCCGATGCGCGGCGGGCGATGGGAAAGCGAGAAGCTGCCGAATCCGCGGATCTCGATGCGCCGACCCTCGGCGAGGGTGCGGGCCATGGCATCGAGGATGGTGCGGACCGCGAACTCGGCGTCCTTGGCAACCAGTTGCGGATAGCGCTCCGCCAGCCGGCCGATGAGTTCGGACTTGGTCATCGTGGGGACATCGTCTCCACGATCGTCGATCAAGTCGTCACGCATGGCCGCTGGCGCAGGGGCGATCGCTCAGGCTGCCGCGACGATCACTGGTCCTTCTGGCTGTCGAGCTTGGCGCGCAGCAGGGCACCGAGATTGGTGGTGCCCGATACCGCCGAGCTCTCCGCGGCGATGCGCTGCATCGCCTCGGCGGTCTCGACGTTGTCCTTGGCCTTGATCGACAGGCTGATGGAGCGGGTTTTGCGGTCGACGTTGATGACCATGGCCTCGACCGAATCGCCTTCCTTCAGCAGGTTGCGGGCATCCTCGACCCGATCGCGCGACAGCTCGGAGGCGCGCAGATAGCCCTCGATGTCGTTGCCCAGGTCGATGACCGCGCCGCGCGGCTCGACGCTCTTGACCAGACCGCGCACCACGCTGCCCTTCTCGTGCGTGCCGGCGTAGTTGTTGAACGGATCGCCCTCGAGCTGCTTGATGCCCAGGGAGATGCGCTCGCGCTCGGTGTCGATGGCCAGCACCACGGCCTCGACCTCGTCGCCCTTCTTGAACTCGCGCACCGCCTCCTCGCCCGACTTGTTCCAGGAGAGGTCGGACAGGTGGACCAGGCCATCGATGCCGCCAGGCAGGCCGATGAACACGCCGAAGTCGGTGATCGACTTGATGGTGCCGCGGACCTTGTCGTTCTTGCGATGGTTGTCGGAGAACTCTTCCCAGGGGTTGGGCTTGCACTGCTTCATGCCCAGCGAGATGCGACGACGGTCCTCGTCGATCTCGAGCACCATGACCTCGACCTCGTCGTTGAGCGAGACCACCTTGCCGGGGTTGACGTTCTTGTTGGTCCAGTCCATCTCGGACACGTGCACCAGGCCCTCGATGCCCGGCTCGATCT
>JBIKWU010000143.1:0-9513 GCA_044356115.1 Burkholderiaceae bacterium
GTCTACCCGGCGGCGTGGATGCGCGCAGGACTGGCCGCCGCGATCGCCCTGGTGATCGTGGCCATCCTCGGCACCCACTCCCGCGGCGCACTGCTGGCGCTGGTGGCCATGGGCCTGCTGCTGATCGTCAAGAGCGAGCGCAAGGCGGCGTTCGCGGTGCTGTTCCTGATCGGCGCGGTGCTCGCGGCGATGCTCATGCCGGAGCACTTCTGGGACCGGATGGCCAGCATCGGCAACTACGAGCGCGACAAGTCCGCCTACGGGCGCTTCAACGCCTGGCAGACCGCGCTGCGGATCGCCGATGCGCGCCTGACCGGCGGGGGCTTCGACTACGCCGGGGTGCGCGCCTTCGCGGCCTTCTCGCCCGATCCCACCGACGTGAAGAGCGCGCACAGCATCTACTTCCAGGCGCTGGGCGAGCACGGCTGGCCGGGGCTCGTGCTGTTCCTCGCCTTCTGGGGCGGCGTCTGGCTCGCTCTGCGCGCCGCGATACGGCGTCATCGCGCCGACCCGGCGGGCGGCGCCCGGGTCGCGCTCGCCTCGATGATCCAGGTCTCGCTCGCGGGTTTCCTGGTCGGCGGCGCCTTCGTGAACATCGGCTACTGGGACTTCCCGTTCTACCTCGCGGCAGTGGCCTTCGCGCTGGCCGCCTTGCCGGTGGGCGCGCCGGCGCCGCCGGCCGTCGATCCCCAGGCAGGGGCCGGGGTGCCGGCGGGTCCACGGGCCACGCGCGTGGGTGCGCGTGGCACCGCGGCGGCGGCCCGGCCATCGGGCGCGCGCTCGCCGGCCACCGCCATGCCGGTGGGCATGACCCGGAGGGCTCATGGTCCCCGCTGAGCCCTTCCTCGCGACCTGCGGCATCTGCGCGGGGCCGATGGCCGAGACCTTCACCGCGCGCGAGCAGCATCTGGGCCTGGGCGATGCCTTCCACTATGCAGCCTGCGCCGACTGCGGCACGGTGCAACTCCTCGACCCGCCCGCGTCCTTCGAACGCTACTACCCGTCGGGCTACTACTCCTACGAGGTCGACACGCTCGCCGCGCGCATCGCCGCCGAGCCGTGGCGAACCCGGCTGGCCCGACGCTGGGTGGGCGCGGCGCTGCTTCGCGGCGGCGCGGCCGCACGGCTCGCGCGCCGCTGGCGGCCCTGGCTGACCCAGGACTTCCCGGCCTGGCTGGAGGGCGAGGGTGCCCGCCTGGGCCTGCGTCGCGATGCCCGCGTGCTCGATGTCGGCTGCGGCGCGGGCGCCCACCTGCTGCAACTCGCCTCGTACGGCTTCGAGCGGCTGGAGGGCGTCGATGCCTTCGTGGCGGGCGACATTCATCATCCCGGCGGCGTGTTCATCCGGCGTGGCGAACTGTCCGCCGTGACAGGCCGCTTCGACCTGGTGATGTTCCACCACTCGCTCGAACACATGCCCGAGCCGATGACGGCGCTGCGCGCGGCGCATCGTCTGCTCGCCCCGGGCGGTCGCCTGCTGGTGCGCATCCCGGTGCTGGGCGAGGCCTGGCGGCGCTACCGCGAGGACTGGGTCCAGCTCGATGCGCCGCGCCACCGTTTCCTCTTCCCGCGCGAGGCCTTCCTGCGCGCCGCTGCCGGCGCCGGCTTCGAGCCGTTGTCGGTGCGCTGCGATTCCGGCGCCTTCCAGTTCTGGGGCAGCGAGCAGTATCGTCTCGGCATCGCGCTGAATTCGCCGCGGTCCTGGCAGCGCGATCCGCTCGCCTCGCCCTTCTCGCCGGCGCAGGTGCGCGCGTGGGCGGCGCAGGCCGAGCAGCTGAATGCCGCGCTCGAAGGCGATCAGGCCTGCTTCCTGCTGCGCCGCCGGGCCGACGGGGAAGGAGATGACGCATGAAGGTCTGCCGTGACGCGATGCTTGCCAGCCTGCTCTGCGGCCTGCTGATGGCGGCCGGACCGGCGCTCGCGGCGCTGCCCCCCCAGCACCAGAACGCGAAGGATCTCGATGCGCTGGTCGCCTTCGTGAAGGCGCACGCCCGGGTGATCGCCTCGCTGGAGGGCATCGACCTGCACGAGCGGCGGGTGCGCTTCGGCAATGGCTGCGAGGCTCGTTTCGACCGGGAGCCGCTGCCCCCGGGCATGGTCGGCCCGGCGCGGCCCCTGCGCCTGCAGTCGGCCAACTGCCCGCTCGACTGATCCGGCGCGCAGTCCGGACCGATCGGGCGCGCGCTGTGCGGGTCAGGCGCGCGGTCCGAGCGGGTCAGGCGCGCAGCCGGGTCTGCGCGCGGCCGAGTACCGGGCGGGCCAGGCGCGCCCAGCCGGGGTGGAATCGCGCGCTGTATTCCAGATGCTTCTCGAGATTGAGCGCGAGCAGCGCTGACCGCACCGACGGTTCGCGCGGAAAGCCCGGCAGCGAGAGCAGCCAGCGGCTCATCGCGCCCACGGGCAGCAGCCGGTCCAGGCGTGAGCCGGCGTCCTCGCGGACCATCTCCACATAGCGGCCCGACGGGGTCTTGTCGCGCACCATCAGCACCGCCGGGATCTCGGCGTGACCGCCCTCGCACAGCGTGGCCGACGAGAAGCCCCAGTCCCAGGCGTGGAAGGTGCGCGGCGGAAAGGCCCGCCTGGCGATCGCGGTGCGGAACACCCCGTACATGCGGCTGTTGTCGCCGGGCGCGGCGAAGAAGCGCCGCAGGTTGGCCGCCGGCGTGCCGGTGAGGGCGGCGGTGCCGCTGGCCAGGCCGATCGGCTCGCCGTCGCGCTCGAAGGCCACGCGGCTCACCGCCCCGGCCAGACCGGGGTGGGCGCGCAATTCGCTCAGGCAGGCGCTGACGAAGCCGGGCAACCAGCGGTCGTCGCCGGCGGCCCACATGAAGAACTCGGTGTCGGCCTGGTCCAGCAGCCAGCCGAAGTTCGCGTAGCGCAGGTTCACCGGCTGGCGGTGGTAGCGCACCCGGCTGTCGGCCGCGGCGAGTGCCCGGCCCACCGCCTCGGTGTCATCGCGCGAGCCGTCGTCGGAGATCAGCACGCGCAGGTCAGCATGGTCCTGCGCGAGCAGCGAGTTCACCGCCTGCGCCAGGGTGCGGGCGTTGTTGTAGGCGGGCACGCCGATGGTCAGGCTGGGCATGGCGCGCTCAGCGGCTTGCCGCCGGCTGGCGCGGGCCGCCGAGCCGACCGAGCGCCAGTGCCAGCGGGTGACGGGTGAGCACCGCCAGCACGATGCCCACGCCGGCGAGCAGGCCGAGGCCGGTGCTCACCGACAGCAGCGCCTGCCAGGCGGTGTCGGCCGGCATCAGCCGGGCCAGCGCGGCCACGGCGAGCGCCGGCCCGACCACGCGCAGCGACGACGCGCAGGCTTGTGCGAGATCGGCCAGTCGGATGCCGGTGGCCGCATGCAGCGCGCGCTGGTAGGCGGTCAGGTGCAGCAGGCTGGCGAGCGCGAGCAGCAGGGCCGTGGCCAGCAGTCCGAACCGAACCCCCACCGCGACGGCCACGCCCGCGCCAAGCAGGCGCACGAGCGCCACCCGCAGCATCGGGCCGGCCCGGCCGGTGCCGATCAGCAGGCCGGGCGCGAGATACCAGGGGACGGCGATCGCGAGGCTCAGCGCCGAGATCGTCAGCACCGGCGCGGCGGGCAGCCAGGTGGCGCCGAACAGCACCCGCACCAGCGGCTCGGCGAAGATCGCCATGAACAGGAAGGCCGCCAGCGGCGGCGCGGCCAGCCGCGCGAGAAAGCTCAGGTAGGTGTCGCGCAACGCGGCCGGTTCGCGCACGCCGGCCGCGAACACCGGTCGGGCCACCCGCACGAAACCGGTGACCAGCACATCGTGGGCATTGAGCGCGAGGCTCTGGCCGCGACTGAACAGGCCCAGCGCCTCGAAGCCCAGGCTGCGCGGCATGAGCAGGTCGGGCACCCGCGAGGCGATCTGCTCGAAGAGGTAGCTGCCGGTCATGGGCGTGCCGAAGCGCAGGATGCGGCGCAACTCGCCCAGCCGCGGCCGCATGAAGAACTCGGCCGGGCGCAGCACGGCGAACAGCACCAGGGTGACCGCGTTGCCGGCCACCGCCCCCCAGGCCAGGCTGAGCGAAGACCATCCCGCCCAGGCCAGCCCCACGCTGGTGGCCGCGGCTACCGCGGTGCTCGCGGCCTGCACCGCCGCCAGCCGGCCGAAGGAGAGCTCGCGCACCAGCATGGTCGAGCAGATCGAGCCGATCGGCATGAGCAGGAAGCTGAGCGCCATCACCTGCAGCACCTGCGCGACCGCAGGCTCGCGATAGAGCGCGGCCAGCGGTGTGGCGCCCGCGAGCAGCAGCGCCGCGATCGTCCACGAGACCGCGAGCGTCATGCCGTAGGCCGCGCGCAGCAGCTCACGGTCGAGCGCGCGCTCCTGCACCAGGAAGTCGCCCACGCCGAACTGCCGGAACACATGACCGATCGCCACCAGGCTCGCGGCGAGCGAGAACACGCCGATCTCGGCCGGCGCGAGCAGCCGCGCGATGATCACGGTGGCGCCGAACTGCAGCGCGAAGGCGAGCACGCGCTCGCCCACCGAGAACAGCGTCGCGCGCGGCACGCCCTTCATGCCAGCCCCGCTCCCGCGACGATCGCGCGGGCGTTGGCGTCCCAGTCCCAGCGGCGGGCCACGGCGGCGTTCCGGTGCGCCGCGGCGATCCGCGCCGGGTCGGCGGCGCGCTCCAGGGCGCGGGCCAGCGCGGTCGCGTCATTGGCGAGATAGGTCTCGTTGACCCCGGCGCCCAGCACCTCGCCCAGACAGCCGGTGTCGGGGCCGACCACCAGCTTGCCGAAGCTCATGCCCAGCACCGCGACCCCGGAGTTGAGCACCGCGCGGTGCGCGAGCACGACGGCATCGGCGGCGGCCATCAGGCTGCCGATCTCGGCATCGGGCACGTGCCGGAACTCGCAGCGGATGCGCGGCGAGAAGCGCTTGACCCAGGCGAGCCGCAGCCGCTCGGCGAGCGACTGGCTGCCCGGGGCGATGGCATAGCTGCCGGCGATCAGCAGGTGGCGGCGCGGCACCCGCGCGGCGCGAAAGCCCTCGAGCAGGAGGTCCAGACCCTTGTAGCCGCGCACCTGGCCGAAGTGCAGGAACAGCACGCGGTCCTCGGCGATGCCCAGGCGGCGCCGGGTGGCCGCGCGATCGCCGCCCGCGGGGTAGGCGCCGAAGTGCCCGTGCGGGGCCACCAGTTGCGCGGTGTCGCCGACCTGGTAGCGCTGCGCGAGCAGCGTGCGCGAGCATTCGCAGTGATGAACGATCAGGTCGGCGCGGTCGATCACCGCCTGGTACACCCGCTGGTCGAGCGGGTTGTCGGGATGGTCGTGCGGTGCGAGGTTGTGCACGGTCCAGGCCAGCCGCGCGCCGGCGGCCTTCAGGGCATCGAGCTGGCGCAGCAGGTGCTCGGCGCGCTGCGCCGGCGGGCCCTCGCCGCTCCAGCGGTAGAGCTCCTCGGGCCAGTGCAGGTGGACGAGATCGGCACGCGCGGGCGCGCCGGCGTCGAGCAGCGCGGCCGGACGGTCGTCGACCGCGAAGCCCAGCCGCTGGTAGGCGCGGGCGAATTCCCGCACGTAGATGTTGCTGGCCAGCGCGTGCGGCAGGAGCACCGAGAGACTCACCCGCCCCCCTTGCCGGCCAGCAGCCTGAAGGGCACCCAGGGCGCCACCGCCAGGATGGCCGGATCGAATCGCACGATGTCGCGCAGCAGCCGGCCATCGATCGGCTTGCGCCGGCGCAGGCGGTGAAGCAGGTCGCGCACCACGGCCTGCTGCAGGTGGCGGATGGTGCGACGGTTGTTGGCGCGCTGGCTCTCGGTGAGCCGGTAGAAGCGGCGCACGGAGGTCCAGACGAAGAGCTCGTTGCGCAGGCGCTGCAGCGAGCGCTCGGTGCCCCAGCCCGCGCCCTGGTAGATGTTGATGCCCTCGCCGTTGTCGGCGTCGGCCTCGGTGGAGAACACGAAGGGCGCGCCGCGCTCGCCGAGGTCCATCCAGAAGAAGAAGTCCTGGCCGTTGTAGAACTCTTCGCGGAACCGCAGCGCGGGATGCCGGTCGTGACGGTAGACCACGGTGGAGGTCTGGATCACCCCGCCGCCGTCGCGCAGGATGTGCTCGAGCGGGCTCATGCCGAGCGTGTAGGCGCCGTCGAGGCCGGGCAGCGGGTCGTGCTCGGCCGCGCGCAGCGATCCGATGCGGGTGAAGTTGCTCTGGTCGGGATGGTTGAACGACCACCAGTCGGCGAAGTAGGCGTCATGCGCCTCGCCGAGCGCGCGCTCCGCGCGCGCCAGGTGCGCCGGGCGCCAGGTGTCGTCGGAGTCGAGGAAGGCCACATGCCGGGTGCCGGGCGGCACGTGGTCCAGACCGCGGTTGCGTGCCGCGCCGGCGCCGCCATTGGGCTGCGTGATCAGCACCACCCGGTCCCGCCAGGCCTCGGGCAGGGTGGCGATGTCTTCCCGCGCCGGCACGGGTGAGCCATCATCGACCACGATCGGCAGCACCCGATCGCCCACCGTCTGCTCGAAGGCCGAGCGCAGCGCCTTGGCAAGCAGCCCCGGTCTCCGCTGGAAGAAGGGGGTGATGACGGCGATGGTGTCGCGGGCGGGTCCGGTCATGGCGTCTTTCGGGTCGGCAGGAATCCGCGGCCGGGCTTGCGCGCGGGCACCGGCAGGCAGGCGCGGGCGATCAGTTGCCAGTGGGTGCGATTGGCGGGGTCGAGACGTACCGCGCGCCACAAGGCGCGCAGGGCCACCGAGCGGTTGCCGGCCTGCAGGTGCTGGGCGCCATGGCCCTGCCAATCGATCGCCCGGCGCCGGCGAAAGACCCGCGGGTCAGGTCGGCGGCCGTCGGGGCCGCTCATGCCCCAGCGTGCGATCGCCTGCTGCAGCACCCGCTCGGACCAGTTCTCGGCGCGGGGCTGGCGCGAGCCCTGCCGCGCGCTCTGGCGGTAGGCCACCATCGGTGCGGCCAGGAACGCGAAGCGGGTCAGCCGCGAGGCGCGCAGCCAGTAGTCCCAGTCTTCGCCATACTCGAGGCGAGTGTCCCAGTCGCCCAGTGCCGCGGCGAGGTCGCGTCGGATCAGCGCGCTGCTGGTGAGCACGCAGGATTCCAGCAGCATCTGGTGGTACACCCAGCCCGAGAGCGCGGGGTCGAGCCGCGCCTGGGCGTCGTCGACCAGCAGATCGGCCGGATCGGCGTGCCCCCCGTCGGCGTCGGGGTGCCAGAAGCGATAGCCGGTGCAGCACAGACCGGTGTCGGGGGCGCGCGCCAGCGCGGCGAGCTGGCGTTCGAGCTTGTGCGGGTGCCAGACATCGTCCTGGTCACAGAAGGCGATGAAGGCCCCGCGGGCCAGGCGCATGCCGTGATTGCGGGCTGCGGCCACGCCCTGACGGGCCTGACGCACCAGCCGGACCCTCGGGTCATCGATCGCCGCGCACAGCGCATCGCCGCCGTCGCTCGAGCCGTCATCGATCACCAGCACCTCGATCGCCGCGAGGCCCTGCGCGAGCAGCGAGCGCAGGGTCTGCGCGATGAACGGGCGGCCCTGATGCAGCGGCACCACCACCGACACCTGCGGCGCGTTCATGCCGGGCCTCCGGAGATGCCCGGGCCGGCGCCGCGCCGCAGCCACAGCGCCTGGGCATGGGGCCACAGCGGATGGTCGGCCAGGCGCAAGGCGAGCAGCCAGCCCAGGGCCAGCACCGGCGCGGCCAGCGCGAGCCAGCCCGGTCCGCCCAGGGCCTGCGCGCGGACCGCGAGCAGCACTGGCCAGGCCAGGGCCAGGCAGCACAGGCCGGTGATGAGGCTTGGCCGCAGCGCGCGCAGCCAGTCGCCCGCGCCGATGCCCGCGTGTCGCGACACCGCCCGCATGGCGAGCGCGCTCACGAGAAGGGATGAGAGCAGCGCCCCCCAGGCCGCGCCGGCCAGACCCCAGGGACCGATCAGGGCCAGCCCGGGCAGGCGCAGCAGCTGGGCGGCCGCCTGCAGCCGGTGGGCCTGCGCGACCGCGCCGCGCGAGACCAGGAGGTCCTGCCAGGAGGAGCAGGCCAGCTCCAGCCCGGCCGCCAGGCACAGCACCGGCAGCAGCGCGGCAGACGCGTGCCACACCGGGCCGTAGAGCAGCGCCACCACCGGCTCGGCCAGCACCGCCAGCGCGAACAGGAAGGGCCAGGCCACGCCGGTGAGCAGCGACTGCACCTGCAGGAATCGCGCGGCCTGCGGATCGCCCTGGCGCGCATCGGCGGCATAGAGCGCGAGCGCGAGCGGCGAGACGACCCGCGAGGCGAGCCCGCTCAGCATCTCGACCAGGCCCTGGGCCCGGCTGTAGAGCGCGGTCGGCTCCACGCCCAGCACGCGGCCGATCGCGAGTTCGTTGAGCGAGCGGCCGGCCTGGGTGAGCACGGAGAGGCCGGCAAGATGCCCGCCGAAGCCGGCCATCTCGCGCCAGCCGCCGGTGGCGGGCACGAGGCTCATGCCGGCCGGGCGACCGAGCACCGCCACGCCTACCGACACGACCACGCCGGCGATCGAGGCGAAGACCAGGCTGCGAAAGCCCAGCCCGGCCATCGCGCCGCCCACCGCCACCGCGAAGTGCGTGAGGTTCGAGAGCAGGCTGGCGATGAACATCGGGCGGAAGTCGATGCGCCGCTGCGCGCTCGCCAGGCACACCGCGCCGAAGGGCACCACCAGCAGGTTCACGGCCATCCAGCGGATGGCCTCGGTCACCCGCGGGTCGCGGTAGAGCTCGCCGATCAGGCCCGCGCCCGCGAAGACCAGGGCCGCCAGCAGCCAGGACACCAGCAGGTTCAGGCCCAGCGCCGCGCGCACGCGTGCCGGTGCGTCATCGGCCGCCTGCACCAGGTACTCGCCGATGCCGAAGTCGCGCAGACGACCGGCGATCGCCAGCACCAGCGCCGCCAGGGTGAATACGCCGATGTCGGCCGGTGCGACCAGTCGGGCCACCACCAGCGTGGCGGCGAACTGCAGCACGAGGCTGAGCGCGCCGTCGGCGAGGCTCAGCGACACCGAGCGGCGGGCCTGGCTCATCGATCAGTTCAGGCCGGCCAGTCGCTGCACCGCGGCGTCGAGCTCGGCGGGGTCGGCCACCACGCCGCGTGCCCGGCTGAGCACGGCCTCGGCCTCGGCCTGACGGCCCGCGCGGCGCAGGTACCAGGCCAGCCGCGCATGCGCCTCGGCCTGCTTCGGGAACATCTCGATCATGTCATTCAGGCCCTCGATGCCTTCGCGCGCCCGGCCGAAGTGCATCAGGTACTCGACCCGCTTGAGCATCACCATCGGCAGCAGCGCGAAGTCGGTGGGCGCCCAGCGGATCACGTAGTCGAGTTCGCCGATGATCCGCCAGGACAGCTCGTTACGCCGGGGCAGGGTGGTGCCGAAGCGGTTGTACTCGATGAACTGGCGCAGCGCATTGCAGTAGTGGTGCATGTGCGTCCAGCCCTCGCCGTAGCGCCGAACCAGCGACTGATAGACCTCGGGCTGGGCGACCGAATGGGCGGTGGAGTTGGTGTAGAGGCAGTCCTTCGGGACCAGGC
>JBIKWU010000012.1:0-29625 GCA_044356115.1 Burkholderiaceae bacterium
GCTTATTCCGCACAATTGGATACCCGCCAACTTCAAGGCGAATCGGCCCGCCGAAGTTCGCGGCTAGTTCGGCAAGGCTAATCGCGCGGTCGAAGTCCACTCGCTTTGCCTTGCTCGGGAAACTCCGCGCCCTGAAGGACGGCCAAGGTCCATGCCCTGCCATCCCCTTATCGGTTTGGCGCTCAAGGCTTAGCGGGTCGATGTCCAGCACCAGCGCCACGGCTTGCCAAAGAGCAACCGTCGGCATGCTTGTCCATAGTTTCCAGGTAATCATGCATCCCCCGATGCACCCCGATTGCTGGGTGCCCCAGCGGGCCGCTTCGGGGGGTCGCGGCGTTCAGCCCGGCTTGCGACCGGGCCTAGCTGGGGCAGAACTCAAGATGCCGTCAGGCGACCACCCGCAACCCAGCAGCGGGCGCGGCCTTCGCGTCTAACCGCACCCCGGCCTGTTCAAGAATCCACGCTTCGATGCGCTCGTGATGCACGCGCAGCAGGTCGAGGGGACGGCGCTTGTAATGCTTCTCTGCGGTCGCGCTGGGCTTGTGCCCCTGAATCTGCGCCACCACGCCGGCCGGCACCTCCAGCCATTCCGTCAGGCTGGCAAAGCTGCGGCGCAGGCCGTGCAGCGTCAGCCCGTCGAGGTTCGCGGCTAGGCAGGCTTGCCGATGCGCGGTGTCAGGGTCCATCAGCCGGCCGGACTCGCTCAACTGGGCGGTGTCACCGACTGGGGCAACGGTTCCCCGGGCAGCGTGGTAGCGCTCGCGGCGCTCGATGTGCTTCGGGTCGAGGCTGATAGCCCGGGTGCTTGAGAACACCCATTCATTGCGGCGCGGCAGCGCAGCCAGCAGGCTCCAGACATAGGGCGTCAGTGGGATTTGCCGTTCGCCTTCCACCTTGTCCCGAATGGTCACGCTCATCCATTGCGTGTTCACGTCTGCCCAGCGCAGCGCCAGCACTTCGCCGGGCCGCGCACCGGTCAGCAGCAGCGTCTGTAGATAGGCAGCCGTCACAGCGTTCCGGATGCCAACGACAGCACCGAACCATGCCGACAGTTGCCCGCGCTCTAGAACATCATCCTTGGGCTTCGCCTTCCCGGCAGCCTCGCGGGCCTTCTTCGCGCTGGCGGCGGCGGGTTCCACCTTGTCGGATAGGTCGGACTCGGCAGCGGCCCAGCGCAGGAACGCTTTCAGCAGGCGCAGCGCCAGCCGCACCCGCGCGGGACGGGTCTTGGCCTCTTCGATGGCCCACTCCTCCACGGCCTTTGCGTCGAGGTCCACCAGCCGCATTGCCATGATGGGCGCCAGCGGACCGGGCTTGGTCGCCACGCCGGCCAGGCGCTTGCGGGCCTTGCCGCCTTCCTGGGTCATGCTCAGATGGTCGGCATAGCTGCGCTCACCCCAATGCGGGCGGCGCTCGGCGATGTAGCGCGCCCAGGCTGCGCCAACGGTCAGCGCCCGCGCGGCTTGCGCTTGCGTTTCGGCTTCGGCCCTCGCTTGGGCTTCAGCCCGCGCCAGCGCGGCGGCTTCGGCCCGCTGGCGCTCAAGGTCGCGCGGGTCGGTCTTCTGGTCCACCAGCACCCGCAGGCGGTTTACTTCAACTCGTGCGGCTTCGATGGTCCAAGCGTCCGGGTTGCCGATGGTCTGCCGCAGTGTCTTGCCGTTCACCTTCGACTCAAACACGTAGGACTTAGCCCCGGCAGCGGTCACGCGCACCCGTAGCCCCTTCGTCACGGCATCGCGCAGGAACGCTTGTCCCTTGCCCTCCGGGCAGCGCAGGGCGGCAATCAAGCCAGCCGTCAGCGCATGCGGCTGTGCCAGGTCAATCGGTGCGTCTGCCTTGCGTCTTGCCATCGCTCACCCCGTCATGTAGCCACCATGTAGCCAGCTGACCGGCATTTTGGTGAATCTTCATCAACGCGCCGTCTGTATGTTTCGCCAGCAGTTATAGCCTAACTTGTTGATTTACATGAATTGTATGAATTGCATTCAACGCATGCAAACACTTTCACGCTAGGACTGAAAATCCGCGTGTCGGTGGTTCGATTCCGCCCTTGGCCACCAACAACGATGTAGCCCAGCCTGGTCGCTGGTCTGCTGTGTTTCTGGGCGTCCAGGAAGCAGCGAACGGCGCTGGTGGCAGACCTGGATGCACTGCCGCCCGACGCGCCGCCGGTCCTCCTGTCGACCGGCACGCTGGTTGGCGTGGGCTTCGATCACCCGCGGCTCGACACTCCGGCGCTCGCGATGCCGGTGCCCCGGAACGGCACGCTGCAGCCGTACGCCACGCCATGGGGTACCGGGCCGACACCGAGGCTGCGCGGCATGAAAGCCTGCTTTGACACCGGCACATCACAATCGTTCCGTGCTTTCGTGCCGCGACCGCTGCCCTCGGCGGAACCACCGCTCGCGCCACCCTGATCTGTCGCACTGAATCGGCAGGCCGAGCTGGTCAGAGCGCCGCGCGGCGTCGCGGGCCTCAGCGCTGCGGAACCTTCACCTTCAGGTAGCCCCACAGGGCCCGCACGACCCGGTCGCGCAGGTCGGGCGACGGCGCCCGTCCCGCCATCGCATCGGCTTCGATCAGTGCCTTGGCGATGACGAAGATGTCCTGCACATCGCCTGGTGTCGGCGATGCGGCCAGTTCCTGCTCATGCCGATGCAGCAGCGACATCACGGCCGCGCCGATGCGCTGCTCCGATTCGCGCAAGCGCTTTTCCAGCGGCAGGCGTGTCTCCTCGTGGTCCAGCGCGGCCGACAGCAGCGGGCGCCGGTACTGCTGCTCGACGCCCAGGTCGGCCAGCGCGGACAAAGCGTCGAGCAGCGAGCGCCCCTCGTGTGCGGCCACGCAGGCCTCGATCGACTGCGCGAGCGCCGACTGCTGGCGGTCGATCAGGGCCGCGATCAGCGCCGACTTGTTGGGGAAATACTGATAGAGCGAGCCGACGCTGACGCCGGCCACCTCGGCCACGCGGTTGGTGTTGAAGCCGGCCAGCGATTCGCGCTCCAGAACGCGAGTGGCCGCGGCGAGGATCGTCTCGACCGTGTCGGCCGAACGGGCCTGGCGTGGCGATTTCCTGGGGTGCAGATCGATGCGGCGCATGGCGAGCTCCCGGGTGCGGAATGCGAGTATGCGTCATGAGCAATTGCTCGCATCATGGATTCCGGCTGCCGCGATGGCCGCAAACGAATCCAACCCGCATGCCCAGGAGATCCCGATGAGCGCTTCCGATCAACGCACTTCCTTGCCGTCACCCCCGCGCCGCCGCTTTCACACCACGCTGCTGGCAGCGGCTGCCTCGGCCCTGGGCGCGGGCAGCCTGCTGACCTCGCGGCCTTCGGGCGCACAGCAACTGCGTCCGACCCCCAGCGACTTCGAGGGTCCGTACCGTCCCCTCGCGTCAACGACCTGGGGGGGCGTCGACCTGATGCGCTCGCGCGACGCCGTCTCTGCCGGCAAGCCGCTGATCCTCGCAGGCCGCCTCATCGACACGGCCGGCCGGCCCCGGGCCGGGTTGAACCTGCAGGTCTGGCAGGCGAATGCCACGGGGCGCTACGACTACCACCCGGGCGAGACCCCCGGCCACGGGCGACCCGATCCCGCGTTCCGCGGCCATGGGCAGTCGGAGGTCGATGCCGATGGCTGGTATGCCTTCCGCACCATCCGCCCGGGTGGCTACAGGCGGACGCTGTTCGGCTTCCTGCCCTGGACCTTCGTGCCCCACATTCACGTTGCGGTGCGTTCCGGAGAGCGCGATGTCCTCGTCACGCAGGCAGACTTGGACAAGGTGGTGGCAGGGCGCGCCCCCGTCGCGTACGGGGACCACGCCGAACTGATGCGGTCTGGGGCGATGCGCAGGCTGGCTGCGGCCACGGGTAGCGCGGACCTGCCGGGGGCCGGCACGCCCGACGGGGTCGAGCTGATCCGCTTCGACGTCGTGCTGCCGGCCGCGGCCTGACGGGCGTTCGCGCCTTCGCCGCGCACCGCCTGTGTGTCCCGGCAGCCCGAGGCGTCGCGGGCATCACCAGCGCCATGCCGTTGCCTTGCCTGCCCTCGGGGCCCCTCACCCGTTCAGACCGCCCAGGAACGCCCAAGCGGGTCGATGCGCTCGCCGCCGTCGGTGCCGGTGATGCGCGCGCGATTGCGGTCGTCGGGCGGCCCGTCGGAGCTGACCATGGGGAAATGGGCGGCGCGGCCGAGGGGCGCGGCATGCTGTCGTCTCGTCGGGTTCGCAAGCGCAGGCCCTGGAACCGCGGCGGCGATCCGATGCGCCCGAGGAGCCCGTGATCAGGCACCATGTGGCTGGGACACGCAGATCCCTGGAGGGGAAACGATCCTGGTGGGTCGGCCGGGCTTCAAACCCGGTGGGCGGCGCCACGCGCTGCCGGGTGGGTTCGACTCCCACTCCTCTCCGCCCCCGCACCCGCAGGCGCGCCGCGCCCTTGCCCCACAGGAGGAGACGCCATGAACCAGCCCACGCTTCCCCTTGTCCGCACTGACCGGTTCCTCGACCCCGACTCGCGCACGGCACAGTTGCACGCGCAGGCCGAGCGCCTCATTCCCGGCGCCACGTCACGCCTGCACTACTACTTCCGGCCGCGGCCGATCTACGCCCGGTCGGGCACCGGCTGCCGCCTCACCGATGTCGACGGCGATACCCGGATCGACTGCCTCAACAACATGACCGCGCTCGTGCACGGCCACGCCGACCCCGACGTGACCGCCGCCATCGTCGCGCAGGTCGGGCGCGGCGTGAGCTTTTCGGAGCCCGCCCAGCCCGAGGTCGAGCTGGCTGCCCTGCTCGCCGAGCGGGTACCCTCGGTCGAGCAGGTGCACTTCCGAAGCTCCGGCACCGAGGCGGTGATGATGGCCATCAAGCTCGCGCGCGCCCACACCGGCCGCACGCGCATCGCCAAATTCGAGGGCGGCTACCACGGCTACTACGACTACGTGCAGGTGAGCTTCACCTCGTCGCCGGCCAACTGGGGCGACGCGTCCTCGCCGGCCAGCGTGCCGAGCTCGCGAGGCCTGTCGCCAGCGGTGAGCGACGAGGTGCTGGTGCTGCCCTTCAACGATCCCGAGGGCGTCGAGCGGCTGCTGGCCGAGCACGGCAGCAGTCTCGCCGCCGTGCTGTGGGAGCCGCTGTCCAACCGTTCGGGCATGGCCCTGCCCGCGCCGGGTTTCCTCCCCTTCCTGCGCGAGATCACGTCGCGCCACGGCATCGTGCTGATCGCGGATGAGGTGATCGCCTACCGCGTGGGCCCCGCCGGCGCGCAGGGTCGCTATGGCCTCGTCCCCGATCTCTCGACCTTCGGCAAGGTTGTCGGCGGCGGCCTGCCGATCGGGGTGGTGGGCGGGCGCGCGGACATCATGGGCCTGCTCGACCCGGCGGCGGGCGGGCGACGCGTGATGTCTGGCGGCACCCACAGCGGCAATCCGCTGTCGGCCGCGGCGGGTCTGGCCACGCTGCGCAAGCTCACGCCCGAGGTCTACGCGCACCTCGACGCGATGGGCCGGCGCGTGCGCGACGGGATCAACGCGGTATTCCGGGCGGCCGGTCTGGCGGCAAGCGCCACCGGCGAGGGCTCCCTGTTCCAGGTCGTGCCCACCGACCAGCCGATCCGCAACTACCGCGATGTCCCGCAGGACGCACCCACCATGGCCTGGATGGACCGCCTGCACCGCGAGCTGCTGTGCGCCGGCGTCATCATCTCCAGCCGCGGGCTGTCGTGCGTATCGAGCGCGATGGGGCCGGCCGATGTCGACGAGGTGATCGGCGGTTTCGAGCGGGCGGTGGACGCGCTGGGACAGGGCTGACCCCATCCGCGGCAGCCGGTCAGCCCTTTTCGGCGCCCTTGAGTCTCATGCGCAGCGATGACGAGTTTGCCCGGCGTCGCATCGCCATGGCGGTTCTCCACGCCGGGCCCGAGCGAAACCCAGGCGAGGCGGGCCGTCGCATGGCCGACAGGAGCGAGATTTCGGCGCGAGCCCGGGTTTCGGCCGCTGTGATCACCGCGGGCACCTGATCGGCGGGAACGGGCCTGGCGAACAGGAAACCCTGCAGGGTCACGCAGCCCAGTGCGTGCAAGGCGCGCATCTGTTCGACGGTCTCGACCCCTTCGGCGAGCACCTGCACGCCGAGCGAGCGCCCGAGCGCGACGATGGCGCGACACACCGCCTCGCCCTCGCGGGAGATGCCCAACTGGCTGACGAAGGCGCGATCGACCTTGAGCTTGGCGATCGGCAGTCGGGTGAGGTAGGCCAGCGACGAGTACCCGGTGCCGAAGTCGTCGATCGCGAGCCGGACGCCGGCCGCGATCAGCGCGTGCATCCTCGGCAGCGTGCGATCGAAATCGCGGACCATGGCGGTCTCGGTGAGCTCGAGTTCGATGGCGCCGGCGGCGAGCCGGTTGCGATCGAGCACCGTGCGCATCGTGTCGAGCAGCGACTCGCGCTCGAAGTGCTGGGTGGGCATGTTGACGGCCACGCGGTCAAGCCCGAGGCCGGCGGACCGCCAGGCGGCCAGATCATGGGCGGCCTGCTGCAACACCTGTTCGCCGATCGGCACGATCAGCCCGGTATCCTCGGCGAGGGGAATGAACTCGCCCGGGGGCACCAGGGTGCCGCCACGCCGCCACCGCACCAGGGCCTCCAGCCCGGTGACACGGGCGCTGACCAGGTCGACCCAGGGCTGGTAATGGACCTCGAACTCACCACGCTCGACCGCACGGTAGAGATCGCTCTGCATCCGGATGCGCGCCCGGCCACCGTCATCAGGCGCGAGCTCACACCAGGCGAAGTCGTTGCGGCCACGGGCCTTCGCAAGCCGGACGGCCCAGTCCGCCCGCGAGAGCAGAAATTCGGCCCGATCGGCGTGGACGGGAAACGCCGCCAGTCCGGCAGACGCCGACAGGAAGCAATCCATATCCTCGACGCGACAGGGCAGACGCAGCTGCGTCAGGACTGCCCGCACCAGGACCTCGGTGGCGTCCCGGGCATCGACGCCGGCCACCATCAGCGCGAACTCGTCTCCCGGCAGTCGCGCGGCGCACAACCTTGCATCGGACGAGGGCGTGATGCTGCGAGTCCAGTGCAGTCCGCTGGCCACCACCGACGAGATGCGACGGCCCGCCTCGATCATGAGCTCGTCACCGGCCCCCTGCCCGAGCGTCTCGTTGAAGTGCGCGAAGCGATCGAGATCGAGCAGGATGAGATGCACCTGCTCACCGCTGCTCCTGCAGCGGTGCAATTCATCGGCCAGCCGGCGCAGGAACTCGGCGCGATTGGGCAGCCCGGTGAGAGGGTCGCGGGTGGCCAGACGCTCGATTTCGCGACTGCGTCGTTGCTCGTCGGTCTGATCGCGCAAGGTCCCGCGCAGCAATCGGACGGCACCGATCGGGTCGAGCACGGGCGTGCCCTCGATGATCAGATGGCGCAGTTCCCCGGCCGGCGTATGCAGCCGGAAATCCGCCCGGAAGGGCTGCATCAGCCTGATGGACTCGGCCACGCCCTGGAAGAAAGGCAAGCGGTCGTGCGGATCGACGAGCTGCCAGAACTCCTGCTGCGAGAGTTCACGGCGATCGCCCCCCAGGCCGAAGGCGACAAAGCTGCCGGGAGCGCCATGCAGCACGCCCGTGACCACGTCATAGTCGAGCGCGTGCGATGACAGCGCGGCGCGAGCCGGCCCCTCCCTGTTGCGATCAGGCGCGGCGCCCTGCCGGGCCACCCGCACCAGATGCCGTGTGCGCTCGGCCAGCAACACGCCATGCCGGGTCTTGATGAAGAAATCCGAGGCGCCGGCATCGTACGCGGCGCGCACCGCCTCGTCGCCCGCGAGGCTGGTGAGCATCATCACCGGCAAGCTCGCGAGCGAGGGGTCGCGGCGCAGCGCACGGCAGACCTCGAAGCCATCGGTTCCGGGCATGATCGCGTCCACCAGGACGACATCCACCGGCTCTCGCGCGAGGGTTTCGAGCAGGGGGCCGCCATCGGTGTGCTCATGCACGATGAAACCGGCTGCGCGCAGGGCGGTGCATGCGAAGCCGCGCCAGACCGGGTCGTCGTCGGCGAGCGCGATCGAGATCGGACGTGCGTCGTCGGTACCGGAAGTTGCTGCGGTCATGTCTGGCTCACGCGCAGTTTGCGGGATCGGGCGATCCGCCGAAACGCGGGTATCGCGCGCCGCCGACCGGCGGCGGCTGGCGCCGACGCAACGGTCGGGTCCGGGTGTTCCCGTCGCGGGTCGGGCTGATGGCAGCGACCGCCATGATCGTTTCGGCACCCGCTCCCGACATCCGGAGTCGCGGGATACCCCACGCGCGGTGCACATGAGCGATGACTGACGGTATGCTGGCGCCCGATCCCCGGACACGCTGGAAGGCCGTGATCGACATCCGCCCGGCGTGCTTCCCCGCCGACCTGAACACCGTGCGCACGGTGTTCCAGGAATACGCCGACGGACTGGGGATCGATCTCGCCTTCCAGGGCTTCCAGGCCGAGCTCGACGATCTGCCGGGCGCCTACGCGCGCCCCGGCGGCATCGTGCTGCTGGCCCGGCAGGGCCTGCAGGTGATCGGCTGCGTGGCCATGCGGCCATTCACGCATGACACCTGCGAGATGAAGCGGCTCTACGTGCGCCCGATGGCGCGCGGCATGCGAACGGGTCGGCAACTGGTTGAGCGCCTGTGCGCCGAGGCGCTGGCGGCGGGCTACGCGCGGATCTGCCTGGACACCCTGCCCTCGATGCATGCCGCGCACGCGCTCTACCACGGCCTGGGGTTCCGGCCGATCGCGCCGCATGCTGCGAGCCCGATCGCCGGCACACGCTACCTGGGGCGGTCGCTGCGCTGAGGGTCGCGAGCGCCGGGCTCAGGGTTCGCGCGGCGCGAGCAGTTCGGCCACGCGCAGCTGCAGCGCCTGCGGCGAGACCGCTTCCACCGCGAGCGGCGAACCCACCCGCAGCCCCACCTGGCTGAAGACGCCGCGCCGGAACGGCCGCACCATGGCCTTGCCATCGGCCACGCGCGAGAAGAAGCTGCCCCACAGGTTGACGAGCGCCATCGGCACCACCGGCACGGGGTGGGCCTGCAGCAGCTTCATGACCCCGCCCTTGAACGGCGCGAGGCGCCCATCGCGGGTGATGCCGCCCTCGGGAAAGATGGCCAGCAGATCGCCCTCGGCCAGCACCCGGTTGGCCTCGATGAACGCGCGCTCGTAGGCCGTGGGGTCTTCCTTCTGCGGCGCCACCGGGATCGCCTTGCAGAGCCGGAACAGCCAGCCCAGCACCGGGATGGCAAAGATGCGGTGGTCCATGATGAAGCGGACCGGGCGCGGGCTGGCGGCCATCATCAGCACCGCGTCGACATAGCTCACATGGTTGCAGACCAGGATGGCCGCCCCCGAGACCGGGATGTGCTCCTCGCCGCTGACCCGGAAGCGATAGACGCAGTGGGTGAGCAGGAAGGCCATGAAGCGCAGCAGGTACTCGGGCACCAGCAGGAAGATGTAGACGGCCACCACCGCGTTGACCAGCCCGACCACCAGGAACACCTCGGGGATGCTCAGGCCCGCGCTCAGGAGCAGGCCCGCGCCCAGGCTGCTCGCGATCATGAAGACGGCATTGAGGATGTTGTTGGCGGCGATGATGCGGGCGCGGTGCGAGGGCTGGCAGCGGGTCTGGATGAGGGCGTACATCGGCACGCTGAACAGGCCCACGCACAGCGACAGCAGGAACAGGTCGGCCATCACCCGCCAGTGCGAGAGGTCGGTGACGAAGGCGGCCAGGCCCTGCAGCGCCGATGGCCTCATGCCGCGCGAGGCGAAGTACAGGTCAACGGCGAACACCGTCATGCCGATCGCGCCCAGGGGCACCAGACCGATGTCGACATGCCGGCGAGACAGGGTCTCGCAGAGCAGCGCGCCGCTGCCGACCCCGAGCGAGAACAGCACCAGCAGCAGGCTGGCCGCCTGCTGGTCGCCATGCAGCACGTCACGGGCGAAGGCCGGAAAGAGCGACAGGAACACCGCGCCGAAGAACCACATCCAGGAGATGCCCAGCATCGAGCGGAACACCACGATGTTCTCGCTGCCCAGCCTGAGGTTGCGCCAGGTCTCGCTGATGGGGTTCCAGTTGATGCGCAGGCCGGGGTCGCTCGCCGGCGAGTGCGGCACCGCCGCCGCGGTCAGCCGCCCGATCACCGCCAGCGCCACGCACGCGCCGGCCACCACGCGCGGCCCGTCGCCCGGGATGGCGATGAGCAGGCCGCCGGCGAGCTGGCCCAGCAGGATGGCCACGAAGGTGCCCATCTCGACCATGCCATTGCCCCCGGTGATCTCGCGCTCGCCCAGGTGCTGCGGCAGGTAGGCGAACTTGACCGGGCCGAAGATCGTGCTGTGCACGCCCATGAGGAACACGCAGGCGAGCAGCACCGGCACATCGCTGGTCATGAAGCCATAGCCGGCCAGCAGCATGACCGCGATCTCGAGGTTCTTCACCCAGCGCATGAGCCGGCCCTTCTCGAGCTTGTCGGCCAGCTGACCGCTGGTGGCCGACAGCAGCACGAAGGGGGCGATGAAGAGCGCGCCGATCACCAGGCCAGCCATCGCGGGCGGCAGCCAGCTCACCTGGATCTGGTAGGTGATCATCACCGTGAAGGCGAACTTGAAGAGGTTGTCGTTGCCCGCGCCGGTGAACTGGGTCCAGAAGAAGGGCGCGAAGCGGCGCTGGCCCAGCAGCGTGAACTGGTTCGGATGGGCGTTGGGGTCGGAGCTCATGGGCGGTGGTCCTGTCGGGCCAGGGGTTGATGTCGGACCAGCAGGAGCGTTTTCATGATGGTCCGGTTCGGGTTGAACGCGGCACCAATCTCATCGAATTCGACCTTGGTATCCATCAATACCAGAGGAGTTGACTCCTGGGTGATGCCCGGTATCGTTTGACGATACTTCTGGAGACAGCGATGAGCAGCACCCGGGATCTGGTCACCACCCTGAAGGCAGAGCTGCGGCGTGCCGGCATCACCTACGCGCAGCTCGCCCGGGAGCTCGGCCTGGCCGAGAGCAGCGTCAAGCGCATCTTCTCGCGCGGCGACATGCCCCTGTCACGCATCGACGAGGTGCTGGCGGTGCTGCGCATGGACTTCGCCGAGCTCGCTCGCCTGGTGGCCAATGCCAGCCCGCCGCAGCAGGAACTCACGCTCGAGCAGGAGAAGGCGGTGGTGCGCGACCCGCGCCTGCTGCTCATCGCGATCTCGACGCTCAGCCAGTGGACGCTGGCGCAGATCGTGAGCACCTATGCCATCAGCGAGGCGCAGGCAGTGGCCTGCCTGGTCAGGCTCGACCGGCTCGGTTTCCTGGAGCTGCGCGCCAACAACCGCTACCGGCTCAAGGTGGACAAGACCTTCCGCTGGCGGCCGGGCGGCCCGGTGATGCAGTACTTCCGAGCGCACGCCATGCATGACTACTTCAGCGGCGACTTCGGCGACCCCGGCGAGCTGCTGATGCTGGTCCACGGCCAGATCAGCCCGGCGCAGGCACTGCTCTTCAACGAGCGCCTGCGCCGACTGGCGCAGGACTTCGCGCAGCAGCACCTCGCCGACCAGAAGCTGCCGCCGTCGGAGCGCTGCGCCTACACCCTGGTGTTCGGCATGCGCGGCTGGCTGTTCGGCGCGTTCCGGCAGCTGCTCAGGGAAGAAGCGGCTGCCGCGCGCGACCAACCGTACCCGCGGGCTAGGGCTCGCGGGCTCCGAACAGCATCGTGATGTTGATGCGACGATTCTCGTAGCCCGGCTTGAACCGGAAGGCGTCGGTCTCGTGAAAGAGATCCGAGTCGAACAGCAGGGCGCGGTTGGTTCGGTGAGGCACCCGCACCGCGCGGCTGCCCACGCTCTCAAGGTAACGGTAGATCTCCTCGTGGCCGGCGTTGAAGCGCCGGAAACCCCAGTCAGCGGGGGCGTCATGCGAGTGCACCACCAGGCCGCCGGATTGGGGATCGAGGTTCGCGTCATCGGGCGTGATCCAGAAATTCACATTCACCGCCGCGACATCGGCGTGCACGCCGATGCCTGCATAGCGCGAGTCGTACTTGTAGCCCCACATCATGCCCAGGCGGCGATCGCCAATCACCCGCGGCATGCGCGCGGCAAGTTCGCGCGCGGTCTGCAACAGCAGCCGTGACGAGAATCCATCCTGCAGATACGCGCCAAGATAGCCGCCCTTCGGATCGTTCCAGATGGTGTTCTCGAGGCACCACTGGCGAATCGCCGAGAGCGCGGACGGTGTGAGCAGGCCATCGATCGTGACCATGTTGGGGCTCGTCCCGAGGTAGCTCGCCTCGATCGCATCCCAGTCAAGATCGGGATTGATCAGCGCGCCGGGCGGAGGATCGGGGTCTGTCACATGCAAAGGGCGCTTCCAGGTGGCCGCCAGCAGCGGATATCGGGCCGGGTCGAGCGACACCATGGCATACAGATCCTCGGGCAGCGATGGATCATCGAGAGCGCGGCGATAGTCGGCGATCACGGGATCGAAGTCAGGGCCCAGCCGCCCCAGGGTGCGCAGATGCGCGAACTGCTCGATGTCGTGAATCAGCTTCAGGCGCGAGCAGGCCCAGTCGGGATCGGTGACATCGGGGCCGGGGGCGGCGAGATGCTCACCGAGGGACGCTCGGCGCCAGGGATCGCCGCGTCGCAACGAGCGCGCCCGTGCGAAGGCCTGCGCGGCCTCGGGCACCAGGCCCTGGTCGAGCCGGATCAGGCCCGCATTGAACTGCGCATGCGGCGAGCGCTCATCGAGCGCCACCGCGCGCTCGAGGCGCTCGCGCGCTTCAGTCGCGAGACCAAGATCGCGCGCGCACAGGCCGGCGTGGATCAGCACGGCCGGATTGTCCGGCGCGAGCGCCAGCGCCTGAAGGTAGACCGAGTGGGCATCCTCGAAGCGCAACATTTCCTCGAGCGCCGCGCCCAGACCGATCATCGCGGACAGGTCAGGGCCCTGACGCGCCATATGGCGCTCGAAAGCGGCAGCCGCCTCGGCCACGTGGCCATTGCCGGCGAGCGCATGGGCCAGCGGCAGTCCAGCCTCCGGCGAATCCGGCAGCTGCTCATGCCAGAACCTGAACGCCGCCAGCTCGACATCGGCCCGACCGCGTTGGCGCGCGCCCCGGGCCAGTTCGCGCATGAGATCGGAGAGCTCGTCGTCAGCCCCCAGCTGCGCCAGCACCCGGCCGAGCACGAACGCGGGCTCGGGGTCATCGGGGGCTGACGCCGCAGCGCGCCGCAGGTCGGACAGGCGCCTCGCCGCCTCGATGTCTGCCAGGGACACCGAGGGCGGGCGCACGGGGGCGGGAGAATCGGCTGGCGCCCCCGGCCCACGCTGACGGGGCGGGCGCGACAGAAACCGGGCCAGCAGATCTCGCAATGGCATCGCGCCTCTCCTTGCGCAGGGGGCGCGCGCCCCAGGGCCAACGGGCCCTGGGGCCCGATTCAGACGATGACCTCAACCTTAGCGCGTCGCGCCACCTGGGTCCAGGTGTCGATCTGCGAGCGGATCACCTTGACGAACTCGTCACCGACGATGGGGCTCTTCGGCGGCAGCGTCTGCAGCTCATCGAGGCGCGAGGCGATGTCGGGCTTGCGCAGGATCTCGGGCACGAGAGCGGTGAGCCGCTGAACGATCGGAGCCGGCATGCTGCGCGGCGCCGACAGGCCCAGCCACTGCGACCCGGTGAGCGAAGGGAATCCCGACTCGGCGAAGGTGGGAATGCCCGGCAGCGCCGGCAGCCGTTGCGGGGTGGACACCGCCAGCGCGCGCAGCGACCCGGCCTTGAGCTGGGCCACGTTGGTGGTCACCGGGTCGAAGAGGCCGTCGATCGAGCCGCCGAGCAGGTCCTGCATGGCGGGCGCGCTGCCCTGGTAGGGCACGTGGTCGTGCTGGGGCGCCTGACCCTCGATCTTGAGCAGTTCACCGAACAGGTGATTGGCCGACCCGATGCCCGAGGTGCCGTAACGCACAGGCCGGGTCCTGGCGGCGGCCACGTACTGGCCCAGGGTCTGGAACGGCGACTGCGCGCGCACCAGCAGCACCATCGGCGCCTCGACCAGCATCGCCATGTGGGTGAAGTCGGCCACCGCATCGAAGGGCATCACCTTGCGCGTGGCGGTGGCGTAGATGTGCACCGAGGCATGGCTCACCAGCAGGGTGTAGCCATCGGCCGGCTGCTTGGAGACGTACTCGGTGCCGATCAGGCCGCCGGCGCCGGCGCGGTTCTCCACCACCACGCTCTGGCCCAGGGCCTGCGAGAGGTGCGGCGCCATCAGCCGCGACACGGTATCGACCAGCCCGCCTGGCGGAAACTGCGCCACCAGCTTGACCGGGCCGCGGGTGGGCCACGCAGCTTGCTGGGCTCCGACCCAGGCAGGGGTGCTGGCCAGCGCAGCGCTGGCCGCCAGGAAATCACGACGCTTCATCACGGCTCCTAGAGCCCGCCTGGCCGGCGGGCGACGATGGGTAAGGGGTGTTGGCGGGGCACGGGCCCCGGACTCGACGATGAAGTGCACGAT
Organism: Burkholderiaceae bacterium; assembly: GCA_044356115.1. GTDB lineage: Bacteria > Pseudomonadota > Gammaproteobacteria > Burkholderiales > Burkholderiaceae_E > Quisquiliibacterium. The sequence goes on from JBIKWU010000012.1 coordinate 14,553, forward strand.
CCGTGCCACGCGGCTGCCGGCCCCTCGTCCCCGACAATCGCTCGCGATCGCCTGGAACAGGACTTGCTGCCCGCCCCGGACAGCCCGCCCGATGCCCGACTTCGGTGCGCCGGCGGCAAACTCGGTGCATGGCGGCCTGGCCGTCGCGCACCTTCCGGAGACCCGCACCATGACCGCCCCCACCTACCCGGGTGCCCTGCCCGACCACGGGCGCTTCAACTACCAGCCGATCACCCGACGCCCGGCGCAGCGCTGGCCAGGCGGCGCCGGCCTGGCGGTGTACCTGGGCTTCAACCTGGAACACTTCGCGTTTGGCGAAGGCCTGGGCGCGATGCTCGGCCCGGCCTCGCCGCAGCCTGACGTGCTCAATTTCAGCTGGCGCGAGTACGGCAACCGGGTGGGTGCCTGGCGTTGCCTGGAACTCTTCGACCAGCTCGGCATGCCGGCCGCGGCCCTGATCAACACCGCGCTCTACGAGCACTGCCCCGAGCTGATCCGGGCCTGCGTCGACCGCGGCGATGAGCTGGTGGGGCACGGCCACACCAATGCCGAGCGCCAGGGCCAGTGGGCCGAGGCCGCCGAGCGCGACCTGCTCGCGCACTGCCGCGACCGCATCCGCGAGGGCAGCGGCGCCGCCCCCACCGGCTGGCTCTCGCCATGGATCAGCGAGAGCCGACTCACCCCCGACCTGCTGGCCGAGACCGGCTACGACTACACGCTCAACTGGTGTCATGACGACCAGCCGGTGGCGATGCGCACCCGCAGCGGTCGCCGGCTCTGGTCGATCCCCTATCCGCAGGAGCTCAACGACATCCCGATGATCATGGCGCGGCAGATGGACGCGAAGGACTTCACCGGGATGATCATCGACCAGTTCGACGAGATGCTGCTGCAGTCGCGGCAGCAGGCCCTGGTGATGGGCATCGCGCTGCATCCGTACATCGTCGGCCAGCCCTACCGGCTGCGCCACCTGCGCCGCGCGCTGCAGCACATCGCGCGGGCCCGCGACAGCGGCCAGCTCTGGCTGACCACCCCCGGCGCGATCTGCCGGCACGTCGAGGAGGCCTGGTCATGAGCAGCAGCGCGCGTCGCATCGGCGTGATCGGCCTGGGCATCATGGGCGGCACGATGGCTCGGGCGCTGGCCCGCGCAGGTCATGTGGTGAGCGGGCATGATCCGCTCGCGTCAGCGCGCCAGCGCTGCCGACGGGCCGGCGTGCTCACCCCGGGCAGCAATGCCGCGGTGGCCCGCGACGCCGAGGTGCTGCTGCTGTCGCTGCCCAGCGCGGCGGCGCTGGACTCGGTGGTGGCCGACCTGCAGACGGTGCCCGGTACCGGGCCACGCCAGCTGGTGATCGAGACCAGCACCCTGCCGCTCGCCGACAAGCAGCGCGCCGCCGCGGCGCTGCGCCGCCAGGGCCGCCTGATGCTGGACGCGCCGATCAGCGGCACGGCCACACCCACGCCCCAGGCCGCATGGATCATGTACCTGAGCGGGCCGGCAGCCGCCTGCCGGCAGGCCGCGGCGGTGGTCAGCGCGTTCACGCTGAAGGCGCCGCGGGTGGGCGGCTTCGGCGCCGGCACCCAACTGAAGATCGCGGCCAATCACCTGGTCGCGATCTACAACGTGGCCTATGCCGAGATGGTCGGACTGTGTCGGCGCATGGGCCTGGACCCGGCCGTGGCGCTCGCCCACATGGGCGGCAGCCCCTACATCGGCACCGGGCTGATGGGCATCCGCATGCCGATGATGATCAACCGGGAGTATCTGCCCGCGACCATGAAGGTCTCGGTCTGGCAGAAGGACATGCAGGTGATCGGCGACATGGCCCGGTCGGTGGACTGCCCCACCCCGCTGTTCAATGCCTGCGCAGCGGTCTACACCTCGGCCATGGCGCTGGGCCTGGGCGAGCATGACACCGCCGCCGCGGCCGAGGTCTTGGCCGCCCTGGGCGGTGATCGCGGCCAGACACCGCGCTGAGCCCCACCTATGCTCGGCCCGACATATCGTCAGGGCCGGGCTGCTCGGGAACAATCCGCCTCGCATTCACTTCGGGCGGAGCAGGCATGGCAGGACGGACGAGCAGGTTCAGGGCGGCAGCGGCCATGGTGCTGCTGGCGGTGGCGGGCGCGCTGATCACGGCCGGTGGCGAGGCCCGCGCGCAGGAGCGCTTCATCGTGATGGCCTCCACCACCTCCACCGAGCAGTCGGGCCTGTTCGGGCATCTGTTGCCGGCGTTTCGTCAGGCCACCGGCATCGAGGTGCGGGTGGTGGCCGTGGGCACCGGTCAGGCGCTGGACATCGGCCGCCGCGGCGACGCCGATCTGGTCTTCGTGCACGACACCGCCGCCGAGGAGCGCTTCGTGGCCGAGGGCTTCGCCACGCGTCGCCGCAACGTCATGGTCAACGACTTCGTGCTGGTGGGGCCGCGTGGCGACCCGGCCGGCGTGAAGGGCGCCGACATCGCCGCGGCGCTGCGGCGCCTGGGCGCGGGCAGCCAGCCGATCATCTCGCGCGGTGACCGCAGCGGCACGCACGCGGCCGAGCTGCGGCTCTGGAAGGCGGCGGGCATCGATGTGGCCGCCGCCCGGCCGGCAGGCTATCGGGAGTGCGGCTGCGGCATGGGGCCGGCGCTGAACATGGCCTCGTCACTGAACGGCCATGTGCTCACCGATCGCGGCACCTGGCTGAGCTTTCGCAACCGGGGCGAACTCGCGGTGCTCGTCGAGGGCGATCGCAACCTCTTCAACCAGTACGGCGTCATGGTGGTGAACCCGGCCCGCCATCCCCACGTGAAGGCCGCGCTGGCGCAGCAGTTCGCCGACTGGGTGGTGTCGCCGGCCGGCCAGCGCGCGATCGCCGCCTACACCATCGGCGGCGAGGCGCTGTTCTTCCCGAACGCCGGGCCCTGAGCGGCGCCGGGCCCTGAGCGGCTGAGCTACCCTGTCGCCTCGTGCCGCAAGGCCGAGGAGACCCCAGGTGAGTACCCCCATGCATGGCGCGTCGACGCCATCGACGCGCCCTTCACACCCGACTGCCGATGCCGCCGTCTGGCCCCGCATCGGCGTCTTCGGCGCCGGCGCGGTCGGCTGCTACTACGGTGCCCGGCTGGCGCTGGCCGGTGCGTCGGTGACCCTGGTGGGCCGCGGACCACATGTGCAGGCCCTGGTGCTGCATGCCGGCGGCCAGCGACAGGTGGCCGCGGTGACCGCCGACACCGATCCGGCGGCGCTGGCTGGCGCCGAGGTGGTGCTCTTCTGCGTGAAGAGCCGCGACACCGACACCGGCGGGCGGGCGCTTGCGCCGCTGCTGCGTCCCGGTGCCGTGCTGGTGAGCCTGCAGAACGGGGTGGACAACCCCGTGAGGCTGCGCGCGGCCAGCGGCCGCGACGCGCTCGCGGCGGCGGTGTATGTGGCCTGCTCCATGGCGGCCCCGGGCGAGGTGCGCCATGCCGGTCGGGGCGATCTCATCCTCGGGCCGGTGCCGGGCGCGAGCGGCGCCTCGGGCCTCGCGCAGGCGCAGCGCGTGGCCGCGCTCTTCGAGCGGGCCGGGGTGCCCTGCCCGGTGGTGCCCGATGCGCGACCGGCCCTCTGGGAAAAGCTGGTGATGAACTGCGTGTTCAATGCCATCTCGGCCCTGGGGCGCTCGCGCTATGCCCGGCTGGTGGCCGATGCCGGCGCGCGCGCGCTCATGGCCGAGGTGGTGGCCGAGTGCGTGGCCGTGGCCGGCAGCGAGGGCGTGCCCCTGCCCCCCAGCGAGCGCCTCGTGGCCGACGCGCTGCGTCTGGGCGCCGCCATGGCCGATGCCACCTCGTCGATGGCGCAGGACCTGGCCGCGGGCCGACCGACCGAGATCGACGCGCTCAACGGCCTGGTGGTGCGTCTGGGCGAAGCCGCCGGGGTGCCGGTGGCGGTCAACCGGGCGCTGAGCACGCTGGTGCGACTGGCCGAGGCGGGCTGAGCCGGAGCACGTCCAGCGTCGGTGTCGAGGGCGCCCATCGGCTTGCCCGGAAGCGAGACGCGCCGCCGCGAACGGACCGCGGGCGCTCAGGCGGGCGGGCATAATCGCCCGAACGCCAGCGCCCGCCGCCGGCACGCCTTCGCGCCCATTCCAGGAGATCCCGATGAGAGCCCTGCTCTGCAAGCAATACGGCCTGCCCGACACGCTGGTGGTCGAGGAAGTGCCCGATCCCGTGCCCGGTGCCGGCGAGATCGTGGTGGACATGAAAGCCGCCGGGGTCAACTTCCCCGACGTGCTGATCATCCAGAACAAGTACCAGTTCAAGGCAGAACTCCCGTTCTCGCCGGGCGCGGAATTCGCCGGCATCGTCTCGGCGGTGGGCGCGGGCGTCACGCACCTGAAGGTTGGCGACCACATCATCGGCTCCACCACCTACGGCGCCTTCTGCGAGAAGGTGAAGATGTCGGCGGCGCGCGCGATCCCCATCCCGCGCACCCTGCCCTTCGATACCGCGGCCGCCTTCATCCTCACCTACGGCACCTCGTACCACGCCCTGAAGGACCGCGGCTCGCTCAAGGCCGGCGAGACCCTGCTGGTGCTGGGCGCGGCCGGTGGCGTGGGTCTGGCCGCGGTGGAGATCGGCAAGGCCTTCGGCGCGAAGGTGATCGCCGCCGCCTCCACCGAGGAGAAGCTGGCGGTGTGCCGCGAGCACGGCGCCGACATGACCATCAACTACGAGACCGAAGACCTGCGTGAGCGCCTGAAGGAGCTCACCGACGGCAAGGGCCCGGACGTGATCTACGACCCGGTGGGCGGCAAGTTCGCCGAGCCGGCGTTCCGCTCCATTGGCTGGCGCGGCCGCTTCCTGGTGGTGGGCTTTGCCAACGGCGAGATCCCGCGGCTGCCGCTGAACCTGATGCTGCTCAAGGGCGCCTCGGTGGTGGGCGTGTTCTGGGGCCAGTTCTGCAGCAAGGAGCCGCAGGCCTATCGGCAGGACGTGCAGGAGATGTTCGAGCTGGTGCAGCAGGGCAAGCTGCGGCCGCACATCTCGGCCCGCTACCCGCTCGCCCAGGGCGCCCAGGCCATCAACGACATGATGAACCGCAAGGTGATGGGCAAGGTCATCATCACCCCCTGAGCCCCTGCTGCCGGAGGCCGCGATGGTCACCATTGAACGCCAGGACCGGATCGCGATCGTGCGTTTCGATCGCGGGACCCGGGCCAATCCGATGTCGGCCGCGCTGCTGCGCGAGCTCACCCGCGCCGCGCGCAGCTTCGAGGACGACGACACCCTGGCCGCGGTGGTGCTCACCGGTACCGCCGAGAACTTCTCGATGGGCGCAGACCTCAAGGACCCGGAACGCGAGGTCTCGCGCAGCTGGCCGATGTCGCGCCGGCGACTGGCCATGCAGGCCGGGGGCAAGATGTGCCGCGCCTGGGAGGAACTCGAGCCGCTCACCATCGCCGCCATCGAGGGCTGGTGCGTGGGCGGCGGCACTGCCATCTCGGTGGCCTGCGACCTGCGGGTGTCCTCGCGCACGGCCACCTTCTACGTGCCCGAGATAGAACGCGGCATGAACCTGTCCTGGGGGGCGGTGCCGCGCATCACGCACCTGGTGGGCCCGGCCAAGGCCAAGCGAATCATCATCCTGAGCGAGAAGATTCCGGCCGCCACCGCCCAGGACTGGGGCCTGGTGGATCAGCTCTGCGAGCCCGGCGATGCGCTGGCCGAGGCCCTGAAGCTGGCGCAACGGGCGGCCAGCCTGCCGCCGGTGCAGCTGCGGATGATCAAGCAGGCCATCAATGCCAGCGCCTTCGCGCTGGACCGGGCCACCAGCCACGCCGACTTCGACCAGTTTGCGCTGGCGGCGCTGTCTGGCGACTTCGAGGAAGGGACCCGCTCGTTCCTGGAAGGCCGCCCGCCCCGGTACACCGGCGCCTGAAGGCGCAGACGGTGGCCCGCGAGCGGGGCGATGACGCTCAGAGCACCAGCACCACCAGGGCCATGGAGGCCACGCAGGCGAAACCGACGAGACGATCGGGATCGAGCCGGGGCCGGGAGGGCCGCACGATGCGGCGGACCGGTGGCTGGACCGGGAGGGCGCTGAAGCGGACACGGGACTGGACACGGGACTGAGGCATGATGATCTCCTGTATGCATGAACAGTATGCCATGTCCGAGGCTCAGATCATGAGCCTGATCAAGCACGCCCAGGCTTGCGCGCCATGATCGAGCTCGACACCCTGCTCGCAGACCTCGGCCGGCGGGCGCCTGCCGATGACACCGCCTGGCTCGCCCGGTTCGTGCACGCGCTGCGCCCGCCGCCCGGTCGCGCGCCGGCGGCCGCGGCCGAGACCGTCGAGCGCCTGTGCCTGCGGCTGGAAGCCGAACCAGGCCTGGCCGAGGACCTTGCCGCGCACCTCTTCCTGCTCTTCGAGCATCGCCGCGAGCGCCACCTGCTGGCCGAGACCGGCGTGGTGCTCGAACCCGGCTTCCTGCGGGGCCTCGCCGATCGCCTCTCACGCCGCTGGCTGCCGCAGATCCCCGACAACGGGCTGTGGGTGGACGTGCTGGGCGAACTCTTCCACCGCCGCGACGACCTCGACTGGGTGCGGGCGGTGGGCGAGACCCGCTGGGCTCGGCTCATCCACCTGATCGACGCTGCCTCGGCGCGCCGGCCGCTGGCCGCCGGCGGGCGGGCCCGCCTGCGCAGCGAGTGCCTGGAGGCCTTGCGGCTGCTCGCCCACCGGCTGGCCACCCTGGGTGTGGATCCGCTGCTGCTGCGCTATCAGACGCCTCCCCCCGATCATGACTGCCCGTTCCTGGCCCAGGCCGCCGAGCTGCTGGCCTGGTGCGCCCAGGCGGCCGGGTCGGACCAGCCCCTGTCGGCCATCGATCCGCCACGGCTCGTCCGGCTGGCCGCGCAGCTCGAGCGCTGCGAGGGCGTCGTGCTCGCGGTGCGCCAGCTTGCCCGCAGCCAGGGCACCAGCGTCGCCCTCACCCTGCTGCTGCAGCAGTGCGCCCAGAGCGTGGCGCGCATCCGCTGCCTGCTGTCGATGGCGGCGGCACCGCAGGGCGACGTCGAGCGATCGCTGGCCGGCGCCCGCCTGCTCGAGGCTCTGATCCGCGGCGAATGCGGCCGCGACAGCCTGCGCGAGCTGATGGCCCGCAGCACCGATCTGCTCGCCCTGCAGGTCACCGAGAACGCCAGCCGGACCGGCGAGCACTACGTGACCACCAACCGCGCCGACTGGTGGGCCATGGCCCGCTCGGCCATGGGCGCGGGCGTGATCGTCGGCTTCATGGCGCTGTTCAAGATCCTGATCGCCGGCCTGCATCTGCCCCCCTTCTGGGAGGCGCTGGGATTCGGCCTGAACTACGCCGCGGGCTTCGTGCTGGTGCACCTGCTGCACTTCACGATCGCGACCAAGCAGCCGGCGATGACCGCCTCGCGCATCGCCCAGGAGATCGACGAGAGCCGCGACCGCACCCGCTCGCTGGACCGGCTCGCGCTGCTCACCGCGCAGATCTCGCGCACCCAGCTCGTGGCCATTGCCGGCAACGTGCTGCTCGCGTTTCCGGTGTCGCTGCTGATCGCATGGCTGTGGCTGCGCGGGGTCGGCCAGCCGCTCACCGGCGCCGAGAAGTCGGCGCACCTGCTGGCCGACCTGCATCCGCTGTCGGCTGCGGTGCCGCACGCCGCCATCGCCGGTGTGTGCCTGTTCCTGGCCGGTGTGCTGTCGGGCTATTACGACAACCGCTGCGTGTTCGCGCGCATCCCGGCCCGAATCGCGCGGCTGGGCTGGCTGCGGCGGCTGCTCGGCGACGCCGGCGCCGCGGGCCTGGCGCGCTACGTGGAGGAGAACCTGGGCGCCATCGTGGGCAACATCGCCTTCGGGCTGATGCTCGGCTACGTGGGATTCATCGGCCACATCCTGGGGCTGCCGCTGGACATCCGGCATGTGACCTTCGCGGCGGCCAACCTTGCCTATGGCTGGACCGGTCTGGGCTTTGCCGTGCCCTGGGCCGAGATCGCCCTGGCCGCGATCGGCGTGGCCCTGGTGGGGGTGACCAATCTGACGGTGAGTTTCGGGTTGGCCTTCAGCACCGCGCTCAAGGCGCGCCAGCTGCGGCTGAGCCGACGGCGGGAGTTCCTGGGCGCGCTGCTGCGCCAGTGGCGCGCCGATCCGGGCGGCTTTGTCTTCCCGCCCGCCGAGCGCAAGCCCGAGCGCGCGGCCTAGGACAGCCGATCGGCGCGGGCCTCGAGCCGGCGCAGCCGATCGTCGAGCGCGCCGAGCACCTCGCCCAGACTGCGCAAGGCAGTGCGCGACACTGCCGGCCCGGCGCGGGGTGAATCGCCTGCGGCGGCCGCGCCGGCCAACGAGGCGGGCAGCTCCTTGAGGCGGCGCGCGAGCCCGCCGAGCAGGCCCGCGGCCCGGTGCGCGGCCACGTCGCCCACCAGTCGGCTGAGATCTTCCTCGGCATCCCAGCGCAGATCGCGGGCGAGTTCGCCCAGCGCGGCGGCAAGCATGACATCACCGTCGACGCGCAGATGCCGGGTGAGACCGCTCACGCCCTGAGCGGCGAAGACCCTGAGCGCCTCCGTGGAGGGCTGCAGCAACAGGGTGGCCCGCGGCACAGCAGCGCCGGCAGCGGGCTCGAGCAGGCCCTCGGGCGTGATCATCAGCCGGGCCTCGGGTGCCGGCAGGCCCGGCCGCTCGGGCAGGACGAGGCCCACGCGCACCACCGCGCCAGCATGCATGCGCAGGCGGTCTCGGGCCCAGGCCTGCTGGCGCAGCACGTGCCCCAGGGCCAGCGCCAGCGCCTGCACCGCGCCGCGGTGGGCGGCCACGGCGGCGTCGGCAGCCAGGGCCTGCCACGGGCTCGCCGGCCGCTCGAAGGTATCGGGGCCCGGGCCCTCGGGGCTCATGCAGCCCCCCTGGTCAGAGGGTAGAGCCTCCCCGGCATTGCGGGCGGGCAGGGGCCGACCGCAGCCCGGGGGTGCCGCTTCACCCGAGTTGCTGGATGCCGGCGAGCATCCATCCGGAGCCCCCGGCGATGGGCTTGACCAGGTTCCAGACCTCGTCGAAGGGCTCGGCAGCCGCGGACTCGACCTCACGGATGAGGCCATGGAAGCGCACGCTGGCCACGTGGTCGAGGCCCTGCGGGTGGATACCGAGAAGCTCGGCCTCGAGGCTGACCACGTCGGTGCGCTGCGCGGCGGCGCCCCGCTCGGCGATCTGACGGGTGAGCTCGGGCAGCAGGTCTTCGGACACGAATTCCCGCAGCACGTCGTGATCGGCGGCATCGAACGCGGCCTGCAGCCGGACGAACTGCTGGCGAGCGCCCTTGAGGAAGCCCTCGATGTCGAAGTCGGCCGGCACCCCCGGCGGCAGACCGGTGACCGGCGCTGCGGTGGCCGCCGCGGTGCTGGCCGCGCCGCCAAAGACCGCATCCGTGCTGCGCGCGCTGGCCGGCGGGTAGCTCACCGAGGCCTCGGGCCCGATGGCGGTGTTGCCGTAGCCGGGCGCGGCCATGGCCGGCCGGGCTGGGCCCTGACGTCGGGCCATGATCATCCGGAACACCACCAGGCCGACCGCGAGCAGCGCCAGCAGCAGCAGGCCGCTCATGACCGCATTGGCGAACTCGGCACCAAGCCCGAGGTGGCTGAACAGGGCGGCCAGACCCAGGCCCGCGGCCAGACCGGCGATGGGACCGAGCCAGCGGTTGCGGGCAGGCTGGGGCGCTGCCGCCGGCGGGGTGGCCGGGCGAGCGGCCGCGGCCTGGGCCGGCGCCTGCTGCTGGGCGGGTGCGCCCTGCTGCGGCGCCTGCTGCGGGGTGGCATCGCGCTGGACGGTGTTCGACTGGCGACCGACATTGCGGCCACCGCCGACCCGCGCGGCCTCGGCGTCGGCCACGACCACTGCGGTGCCGATGAAGGCGACGGCCATCAGGCCGAGAAGACGATTGCGCATGAACGGGTGCTCCTGGGTGATTCAGACTCTGATTGAGACGAACTGCGGATGGGTCGTTGAGAAGGGGACAAGGCTTTCAGCGTGATGACGGCGCGACTTTCAGAGGCGAACGCCCTCGTGCAGGGCCACGACCCCCGCGGCCATGTTGAAGTAGCGTACCCCGGACAGCCCGGCCTCGCGCAACATGCCCGCAAGCGTCTCCTGGTCAGGATGCATGCGGATGGATTCGGCGAGATACCGGTAGCTCTGCGCGTCGCCCGCCACGGCCCGCCCCATGAAGGGCAGCACGCGGAAGGAGTAGGCGTCGTAGAACGGCTCGAGCGGCTTCCAGACCCGCGAGAACTCCAGCACCAGCAGGCGGCCTCCCGGGCGCAGCACCCGGGTCATCTCGGCCAGGGCGCGATCCTTGCGGGTCATGTTGCGCAGGCCGAAGGCGACCACGCAGCGATCGAAATAGGCGTCAGGGAAGGGCAAGCGCTCGGCATCGCAGCACACCACCGGGCCGGGCCGGCCGTCATCGAGCAGGCGATCGCGCCCGATGCCGAGCATCGACTGGTTGATGTCGGTGAGCCAGACCTCGCCGCTGGGGCCCACGCGACGGGCGAACTGCCGCGAGAGATCGGCGGTGCCTCCAGCGACATCGAGCACCCGCATGCCGGGGCGCACCGCGGCGTGGGCCACGGTGGCCGCCTTCCAGACCCGATGCAGCCCGACCGACATCAGGTCGTTCATGGCGTCGTAGCGGGCGGCCACGGAGTCGAACACGCCGCGCACCCGCTCGGCCTTGCGGGCCGGATCGACGGTTTCGAAGCCGAAATGCGTGGCCGGCTCGGCACCGGGCGAGGCCGCGTCCTGCCCCGAGGAGGGCGACGGCGTGCTCATGCGCCGCCCCGGCGCACCTCGGTGGCCTGCAACGGCGCGGCAGCGGCAGCCCCGCCGGCCGGGTCACGGCTGGCGCCAGCCTCGGCGAGCTTGCGCAGGTACTCCTGCCAGAGCCGGGTCTCCTGGGTGCCGAGCCAGTGGAGATAGTCCCAGGAGTACAGGCCGCTGGAGTGGCCATCGTTGAAATAGGGCTGGATCGCGTAATGACCGACCGGCTCGATGCGGTCGATGCCCACCTCGCGCTTGCCCACCTGGAGGGTTTCCTGGCCGGGGCCGTGTCCGCGGACCTCGGCCGACGGCGAATGCACGCGCAGGTATTCGAAGGGCAGCCGGAAATGGCGGCCATCATCGAACTCGATCTCGAGCACGCGGGACTGCTGGTGCACGACGATGCGGGTGGGTGTCGGGGTTTGCTTGTCTAGACCGGCCATGGGCTACCAGGATCGTCAGGGGCGGCGAACGCCGCGAATGCCGGCCGCCGCGGCGACCGATCCGGTCGATGGTAGCGGATTCCCGGCGCGCCCTGGCGCCGACCCTTCCGGGGGAATGCCGCTCAGTCGGGCAGGCGCCGGAAGAGCCACTGGCGAAAGACCGGCGAGCCCTGCACCGGCGCCACCAGTTCCACCCATCCCTCGCGTCCCGCCTCGCCCAGTCGCCACCGGGCGCCACGCCGGGCGTCGTCGCGGGGCGGCAGGATGAGCGACTCGGGCTCACGGCTCACCGGATCGGCAGCAAGCAGCACGGCGTCGACCGGCACGCTTGCGCCTTCGGGATGCATCAGCAGCGGCCGCGGCTCCCCCGGCCAGACCGCCAGGCCCACACGCTGGACCGGCGGCAGGGCGAGGTCATCGCCCAGACGCTGCGACAGCGACACCACGCGGGCCAGCCGCACGAGCGGGCCGGTCGCCTCGCGCGCGCCAGGCTGGCTGCGCCCCTCGCCCGCAGCCAGCGCCAGCGTGAGCAGATCCCCCAGACCGAGCGCGGCGGCGAACTCGCGCTCGATGAACCACAGGCCATGCTCCTGCGCGACCCAGTCGACACGCTCGCCGGCCAGTGCCCAGTCGCGCAGCGCCCTCGAGGGTCCGGCACGGCGGTCCTCGCCAGGCATGGGCAGACCGGGCCCCGGAAAGCCGATGCTGACCCGCAGGCGGCCCAGCGGCGCATCGGGCAGCGAGAGCGCCACGTAGCCCGGCGACCAGCGCTCGGCCAGCAGCGCGAGCAGTTCGCGGGTGGCGCCCAGACTCAGCCCGCGCGGCAGCCGGGCGCGACTGCCCGGGACGAGCCGATCGACCTGATCGCGCTGGATGGCCAGACGGGGCAGCAGCTGATGACTGTCCAGGCGCACGGTCTGCCGCGGCCCCAGCCCGAGCACCGGGCCGCTGGCGCAGGGCGCGACGCGGCTGCCCGGCGCGATCAGGAAGCCCACCCGCGGCGCCCAGCGGCGCGCCAGCCGCGCCGCGAGCGCGAGTTCGGCCTCGCTGCGAGCCCCGGGGCTGATCAGCGCCATCAGCAGCGGAAAGATGAAGAGGGCGCGCGCGGTGGGTGAACGCCCGAAGGCGGCGAGATCGGGCAGCACCACGTCCTGGAAGGTGCTGACACGCACGTCAGCCGCCAGCAGGCAGAGGCGATCCCAGTCCTGGTGACTGATCCGCAGCCGGGCCTGCTGCTGGGTGACGATCAGCCGCGACTGGTAGTCCAGCGCGCGGATGAGCGGCAGGATGGCCCGCAATGACAGCGTGGTGCCCGGGATGATCGTGCGCACCTCGGCATCGGTGTGCTCGCGCAGCTCGGCATGCAGGCGCTCGAAGACCTCGCGGCCAAGCTGCAGCCCGGCGAGCACGCGCGCGGCCATCCGCCGCTGCGGTTGCGGCATCGGGAAAGGACTGGCGCGCAGCCCGGCGGCCACCCGCTCGAGCGTGCGCAGGTGCACCGGCCGGGCCTGCTCGGCGATCTCCAGACGAAGGTCGGGCGACCGGGGGGACTCGCCGATGCTCGCGAGCAGGCCCTCGATCGCGGGCAGGAGCCGCGGGTCGGCGGGGTCCTGCGCGGCCAGCCACTGGCGGCAGGCCGGGCCGTCGAGGACGGACGGCACGGAGGGGGCGACAGCGGTCTTGGCGTGCATGGACGGGTCAGGGCACTCGCGAACGAAGACCCCGACTGTGCCGCACCCGCAAACCGGGCGCCTTGACCAAGTGCACGAACCGGCGAAGATCGCGCCGGCCCGCGGGCCGGTCTAGAACTTGGTGTAGCCGCCGTCGATGAGCATCTGCTCGCCGGTGAGATAGGACGAGGCGTCGCTCATCAGCCAGACCGCCACGCCGCCGAAGTCGTCGATATGGCCCCAGCGTCGCGCCGGGATGCGCGGCATGACGTTGTCGCGAAAGCGCGGGTTGCTGAACGAGGGCTCGGTCATCTCGGTCTCGATCCAGCCCGGCAGGATGGAGTTGACGCGCACCTTGTAGCGGGCGAGCTCCACCGCGAGCGCCCGACAGTAGGCCGTGACCGCGCCCTTGGAGGCGCCATAGTGGCTGTTGCGCGCCGCGCCCTCGACCGCGGCGGTGCTGGCCGTGGCCACCAGCGAGCCGCCGCCGCCGCGCTCGATCATGTGGCGGGCGGCCGCCCGGAAGGTGAAGAACACGCCATCGAGGTTGATGCGCAGCACGCGGCGGAATTCCTCGTGGGTCATGTCGACGAGCAGGTTGCCCTTGCCCGAGACGCCGGCGTTGGCGAAGCAGGCGTCGACCCGGCCCATGCGCGAGAGCGACTCGGCGAACGCGGCATCCACCGCGGCTTCCTCGCCGACGTCGCAGACCAGGGCGTCGACCTGCCCGCCACCCTCGGCGAGGCGTTGCCGCGCGGCGTCGGTCTTGGCGGGATTGGAGCCCCAGATCATGACGCGGGCGCCGCTGTCGAGCAGGGCGCGCGCCATGCCGAAGCCGATGCCGCCGTTGCCGCCGGTGATGACCGCGCAGCGGCCGGTGAGATCGAAGGGTTTGTACATGCGGGTCTCCTGGTGGGTTGGACGATTCTAGTCCAGCCCCCCCGGGAGCCCGTTTCGCGCACTACACCAGCACGCGCTCGATCCCGCCGTCGTTGGCGCGGGCGACGTAATCGGACATCCAGTCGGGGCCGAGCAGGTGACGGGCGATCTCGACCACGATGTAGTCGGCCTGCACGCCGGTGTCGTCCTCGTAGCGCGACAGCCCCTGCAGGCACGACGGGCAGGAGGTGAGCACCTTGAGCGGCGCCTGCGCGGCGGCGCCCGGCGGCGCCGAGAGCACCGGCAGCGCGCGCAGGGCCTGCGCACCGCGCCGCATCTCCTGCTCCTTGCGGAAGCGCACCTGGGTGGCGATATCGGGCCGCGTGACCGCGAGCGTGCCGCTCTCGCCGCAGCAGCGCTCGTTGCGCTCGATGCGGCCGTTGAGCTGCTCGTTCATGAGCGTGTTGACCACCTTGCCCGAGGCGTGCGTCTTCATGGGGGTGTGGCAGGGCTCGTGGTACATGTAGCGAGTGCCGGTCACGCCCTCGAGCCGCACGCCCTTCTCCATGAGGTACTCGTGGATGTCGATGATGCGGCAGCCCGGGAAGACCTTGTCGAACTGGTAGCCCTGGAGCTGGTCGTAGCAGGTGCCGCAACTCACCACCACGGTCTTGATGTCGAGGTAGTTGAGGGTATTGGCCACGCGGTGGAACAGCACCCGGTTGTCGGTGATGATCTGCTCGGCCTTGTCGAACTGGCCCGAGCCGCGCTGCGGGTAGCCGCAGCACAGGTAGCCCGGCGGCAGCACGGTCTGCACCCCGGCGTGCCAGAGCATCGCCTGGGTCGCGAGGCCCACCTGCGAGAACAGCCGCTCCGAGCCGCAGCCCGGGAAATAGAACACCGCCTCGGCGTCGGCGCTGGTGGCGCGCGGGTCGCGGATGATGGGCACGTAGCGCGAATCCTCAATGTCGAGAAGCGCGCGCGCGGTGCGCAGCGGCAGCTTGCCCGGCATCTTCTTGTTCACGAAGTGGATCACCTGCGCCTTGATCGGGGGCTTGCCCACGGTGGCCGGCGGCCGCGCGGTCTGGCGACGGGCGAACTTGCCCAGCACCTGATTGGCCAGCCGCTGCACGCGGTAGCCCACGCCGACCATGGCCGCGCGGGTGGCGTTGATGGTGTCGGGGTCGCGGGCGTTCAGGAAGAACATGGCCGCGGCATTGCCGGCATTGAACTTCTTGCGGCCCATCTTGCGCAGCAGGTTGCGCATGTTCATGG
>JBIKWU010000144.1:0-9502 GCA_044356115.1 Burkholderiaceae bacterium
TTCTTCATGGTCTCGGCCAGATCCTTCACGTTCTTGACCAGGAAGTTGTGCTTCACGCAGGGCCGGGTGATGCCGACCGTGTCGCACTCCTGGAACGCGTCCTGCCCGATGGCGTGGGTGGGCACCTGACCGGACAGGATCACCATGGGGATGGAGTCCATGTACGCGGTGGCGATGCCGGTGACCGCATTGGTGAGGCCCGGCCCGCTGGTGACCAGGCAGACGCCCACCTTCTCGGTGGCACGCGAGTAGGCATCGGCGGCATGCACCGCCGCCTGCTCGTGGCGCACCAGGATGTGGTTGAGACCGTCCTGCTGGAAGATGGCGTCGTAGATGTAGAGGACGGCGCCGCCGGGGTAGCCGAAGATGTGCTCGACACCTTCTTCGCGAAGACAGCGGACAACGATGTCCGCACCAGAGAGTTCCATGAGGTGATCCCTTTCAAGACCCAGGGAGCCCGCCCGCCGGCGCCAACGCCCTCCCGAGGGAGTGGCATCGACACAGGCCTTGGCACGGGACCTGCGAGGTTGATCGGACGCCCAACGCCGCTCTCGTGAAGCGGGTTGAGGCGAAACGGGCCCAAGCTGACCGTCAGCCGGTGAGCTGCGGACTACAAAGACAACGGCGTCACGAGACACGCGGTAAGCGGCCTCGGGACGCCGGGGGTAACCTGCGGAGTATATGACCCGGGGGGTACGGGGTCAAGAAATCCGCCGCAGTGGCACCCGGGGCATCTCTGCTAGCATCGCCCGCTTGCGGGCTCCTCCACGGTTTGCGCCACACCCTTCATGGCCACGCGACAGGAATTGTCGGACTTTCTGGCTTCGGTCGAGCGCAGGGCCTTCAAGCACGCGGTCTACGCGGTGCGCGACGAGGAAATCGCCCTGGATCTGATCCAGGACAGCATGCTCAAGCTCGCCGAGCGCTACGGTGACAAGCCGGCGGGTGAATTGCCCCTGCTTTTCCAGCGCATCCTGCAGAACGCGATCACCGATCATTTCAGGCGAAGCAAGGTCCGCAACGCCTGGGTTACCCTGCTCTCGGTGCTGGTGCCCGAAAGCGAGGACGGCGTGGAGCGCGACCCGCTCGAGGTGCTGGAATCGGCCGGCGAAGGTGGGCGGTCGGCCAGCGCCGCCGAGGAGGTCGAGCGCTCGCAGGTGCTGCGGGTGATCGAGGAAGAGATCCAGCGCTTGCCGCCGCGTCAACGGGAGGCCTTCCTGATGCGTTACTGGGAGGATATGGATGTGGCCGAAACGGCCGCCGCCATGGGGTGTTCCGAAGGCAGCGTCAAGACGCACTGTTCGCGGGCCACCCACACCCTGTCAGCGGCACTGCGTGCCCGGGGCATTTCACCATGAACGAGCAGCAATTCACCCGCGAAATCCGCGCCGCGCTCGACGAAGCGTCCGGCCGGTTGCCTTTCCGCGTCAGCCACCGTCTCGAGCAGGCGCGGCTCGCCGCCCTGTCACGTCAGCGCACCAGTCTGGTGCGCACGCTGGCCCCGGCGCCCCGGCCCGCCCTCGTCGCGGCCGGCGGCCCCACCGACGACACCCACTCCCCCTGGCGTCGGGTGCTCATCACCCTGCTGCCGGCGCTGGCCCTGATCGCCGGCCTGATGGCCATCGCCGTCTGGAACGAGACCGAGACCGCCGACGAGATCGCCGAGATCGACAGCGCCGTGCTCACCGACGACGTCCCCCTCTCGGCCTACACCGATCGCGGCTTTGGCGTTTTCCTGAAGAACAGCCGGGAACCCTGAGCCCCATGCGCCCGCTGCCCCGCCACCAGCCCTGCCTGCCGTACCGTCGGCGGCGCCACCCGCTCGCGGCCATCGCGTCGGCCCTGGTTTCGCTCTGGCTCGTTGCCACCGGGGCGGTTGGCTGGGCTGCCTCCCCGATGCCGGACAGCCGCTCGGTGCTGCCCCTCAACCAGCCCAAGTGGGCCGAACTCAGTGCCTTCCAGCAGGAAACGCTGGCGCCCCTGCAGGGCGCCTGGAACACCATGCCGGCAGCCAAGAAGCGCTCCTGGCTTGCGCTGACCGAGAAGATGCCCGCCATGACTCCCTCTGACCGGGCGGCCGCGCAGCAGCGTATCCGGGAGTGGGCGTCGCTCTCGCCGGAGCAGCGGCGCATGGCCCGCGACAACTACCGTCTGGCCAAGTCCCTTGACCGGGATGAGCGCCTGGCCACCTGGGAAAGCTACCAGCAGATGACGCCCGAGCAGCGGTCGGTGCTGCGCGCCAACGGCTGGACCAGCAACACCGCTGCCCGCCATGCGGGTGCGCCCACCGGCCTGGCCAAGGAAGCTGCACGTCCTCTGGCCTCGGCCCAGCAACCCAAGCCCGGCGCGAGCGTCAAGGCTGCTCGCCCCGGGGCGCCGGCGGGCCAGCCGGCCGATGGCGCCCCGGTTGCCGCCGACTGACATGCCGCCCGACGCGGCCCCCCCCGCGCCCGACACCCCGCTGCCCGACGCCGACCCCTGGCGCCGGTTCATGTGCGTGGCCTACGAAGGGGTCATCCTTTTCGGGGTGGTGTTCTTCTTCGCCTACGGGTTCTCTGCCCTCACCCGCTTCAACGGCCAGCCGGGTCTGCTGCGCTGGGCCTTCCAGGGCTTCATGGTGCTGGTGCTCGGCGTCTATTTCGTCTGGTCCTGGTCGCACGGCAGACGCACGCTGCCCATGAAGACCATGGGCGTGCGACTGGTCGACGATCAGGGGCGCCCCGCCAGCACGCGGCGGGCAGCCGTGCGCTACCTCGCGGCGCTGGCGGGCTGGGTGATCGCGCTCGGTCTGGCCGCCGGGGTGCATGCGGCGGCCATCGTGCTGCTGGCCGTGCCCTTTGGCTGGGCGCTCATCGACCGCCGCCGTCGCACTCTCTACGATCTCGCCAGCGGCACGCGGCTGGTGTTCGAACGGCGCTGACTCAGCCGGCCTGCCGCACGCAGTCCACGAAGTACTGTCCGGCCTCGTCGATGACCAGGCCGTGCACATCGGTGTCGAAGCCCGGGAATCGCTGGTTGAAGGCGCGGGCGAACTGCAGGTACTGGACGATCGCGCGATTGAAGCGCTCGCCGGGGATGAGCAGCGGGATGCCCGGCGGATAGGGCGTGACCAGCATGGTGGTCACGCGCCCCTCGAGTTCGTCGATCGGCACCCGATCCACCCGGCGGTGCGCAAGGCACTCGAAGGCATCCGAGGGCTTCATGACAGGCACCATGTCCGACAGGTACATGTCGGTGGTCACGCGGGCCACGTCGTTGCTGCGGTAGTTCTCGTGAATCTGCTGGGCGAGGTCACGCAACCCCACCCGCTCGTACTGGGGATGCGCCTGGACGAACTCGGGCATCACCCGCCAGAGCGGCTGGTTGCCGTCGTAGTCCATCTTGAACTGCTGCAACTCGGTCACGAGCGTGTTCCATCGACCCTTGGTGATGCCGATGGTGAACATCACGAAGAACGAGTAGAGCCCGGTCTTCTCGACCACCACGCCGTGCTCGGCGAGGTATTTGGTGACGATGGCCGCCGGAATGCCCCAGCTGGCGAACTTGCCTTCGATGTCGAGGCCGGGCGTGGTGATCGTGGCCTTGATCGGATCGAGCATGTTGAAGCCGCCCGAGAGACGGCCGAAACCGTGCCAGCCGTCACTCGACTTGAGGAACCAGTCTTCACGCCGGCCGATGCCGTTGTCGGCCAGATGATTGGGCCCCCAGACCTGGAACCACCAGTCCTTGCCGAACTCGGCATCGACCTTGCGCATGGCGCGCCGGAAGGCCAGCGACTCGAAGATCGATTCCTCGACCAGCGCGGTGCCACCAGGTGGCTCCATCATGGCCGCGGCCACGTCGCAGCTGGCGATGATCGCGTACTGCGGGCTGGTTGAGGTGTGCATCAGGAAGGCTTCGTTGAATCGGTACTGATCGAGCTTGCGGGTCTCGGAGTCCTGGACCAGGATCTGCGAGGCCTGAGACAGCCCGGCGAGCAGCTTGTGGGTGGACTGCGTCGCGAAGATCATCGCCTCGCGGGCCCGGGGCCGGTCCGGGCCGATCGCGTGGAACTCGTGATAGAACGGGTGGAAGACCGCATGCGGCAGCCAGGCCTCGTCGAAGTGCAGGTTCTCGATATAGTCGCCGAGCGTCGACTTGATCTGCTCCACGTTGTAGAGCACGCCATCGTAGGTGGACTGGGTGATGGTGAGCACCCGGGGCTGCGCGGACTTGTCCTTGACCAGGGGGTTGGCGGCGATCTTGCGGCGGATGCTCTCGGGCGAGAACTCCTCGAGCGGGATCGGGCCGATGATGCCCTGCTGGTTGCGGGTGGGCTGCAGGAAGATCGGCACCGTGCCGGTCATCATGATGGCGTGCAGGATCGACTTGTGGCAGTTGCGGTCGACCACCACGATGTCGTCGGTGCCCACCGCGCTGTGCCAGACGATCTTGTTCGAGGTGGAGGTGCCGTTGGTCACGAAGAACAGGTGATCGGCGCTGAAGATGCGCGCCGCATTGCGCTCCGAGGCCGCCACCGGCCCGGTGTGGTCGAGCAGCTGGCCGAGTTCATCCACCGCGTTGCAGACATCGGCGCGCAGCATGTTCTCGCCGAAGAACTGGTGGAACATCTGCCCGACCGGGCTCTTGAGGAAAGCCACGCCACCGGAGTGCCCCGGGCAGTGCCAGGAGTACGAGCCGTCGTTGGCGTAGTTGACCAGGGCCTTGAAGAAGGGCGGCGCCAGCGAGTTCAGATAGTTGGTCGCCTCGCGGATGATGTAGCGGGCCACGAACTCCGGCGTGTCCTCGAACATGTGGATGAAGCCGTGCAGCTCCTTCAGGATGTCGTTGGGGATGTGCTGCGAGGTGCGGGTCTCGCCGAAGAGGAAGATCGGGATGTCGGCGTTGCGCCGACGGGTCTCGACGATGAACTTCTTCAGGTCCTGGATCGCCGAGCTCTCTTCGCCGTCCTCGTTGATCTCCTCGTCATCGATGGACACCACGAAGGCGGAGGCCCGGGCAGCCTGGTTGGCCACCATGGTGACGTCGACATACGTGAAGCCACCGACGACATCCATGTCCTGGTCTTCGATGGCCTTGGCCAGCGCACGGATGCCCAGGCCGCTGGAGGATTCCGACTTCCAGTCTTCGTCGATGATGATGATGGGGAAGCGGAATTTCATGGGGCGTCTCGCGGGGGGAGCCAGGCGCGGTGCTGCGGCCGCGCAGTGCCCGGCAGTGAAGGGGGCCGCGCCCGGTCGGACGCGCGCGCAAGTAAAGCACAAAACCGATGGCGATTCGACGCGCGGGCGCGTCTGTTCAGCCCGCGAGGCTTGCCCGACTCAGGACTTGCGGTCTCGGCCGCTGGCGCGGGCAAAGGCCTCGGCGAGCGCGCCGCCCGCGGCCGGCGCCGGCGAGCGGCTGGGCGCGCCGCGACCCGGTCCCGCACCGCGGCCGGACGACGAAGGCGCGCCCGACCCCGGCCGGGCCGAGGCGGGAGGACGCGCTCCGGCCGCGCCGCCGCGCGGGCCTGACTCGCGGCGCGTGGGCTCGCCGTCTCGCGCGGGCCGCATGCTGAGCGCGATCCGCTGACGCGGCAGATCGACCTCGACCACCCGCACGCTGACCACCTGGCCCGCACGCACCACCTCGCGGGGATCGCGCACGAAGCGCTCGGAAAGCTCGGAGACGTGCACCAGACCGTCCTGGTGGACGCCGATGTCGACGAAGGCGCCGAAGGCCGCGACATTGGTGACCACGCCCTGCAGCTGCATGCCCGCTTGCAGGTCGGAGAGCTTCTCGACGCCCTCGCGGAACTCGGCCGCGACGAACTCGCCGCGCGGATCGCGCCCCGGCTTCTCGAGCTCGGCGATGATGTCGCGCACGGTTGGCTCACCGAAACGTTCGTCGGTGAACTCGGCCGGGCGCAGTCGGCGAAGCAGTTCGCGGTTGCCGATCAGGCGATCGGCCGCCACGCCGGCTCGCGCCAGGATGCGCTCGACCACGCCGTAGGCCTCGGGATGCACCGCCGAGGCATCCAGCGGATTGGCGCCGGCCGGCACCCGCAGGAAGCCCGCGGCCTGCTCGAAGGCCTTCTCGCCGAACATCGGCACCGCGCGCAGCGCCGCGCGATCGGGGAAGGCGCCGTGGGCGTCGCGCCAGGCGACCACCCGCTGGGCGAGCGGGCTGCTCAGGCCCGAGACCCGGGCAAGCAACGCGGCCGAGGCGGTATTCACGTCGACCCCCACCGCGTTCACGCAGTCTTCGACCGCCGCGTCGAGCCGGCGGGCGAGTTCGCGCTGATCGACATCGTGCTGATACTGGCCCACGCCGATCGACTTGGGATCGATCTTGACCAGTTCGGCGAGCGGATCCTGAAGCCGCCGCGCGATCGACACCGCACCCCGCAGCGAGACATCGAGCTCGGGGAACTCGCGCGCCGCGAGCTCGCTGGCGGAATAGACCGAGGCACCCGCCTCGGACACCACCACCTTGCGCAGCCCGAGCGCGGGGTGCCGGCTGATCAGCTCGGCGGCCAGCCGGTCGGTCTCGCGCGAGGCGGTGCCATTGCCGATCGCGAGCAGCGCCACCCGATGGCGGGCGCACAGCGCGGCGAGCTCGGCGATCGAACCGTCCCAGTCACGGCGCGGTTCGTGCGGGAAGATGGTGGCGGTGTCGACCAGCTTGCCGGTGTCATCGACCACCGCGAGCTTGACCCCGGTGCGAAGCCCCGGGTCCAGTCCCAGCACGCAGCGTCGGCCGGCCGGCGCCGCAAGCAACAGGTCCTTGAGGTTGTCACCGAACACGCGGATGGCCTCGGCCTCGGCCGACTCGCGCAGCCGGCCGAAGAGTTCGGTCTCCAGGTGGGGCAGCAGCTTGACGCGCCAGGTCCAGCGGGCCACGTCCGCGAGCCAAGGGTCAGCCGGCCGGGTGCCACCGATCGCCACCCCGATGCCGACCACGCCAGCCAGCCGAAGCATGGCCGGATGCGGCACCAGCGCATCGCGCTCCGGGTCGAGCCCCAGGCGCAGCGCGAGCAGGCCGAGCTGGCGGCCCCGGAACAGCGCGAGCGCGCGGTGCGAGGGCGTGGCGGCCAGCGGCTCGGCATGGTCGAAGTAGTCGCTGAACTTCACCGCCTCGGCGCGCTTGTCCTCCTGCACCCGGCAGTGGATCCAGCCCTCGGTCCAGAGCAGGGTGCGCAGCGCCTCGAGCACATCGGCGCGCTCGGCGAAGCGCTCGGCAAGGATGTCGCGGGCGCCGTCGAGCGCGGCCTTGACGTCGGCCACGCCGTTCTCGCCCTTCTCGTCGGGCGCGCGCAGGAAGGCCGCGGCGACGGTGGCCGGATCGAGGCCCGGATCGGCGAGCAGCTGGTCAGCGAGCGGCTCGAGGCCGAGCTCGCGGGCGATCTGCGCGCGGGTGCGGCGGCGCGGCTTGAACGGCAGGTAGAGGTCCTCGAGCCGCTGCTTGGTGTCGGCGGCCTCGATGGCCGCGGCCAGCGCATCGTCGAGACGGCCCTGGGCTCGGATGCTCTCGAGCACCACCAGTCGGCGCTCCTCGAGCTCGCGCAGGTAGACCAGGCGATCGGCCAGCAGCCGCAGCTGGGTATCGTCCAGACCGCCCGTGGCCTCCTTGCGGTAGCGCGCGATGAAGGGCACGGTGGCGCCCTCGTCGAGCAGCGCCACCGCTGCCTGCACGCGCGGCGCGGCCACCGCGAGCTCGGCGGTGAGCGAGGACAGGACGCGGGCTTCGGCGACGGCGGGCAGGCTGGCAGGCATGGGTCAGGTCAGGCGGGCAATGCCGGGAGGACACGGCCGGAAGCGCGCGATTCTGCCACGCCCCCGGGGCGCCCGCGCGAGGCGGCCCCGCGCACGCCGGCGGTCGCAGGCCCGCCCGCCGGAGCACGGGCCCGCCGACCTCAGTGAACCACGCGCTCGAAGCTGAAGCGCCCCTCGCGGAAGTCCACCGGGATCACGTCCTTGGGCGCGAAACGCCCCTCGAGCATCAGCCGCGACACCGGGTTCTCGATGTGCTGCTGGATGGCGCGCTTCAGCGGCCGGGCGCCGAACACCGGATCGAAGCCAACCTTGGCGAGTTCGGCGAGCGCCGGCTCGGTCACCGTGAGCGTCATGCCCTGGGCCGCGATGCGCTGCTCGAGGATGCGCAGCTGGATGCGGGCGATGGACTCGATGTGGCTGGCGCCCAGGCCGTGGAAGACCACGATCTCGTCGATCCGGTTGACGAACTCCGGCCGGAACGACTTCTTGACCTCGCCCATCACCGCCTCCTTGATGAGGTCGGGATCGTTGGTGTCGGGGCTGGCCGACAGGCGCTGGATGTCGTGACTGCCGATGTTGGAGGTCATGACGATCACGGTGTTCTTGAAGTCCACCGTGCGCCCCTGGCCGTCGGTCATGCGGCCATCGTCGAGCACCTGCAGCAGCACGTTGAAGACGTCCGGGTGGGCCTTCTCGACCTCGTCGAACAGGATCACGCTGTAGGGCTTGCGGCGCACCGCCTCGGTGAGATAGCCGCCCTCCTCGTAGCCCACATACCCCGGGGGCGCGCCGATCAGCCGGGCCACCGAGTGCTTCTCCATGAACTCGCTCATGTCGATGCGGATGAGGTGGTCCTGCGAGTCGAACAGGAACGCGGCCAGCGCCTTGCACAGCTCGGTCTTGCCCACGCCGGTGGGGCCCAGGAACAGGAACGAGCCGTAGGGCCGGTTCGGATCGGCCAGACCGGCACGCGAGCGGCGGATGGCATCGGACACCAGGCGCACCGCCTCGTCCTGTCCGACCACGCGCTCGTGCAGGCGCTCCTCCATCTTCAGGAGCTTCTCGCGCTCGCCCTGCAGCATCTTGCTCACCGGAATGCCGGTGGCGCGCGAGACCACCTCGGCGATCTCCTCGGCGCCGACCTGGGTGCGCAGCAGGCGCGGGCGCGAGGCGTCGCCCACGCCACGGCCGGCCTCGGCATCGCTCGCGGCCTTGAGCCGGCCCTCGAGCGCCGGCAGCAGCCCGTACTGGATCTCGGCGAGCTTGTCGAACTGGCCCTTGCGCTGCAGCTCGGCCATCTGCGCACGCAGCTTGTCGATCTCGGCCTTGATCTGGGCGCTGCCCTGCACCGCGGCCTTCTCGGCACGCAGCAGCTCGTCGAGATCGGCGTACTCCTTCTCGAGGCGCACGATCTCCTGCTCGATGAGTTCGAAGCGCTTGCGCGAGGCCTCGTCGGTCTCGCGGCGCACCGCCTCGCGCTCGATCTTGAGCTGGATGAGGCGACGATCGAGCCGGTCCATGGATTCGGGCTTGCTGTCGATCTCCATCTTGATGCGGGCGGCCGCCTCGTCGATCAGGTCGATGGCCTTGTCGGGCAGGAAGCGGTCGGTGATGTAGCGGTTGGAGAGCTCGGCGGCGGCCACGATGGCCGGATCGGTGATCTCGATGCCGTGGTGCAGCTCGTAGCGCTCCTGCAAGCCGCGCAGGATGGCGATGGTGGCCTCGACGCTGGGTTCGCCCACCAGCAC
>JBIKWU010000013.1:0-29446 GCA_044356115.1 Burkholderiaceae bacterium
CCCCGCCCCCCCGCCCCCCCCCCCCCACGCCCCCCGCCCTCAGAACCCGATCTGCAGCGACGCCCGCAGCGTGCGCGGATAGGCCGGGAACAGATAGGTGCCGCCCCAGGACTGCGTGGGCGCCTCCCGCCAGTAGCGACGGTCGAGCACGTTGTCGATGCCTACCCGCCACAGGAAGCTGCGGCCATCGGCGCGCAGTCGCCAGTTCAGCGCGGTGTCCCACTGCCCGTAGCCGGGGATCGACACCGCGTTGTCGCGGGTGACCGCCTTGCGGTCCGACAGCGCCAGCCGGTTGATCCACTGCAGGCCGTCCACCCCGGGCACCTGCCAGGCCGCCAGCACGCTGGCTGCCGCCGGCGCCACGTTGGTCGGCCGCTTGCCGGTCTCGGTGGCATCGGGCGAGCGCGTGATCTCGGCATCGAGCAGCGTGACCTGGGCCTGCAGCCACAGCGAGCGCAGCGGCCGGCCCGACCAGGCCAGCTCGACCCCGCGATGCCGGGCCTCGCGGGCGCCGGCCTGACGGCTCACCGTGCCGCTGGCATCAGGAATGTCGCCCGAGAAGGGCTTGAGGATCTCGAACAGGGCCACGCTGAACAGGCCCCCCGAGGGCAGCACCTGCTTGAAGCCGAGCTCGGCCTGGCGGCTGCGCAGCGCCGGCAGCACCGAGCCGGCGTTGCTGAATGCCGAAGGCCGGTTGGGCACCGCCTCGGACTCCACGCCGGTACCGGTCGACACATAGGCCATGCCGCCCGTCCAGGGCTGCCAGCCCAGCGCGCCCCAGCCGGTGGTGACCGACTGGTCATAGCTGAGCGCGCGGCTGCCATCGGTACGCTGGCTGCTGCGCGACAGCAGGCTGTGCCGCGCCCCGCCCCACACCGACCAGCCACCGGGCAGGCGCATCGCGTCGGCGATCCAGACCTCGCGCGAGCGGCTGTCGCGCTGGGTGTTCAGGTCGCCGGGCACCGGCCCGGCCGGCAGCACCACCGGGGTGTAGACATTGCTCGTGCCCACCCAGTTGTAGGCCTGGCGCGGCTGGTAGCGCTCGGTGTACTCGGCATCGAGCAGCCCGAACGTGAGCTCGTGACGCACCGCGCCGGTGACCGCCTTGCCACGCAGCACCGCCTCGCTGTTGCGATTGACGCGGCGTTCGCCGTCGCTGCGGTAGTCGTAGATGTCGACATCGCCGTTGCCGCACAGGCCCGGGTAGACGTAGACCGGACCACTGCTGCAGCCGTCGGGGAAGGCCAGCCGGTCGTTGGTGCGGATCTCCTGCCAGGCGTGGCGCAACGCGAACTGCCAGGTGTCGGAGAGCGCCTTGCGCCAGGCGATCGAGGCCGCACTGGCGATGCTCTCGAAGGGCTGCGACCAGGGCTGGTTGTTGAGGTTGCGGCGCGGATCGATCGGCGCGGGCAGGGTCTCGGCCACGCCATCGCCGTTGCGATCGAGCAGGCCGTAACCGGGCACGCTCGCCTGCGCGTAGCGGTGCTGCTCGCCCTCGATCTCGAGCCGCGACCGGTCGGGCAGCCGCAGGTCGAAGAAGGCGCTGGCAAATCGCCGGTTGCCGGGCGCATCACGCACCTCGAGGCGACGGTCCTCGGCCGACACGTTCACCCGGTAGCCGAGCGCTTCATCAGGACCGACGCGCCCGCCGAGATCGGCATGCAGCAGCGTCGTGCCCCGCTGGGACAGGCCGAAGAACAGCTCGCGCAGCGGCGCCGCCGTGGGTCGCTTGAGCACCTGGTTGACCAGACCGCCCGGCGCGCTGGTGCCGGACTGGATGCCCGAGGTGCCGCGCAGGATCTCGATGGCATCCTTGTTCTCGAAGGCCATGGGCGTGTGATTCGACACCGGCAGGCCGTCACGCCGGTAGTTCTGGGCGTTGTCGAGCAGGAAGCCGCGCACCTGCAGCGACTCGATGTAGCCGATCGCGTTGTAGGCATCGCCCACCGAGGGCTCGCCGCGGATCGCCCCCGACAGGCCACCCGCGCCGACATCGCGCAGGGTGCCCGCGCGAATCACGCTGATCGACATCGGGGTCTCGGCCAGCGGCGCGCTGGAAACGCCGCCCACGGTGGCGGTCTCGGTGGCCGGCGCAAAGGGCCGGGCGAGCACGCGCACCTCGGGAAGCACCGCGGGGCTGGTCTGCGTGGTCTGCGCCGCGGGGCTGGTCTGGGCCGCGGCAAGCGGCGCCCAGGCGCTCAGCGCCAGCGCACAGGCCAGCGCGAGCGGGTGGCGGCGCGGGGCCGCGAACGGGGGGTGGTGAAGCGGTGTGGCCATCGGTGACTCCTTGCGGAACGATGGCAGGCGAGCGGGGCGGATCGAACGACGGCGCGCAGGAAAAGCACGCCGAGGCCAAGGCCTCCACGCTTCCCTGCGCAAGCATTAACTCGATCAGGTTCCAAGGGTTTTTCTCACCCGTCCGAAGACTCGGACCGCAGCCGGTTGCAGCTGCGGTTTTGTGCGGGACCCCTAGCGTGAACCCGAATTGTAATCCGGGGCGCAGGCCCGTGCCAGCCGCAGGGCGAGCGCCAGGCGCGGCGCGGCGGCGCCCTCGAGCCGACGATGGGCGATACCCGCCTCGGCCAGCAGCGCGCGCAGCCGGGCATCGAAATCGGCGCGCGCCGGCGGGCCGTCGCGCTGGACGCCGTCGGCTTCCCAGGGCACGTCCAGCCCGGTGACCAGGGTGAGCGTGTAACGCCGATGGTGGCCGAGCGCCGCCGCGCGCAGGCTCGCGTCCCCGAACAGCTGTTCGCTGTAGAGCGCGGTCGCCAGCGGCGCGGAGTCGCTGAGCACCCAGCCCAGGCCCTGGGCCACCGCCCGGGCGATGGCGGCCTCTTCCCGGGCACGCTGCTCGGCGAGCAGCGCGGGCTGCTCGGCGGGCCGGGGCGGGCGGCCGTGGGCGTCGACGAAGTCGCGCAGCGCCTCGGGGACCCACAGGCCCGGCAGGGCCTGTGCCAGCGCCTGGCACAGCGTGGTCTTGCCGGTGCACTCGGCGCCGAGCAGGGCGATGACGACGGGCGGCATGGGCGCCTTATACCGCAGCCCGG
Source organism: Burkholderiaceae bacterium (assembly GCA_044356115.1). Lineage (GTDB taxonomy): Bacteria > Pseudomonadota > Gammaproteobacteria > Burkholderiales > Burkholderiaceae_E > Quisquiliibacterium. The sequence goes on from JBIKWU010000013.1 coordinate 3,048, forward strand.
CGCCGATGCGATCTAATGCGCCATGCCCATCGATCCCGCCGCCCCGGCAGAGCACCGCACCACGGCATCCGCGGCCCCATCCCCCTGGCGGCGCGCGCTGCGGCCGGTGGTGGCGCTGCTGTTCCTGAACGCGATGCTCAGCTTCACCAACTGGTGGCCCACGCCGGCGCCGCGGCCCGACCATCGGCTGGCGCCGGAGTTCGTCTGGGCCTGGGTGCTGGTGCTGGTGCTCGTCGCCTGGCGTGGCCGGGTGAGCCGTTGGGCACTGACCGCGATCAGCGTGGTCTACACCGTGCTCGTGATCAGCCGCTATGGCGACGTCACCATCCCGGCCCTGTTCGGCCGGCCGATCAACCTCTACTGGGACGGCGCGCAACTGCCGCGGGTGATCCTGGTGTTCACCCAGGAGCAGCCCTGGTGGATGAGCCTGCTGGTGTTGCTGATCACGGTCGGCCTGCTGTGGGCCCTTTGGCGCGTGCTGCACGGCGCGCTGGGCGTGATGGCCCGCGAGGCCGCCCCCTGGGCCCTGCGGCGCCGCGGCGCGCTGGCGGTCACCCTGGCCGCGGCGCTGCTGGTGGTGGCCAACCATGCCGGGGTGCAGGCCACCTGGCCGGTGGTCTCCAAGCCGGTCACGCCCACCTACTGGCGACAGGCCAAGCTGCTGCTGGCCGCGGTCTCGCCCTCGCAGCAGGCCGCGCTGCTGCCGGCGCGCACCCCGGTCGACGAGGCGATGGTCCTGCCCGCCGGCCGGGCGCTGGCCACGCTGCGCGGTCGGGATGTCTACCTGATGATGCTCGAGTCGGTGGGCGAGGTGGTGCACAGCGATCCGCGCGCCCGCCCGGTGCTCGCGCCGCTGCGCGAGCGCTTCACCGCCGAGATCACGGCAGGCGGCCGGCAGGTGGTGTCGGCCTGGTTCCGTTCGCCCACCTTCGGCGGCGGCTCGGACCTCGCCCAGCTGGGCGTGCTGTCCGGCATCGACCTGAGCGACCCGATGCGCCACGACGTGCTGCTCACCACGACCCGACCGACGCTGATCAGCCTGTTCGGCGCCAACGGCTATCGCACCTTCGGTGTCTATGCCTCGCTGAGCTGGGAGTGGCCCGAGCGCGCCTACTTCAACTATCAGGTGTTCATCGACGGCCCGGCGCTGGGCTGGCGCGGGCCGCCGCTGGGCTTCTGGCATGTGCCCGATCAGTTCGCCGCCGCCCGCTTCGAGCAGATGCACCCGCGCGGGCCCGATGCCCCGCCGCGCTTCGTGTTCATGCCCACCATGAATACCCACCTGCCCTTCAGCCCGGTGCCCCCGTTCCAGCCCGACTGGGACCGGCTGCTCGGGCCGGATCCCTATCCGGAGGCCGAGACCCGCCGCGCGCTGGCCGAGCGCCCGAACTGGCTGAACCTGTTCCCCGACTACCTGCGCAGCGTGAGCTATGCCTATCGCTGGCTGGGCGCCTGGCTGGCCCGGCCCGAGCCGCGCGAGTCGATCACCATCCTGGTGGGCGACCATCAACCGGCGGCCAGCGTCACCGGCGAGGGAGCCTCCTGGAACGTGCCGGTGCACGTGATCGCGCGCGACCCGGCCCTGCTGGCGCGATTCACCGCCCAGGGCTTCCGGGCCGGCATGGAACCCGGTGGCGAGGCGCTCGGCGGACTGCACGACCTGACCGCGATGATGCTGCGCGCCTTCGGCGACGCGCCCATGGGGCCGACGGCGCCGGCCGGACCGGCCGCGCGTTGAGGATCGCCACGCATGGAGGCTGAGATGGGTATGCCGGAGCAGAACTCGTGGTCGCGCCGGCTGGCCCTGGCGGCGCTCTGCGCGGGTCTGAGCCTGGGCGCCGGACCGCCGGCCCGGTCGCAGCCAGCGCCCGCGCCGGCGCCAGCGCCGGCATCACCCGCGGTGGCCCCCGAGCCCCTGGATGCCGAACTGCGCGAGACCGTGCATCGCATCGATGTCAGCGTGTCCGATTACTACGGCCGCACCGAGACCCGGCCGGTGGTGGTCACGGTGTTCCGTCCGCCCGGTGACGGACGCCATCCGCTGCTCGTGCTCAACCACGGCCGCGCCACCGACGCCTATCGGCATCAGCAGGGCCGGCAGCGCTATCTGCCGCAGGTGCGGTGGTTCGTCGCGCGCGGTTTCGTCGTGATGGTGCCCACCCGCATCGGCTATGGCGAGACCTACACCGGCTTCGACCCGGAGTTCGTGCCCGCCTGTGACAGCGGCTTTCGCCTCACACCCAAGGAGGAGGCCGTCGCGCGGCAGATCGCCGCGGTGCGCGCCTTCGCCGTGGACCAGCCCTATGTCGATCCGGGCGGCTGGGTGGTCGCGGGCCAGTCGGTGGGCGGCTATGTCGCGGTCTCGATCGCGCAGCGCGCGCCGGCGGGCCTGCGCGGCGCGATCAACTTCTCGGGCGGCTTCGGCGGCAATCCCGAGACCCGCCGCGCCGCGCCCTGCGGCGCCGGCGAGTGGGAGCGTGCGCTCGCCCGGCGCGGCGCCGGCGCCGAAACCCCGCCTGCCCCGCCGCCCACCCTGTGGCTGTACTGGGCCAACGACCGCTATTGGGGCGAGCAGATCCCGCAGCGCTGGCACGGCGCGTTTCTCGAGGGGGGCGGCCGCGGGCACTTCCAGCAGTTCGCGGCCATCGACGGCGACGGCCACTCCGGTTTCGTGCGCCGCGCGCGTGACTGGGGCCCGGTGGTCGAGCGTTTCCTCGCCTCGCTGAGTCTGCCGCTCACCCGCGTCGCGCTGGCCTCGCGCCCGGGCGTGCCTGCCCCCTCGCCCTCGGGCTACGCCCGCATCGACGAGGTGGAGCGGGTTCCCCACGTGGCCGACGGCGGTCGTCAGGGCTACCGGGCATGGCTGGGCAAGGAGATGCCCCGCGCATTCGCGGTCAACGCCGACGGGCGCTGGGGATGGGCATCGGGCCAGGAAGACGCGGCCGAGCGGGCGCTGGCCTTCTGCAACCGGCAGGCGCGCGCGCCCTGCGCGCTCTACGCGATCGATCAGGAGGTGGTCTGGCGCCCGGCGCCCTGAGCCGCGGGCAGCGCCAGCCCCAGGCAGGCCAGCGTGACCAGCCAGGCCTGCTGGTTGACCAGCCCCTCGCGCCAGAGCAGCGCCACGGCCGCCACCGCGAGGGCTGCGGCCAGCACGCGCGAGAGCCGCTCGCCCGGCGCGGGCGGCGTCCGCCCACCAGGCGCGCCGGGGCCGCGCGGCAGCAGGCCATCGGCCAGCCACAGCGCGGGCAGCAGCACCGCCGGCACGCCGAACATCGGCCAGAGCAGCGGCCGGTAGCGGCCATCGACCAGCAACTGCAGCACCAGCAGCAGAGCGGCCAGCAGTGTCAGCGCATGGGCCCGAGCCAGCCACCGCGCGATGGCGTGGTCGAGCCGTGCCGCCATGGCGAGATCCGGCCCGTTCGCGGCAGCGCGGGTGGCCAGGCCCGAGCCCGCGCCGGCCAGCCGAAGCGCGGCCAGCGCCGCGCAGCCCAGGGCGGGCGCGGCCAGCATCGCGCCGAGCAGCCACTGCCCGGGGCCGAGGCTCCAGAGCGCCAGCGCGGCGACCTGCTGCTGGGCGAGCGCTCCAACCAGGGCGCCCGCCAGCGCCAACGGGCCCCGCGCCGCACCCAGCGGGCGGGCGCACAGCGCGCCGACCAGGGCCCCGATCAGCGCCGCGAGCAGGCCCCAGCGCGCGGCTGGATCGGGCACCACCGGCCCCTCGGCGCGCACCCGACGCTCGCCCGGCGCGGTGAACACGCCCCAGTAGCCGCCCATCGCGCCCTCCAGCGCGCGCTTCCAGGGCTGGTCGAAGCCTTCGATCAGGTTCCAGCCGGGCTGCCAGCCCCAGTCGATGCGCGCCTGCAGCAGGCCGCGCACCAGCTGGTTCTGTGCCAGCGTGCCGGGCGCGGCCGGCCCGCGCTGACGGCCGGCCGCCGGCCAGCCGGTCTCGGCGATGAACACCGGCAGCGGCGCCAGCGCCACCCGCATCATCGCCAGGGTCTGCGCCACATGATCCACCGCCGCCTCGATCGCCACCGGCTCGTCGTCCCAGTACGGCAGCACATGCACCGCGGCCACATCCACATGGCCGCGCAGCGCGTCGGCATGGCGCAGCCAGTAAGCCCAGACATCGGCATAGGCCACCGGCACCGGCTGCTCGCGCCGCGCCCGGTCGATCAGCGCCACCAGCGAGGCCGGCGAGCGCTCGCCCCGCAGCAGCACCTCGTTGCCCACCAGCAGCAGGTCGACCACATCGGCATGCTCGCGGGCCAGCGCGATCGCGCGATCGAGCTCGCGATCGTCGTCGGCCGTGTTGCTGCCGATCCAGGCGCCGAGCAGCACCCGCAGCCCGACGCGCCGGGCAATCATCGGCACCGCTTCCAGGCCCTGCGACACGCCGTAGGTGCGCACGCAGCCGGTGACGGTGGCAAGCAGGCGCAGGTCTTCCTCGATCTGCGCCGGGCTTACCCGCAGGTCGGCATCGAAGGGGGTGTGGCCCGGGCGACGGAAGGGCGCGTAGGACAGGCAGGGCAGGCGCGAGCGGGCCTCGGCCGCGACCGTCGACGACCCGACCGTCGCCCCCGTGCTCGGCGCGACACCGGGGCCTGATGCGGCCGAAGCGGCCGCCGGCGGCGGGTCGGCGGGCTGCGGCAGGGCCTGCCTCGCGAGCCAGCCCAGGAGCAGCGCCAGGGCGACCGCTGGCAGCGCCCACGCGGCGAGCCGGCGGGTCATTCCCCACGGCGACGGCCGCACTCTCAGACGCCGGGGCATGTTTCGGGCACGATTCGCGCCATGATCGGTCGGGATTCCCTCGCATGAAGATCGCCCGCAGGCCAGTCTGGCGTGCCCGGCTGCCGGCGCTGGCGCAGGCAGCCGCCATCGCGCTGCTGGTGGCACTGCTCGGCCTGGCCGGATGGGCGGGCCTGAACCGGCCGCTCGCCGCGCCCGATGCCCCCGACGCGCCGGTGCCCCTGGCCGGCGTGGCCTACAGCCCGCAGCAGCGCTGGGATGATGCCCGAGAAGGCCGGCCCGCGGATCCGGGCGCGCTGGCCGCCGACATGGCCACCCTGTCGCGCCTGACCCGGCGCGTGCGCACCTATGGCGCGCAGGGGCTGGAAGCATTGCCCGAGATCGCGCAGCGCCACGGCCTGCGCATCACCCTGGGCGCCTGGCTCGACGGCGATCCGCAGGCCGACGAGCGCGAGCTCGCGGCGGCCCTGCGCACTGCGCTGCGTCATGGCAGCGTGGAACGGGTGATCGTCGGCAACGAAACCCAGTTGCGACGCAGCCTGCCGCCAGCGCAGTTGCGCCGCCATCTCGACCGGGTGCGCGCCAGCATCGACCAGCCGGTCTCCACCGCCGAGCCCTGGCATGTCTGGCTCGCCCAGCCCGAGCTCGCCGCCCATGTCGACTTCATCACCGTGCACCTGCTGCCCTACTGGGAAGGCGTGCCCGCGGACCGGGCGGTGGCGGTGGCGCTGCAGCGGCTCGACCAGGTGCGCGCGCGCTTCCCCGGCAAGCCGGTGGTGATCGGCGAGATCGGCTGGCCCTCGGGCGGCGAGCCGCGCGGCGCCGCCCTGCCCTCGCCGGTCGCGCAGGCGGTCTTCGTGCGCGACTTCACCGCCCGCGCCGTCGGCCTGGGCCTGGACTACCACCTCATGGAGGCGATCGACCAGCCCTGGAAGCGGGCACTGGAGGGCAGCGTCGGCCCGCACTGGGGCCTGCTCGATGCCTACCGGCAGCCCAAGTTCGCGCTGCGCGGCCCGCTCGAGCCGCGTCCGGGATGGCGTGATCAGGCGATGCTCTCGGCGCTGCTCGGGCTCGCGCTGATGCTGCCGGTGCTCGTGGCCACGCGGCGCATGCGCCTGCCCGCGCGGTTCAGCCTGGCCGCGGGCCTTCAGGCCGTGGCCGCCTTCGGGGTGCTGGCCGTGTCGGCGCTGCTGGCGCAGTACCCCGGCCCCCGCGAACTGGCGCTGTGGCTGCCGCTGGCGGCGGTCATGGCCCTCAGCGCGCTGATCGGGCTCGCCCAGCTCTTCGAGTTCGCCGAGACCTACTGGCCCGGCAGCCTGCGTCGCGTCGCGCGGCCCCGTGCACTGGGCCCCGGCGAGCCCGCGCCCTTCGTGAGCCTGCACCTGGCCTGCTGCAACGAGCCGCCGGCGATGGTGATCGCCACCATCGACAGCCTGATGGCGCTCGAGTGGCCGGCCTTCGAGGTCATCGTGATCGACAACAACACCCGCGACCCGGCTTGCTGGCGGCCGGTGCGCGCGCACATCGAACGGCTGCGCCGCGAGCGCGCGCCCGGGTCCCCGGCGCTGCGCTTCGTGCGCCTGCCGCGCTGGCCGGGCTTCAAGGCGGGGGCGCTCAATGTCGCGCTGACGCGCACCGATCCGCGCGCGAGTTGGATCGGCGTGGTCGATGCCGACTACCAGGTCAGCCCGCGCTGGCTCGCGAGCCTGGCCGGTCATTTCACCGACCCCGGTTGCGCGGTGGTGCAGTCGCCGCAGGCCCATCGCGACTGGGCCGCCCAGCCGCTGCAGCGGATGATGAACTGGGAGTACGAAGGCTTCTTCCGGGTGGGCATGCACCACCGCCACGAGCGCAACGCGATCATCCAGCACGGCACCATGACGCTGGTGCGCGCCACGGCGCTGCGCGAGGCCGGTGGCTGGTCGGGCGAGTGCCTGTGCGAGGACTCCGAGCTCGGTCTGCGGCTGCTGCGCCACGGTGCGCGGCTGGTCTATGTCGACACCGTGCTGGGCACCGGCCTGGTGCCGCAGGACTTCGACGCCTGCCGCCGCCAGCGCCGACGCTGGGCCCAGGGCGCGATGCAGATCCTGCGTCGGCACTGGGGCGCGCTGCTGGGCCGCTCGCCGCTGAGCGCGGGCCAGCGCTACCACTTCCTGGCGGGCTGGCTGCCCTGGCTGGGCGACGCCATCAACCTGGGCGTCACCCTGGCGAGCATGGTCAGCGTGGTCGCCATGCTGGCCGCGCCGCGCTGGGCCGGCCCGCCCATGCTGCTGTTCGCGCTGCCGCTGGCGGCCGTGCTGGGGGTGCGGCTCGGACTCTCGCCGCTGCTCTACCGGCGTCGGGTGGGCTGCCCGCCCGCCGACATCGCCGGGGCGGCGCTGGCCGGGCTGGGGCTGTCGCATGCCATCGCGCGCGGCGTGCTCGCGGGCCTGTTCGGCCGGCGCGGTGTCTTCGAGGTGACCCGCAAGGCGGCGGGCGGCGCGCGCCGCGCCACCGCCGGCGGCGTGCGCGAGGAGGCGGCGCTGCTCGCCGGGCTCGTGGCCTGCCTGCTCGGCCTGTTCATCGACGGCCTGGAGAGCGGGCGCGCCCACGAAGGCTGGCTGCTGCTGCTCGCCCTGCAATGCCTGCCCTATCTCGCGGCCCTGGCCTGCGCGCACCTGTCCGGCCGCCAGCCGGCGCGGCTCACCAGTCGAAGCGCCAGCCCAGCAGCGCGCTGGCCTGCGCCGCCCGTTGCGCCAGCTGCGAACGGTCAGCCGCTCCGAGGTGAACGATTCCGTAGCGGTGATCACCGGTCCACCTGAAATCGCGCGCCAGGGCGGCGCCCCGCTTGGGCATGCTCATCAGCAGCCCGTCGGGAAAGGCCTGCGCGAACGCGGCGCGCCGCCCAGCGTCGGGCGGGGGCGGCACCTGCGCCGGCGTGAAGGCCCGATACACCAGGCTGGCCGCCACGCCCGCCACCGGCTCGATGCGGGGCAACGCGCTCGGGTCCTCGCCCAGGGCGAGCGCGACCGCCATCGCATGCGGGTCGATGCCGTCCACCCGCCGATACAGGTCGCCGAACTGCGAGGCCAGCCGCGGGTTGCACTCGATCACGCTCAGCCGGTCGCTGGCGGCGTCGAAGAAGAATTCCAGGTTGAACGTGCCGGTGCGAAAGCCGATCGCCCCGAGAAAGCGGCGCGCGACATCAAGCGCCCGGGCCTGAACCGCGGCCGGCAGGCGGCTCGGATACTCCCAGCGCAGGAAGGCGCGGGTGCCGGGATAGGTGATGGCATCGACCACGCCGAGCGCCCGCACCTCGCCCTCGCCGACCCAGCCATCGAGGTTGTGCTGCGGCACGCGCAGGGGCACCGGCTCTTCGAGCAGCATGCGGTGGGCGCTGCCGGCCTGCGGCAGACGGGCGCGGCAGATCCGGTCGAAGGGCTCGACCAGGCGGTGCGCGAGCCAGCCCTCCAGCGGCCCGAAACGCAGCATCGCGGCGAGCGACTCGCGATCGGGCACCTCGCGAGCCAGCACCGAGAACGCGCCCTTCACCGGCTTGACGAAGCAGGGATACCTGATGCCCTCCGGCGGCGCCTCGCGCGGCCCGGGCATGACCGGCTGCACGGCGAGGCTCGCCTCGGGCGCCACCTGCTGCAGCACGCGGCGGGCATGGCCCTTGTGCTGGGCGGCGAGCAGCGCCTGCGGCGCGGCGCCGGGCAGCCCCATCTGCTCGGCGACCAGCGTGGCCGCCAGCGCGCCGAGCTGCTCGTGGTGCGAGAGCACGCCGGCCCAGCCCAGCCGCCGGCCACGCGCCGCTTGCGCGGCGGCGAAGCGCTCGTGATCGTGCAGCAGCAGCCGCAGGTTGCCCGGGAAGGCGAACAGGTCGAAGCCCGCGGCATCGAAGCGCGGCCCGCCGGGGGCGGCGCCCAGGCGACGCATCGCGTCGCCATCCCAGTCATGCGCGAAGAACCAGCCGAGCCGACGCGGCGCGGGCATCAGGCGCCCGCTGCGGCCGGCGCGGCGGCGCTGCTATAGTCGGCCGCCCCATGAGAACGCCCGACTTCATCCAGCTCGATGCGCTCGACGACCGCGCCCAGGCCGAGGAAGCGATCGCCGGCCTGTCCGCGCCGCGCGCGCAGATCGCGCCCAAGTTCTTCTACGACCGGCTCGGCTCGCGGCTCTACGAGGCCATCACCGAGACCCCGGAGTACTACCCCACCCGCACCGAGGCCGCGATCTTCGCCGCGCATGGCCCGGCCATCGCGCAGGCCGCGCTCGCCGAGAGCGGCACCGCGCCCACGCTGGTGGACCTGGGCGCGGGCAACTGCGCCAAGGCCGCGAGCCTGTTCGGCCTGCTGCGCCCGGCCCGCTACCTCGCGCTCGACATCTCGGCGGACTTCCTGCGCGAGGCGCTCGAGCGCCTGCAGCAGCGGCATCCGGACCTTGCCCTCACCGGGGTGGGCACCGATTTCTCCCGGCGCCTGGCGCTGCCGACGGCGCTGCTCGACGGGCCCGCCCTGATGTTCTATCCCGGCTCGAGCATCGGCAACTTCCTGCCCGAGGCTGCCCTGCGCCTGCTGCGCGAGGCCCGCGCGGCGGCCGGCGGCGGCGCCCTGCTGATCGGGGCCGACCTGATCAAGCCCACGGCCGTGCTCGACGCCGCCTACGACGATGCGCTGGGCGTGACCGCCGCCTTCAACCTGAACCTGCTGCGCCACCTCAATCAGCTGATCGACACCGACTTCTCGGTGCGGCAGTGGCGCCATGTGGCCTTCTACGACCCCGCCGCCGCGCGCATCGAGATGCACCTGGAGGCGCGCGAGCCGCTGACCGTGCGCTGGCCCGGCGGCGAGCGCCGCTTCGCGGCCGGCGAGCGCATCCACACCGAGTATTCGTGCAAGTGGTCGGTGCCCGACTTCGCCGCGCTGCTGCGGCAGGCCGGCTTCAGCCGGGTGCGCCACTGGACCGACCCGCAGGAGTGGTTCGGCGTGTTCCTGGCGGCTGGCTGAGCCGCGGCGCGACGGGCGACCGCGGCCCGCCATCAGAACAGCACCGTCAGGCCCACCCAGCCCTCCGGCAGCAGCGCGTTCACGCGCGCCTCGATCCACTTGTCGGCGCCGGTGAGGATGGCCAGGCCCATGAGGCCCAGCAGCACCGCGAACACCGTCTTGATGGCGCCGATGCGCGAGAGCACCCAGCCGCGGGCGCGGGTGAAGCCGGCGCGCGAGGCGTAGGCCACCGCCACCAGCGGGATGGCCGCCCCCACCCCGAACAGCCCGAGCACGATGCCGCCGCGCGCCACCCCGCCCTCGCTCGCCACCAGGGTGAGCGCCGAGGCCAGCAGCGGGCCCGAGCAGGGGCTCCAGACCAGGCCGAGCACCGCGCCCAGCAGCAGCGCGCTGCCCAGCGAGCCGCCCGAGAGCCGCGAGGAGGCCGCGTTGGCGCCGCTGGCCAGCGGCGTCATCCAGGTGGTGAAGCGCTCGCTCCAGGCGGGCACCAGCATCACCACCGCGAAGGCCACCAGCAGCCAGGCGCCAGCCACGCGCACGATGTCGCCATCGAGCCCCAGGGCCGGACCGGCCGCGCCCACCAGCATGCCGATGCCGGCGAACGAGGCGGCCATGCCCACGCCGAGCGCCACCGGCGCGAAGCGGTTGGCCTGCAGCGCGCCGCCGAGCACCAGCGGCAGCAGCGGGAACACGCAGGGGCTGAGGGTGGTGAGGCTGCCCGCGGCCAGGCTCAGGCCGAGTTGCGGCAGGGTGAGCGACACGGCGCCGGCTCAGAGCGCCGCGCGCAGGGCCGCGCGCAGCTTGTCGGGTTCGGTCTCGCCGCCCAGGCGCGACTTCTCGGTCGCGCCCCGGAACACCACCAGCGTGGACTGCACCCGCACGTTCATGGCCTTGCGCAGGTCCTTTTCCTTGTCGTAGTCGGCCACCAGCAGCAGCACCTCCAGCCCCGACTCGGCCTTCATGCGCTCGAGCGCCCGCTCCTGCTGCTTGCAGGTCGGGCACCAGTCGGCATGGAACAGCACCGCCACCGGCTTGCCGGCCTGCTGCGCGGCGCTCAGCGCCGCCGGGGTGTAGGCCTGGATGGTCAGGGCCTGGGCCAGGCCGGCGGCGAGCGAGAGCACGGCGGCCAGAAGCATGCGGATGCAGGTGGTCATGGGCTGGGTCATGGGTGGTTTCCTGGGGGAGCTTGCAGAGCGCAGGAGCGGAATCCTGCCGGGATATCGGACCGATCGGGGGGAAAGTAGTTGCGATAGCGGGGATGACGCAAGCGGGGCTGGGTGAGGCACGACGCCCCGCGCAGCACCGGCCGGCCGTCGAAGAAGGGCGCCGAGTAGTCACGGTACGGGTGGGCGCGAAAGCCCGCGAACGGCCCGAAGCCGCTGGCCGTCCACTCCCAGACATCGCCCCAGCGGAAGGCCGGGCCGGCGGTGAGCGCCGCGCGTTCCCACTGCGCCTCGGTGGGCAGCTGGCGGCCCGCCCAGCGGCACCAGGCGCGCGCCTCATGGGCGGTGAGATGGCAGGCCGCCTGACGCGGATCGAGCGCCTGCCAGCCGCCCTGCAGCCAGTGCAGCCAGCCGCCGCCCTCGCGGCGCAGGTAACGCGGCGCGCGCGCGCCGCTGGCCTGCAGCCAGGCGCGCCCGGGCTCGTCCCACCAGTGCGCGGTTCGGTAGCCGCCATCCTCGATGAACGGCAGGTAGTCGGCCCAGGTGCGCGCGCTGGCATCGATCTCGATGGCAGGCAGGGCCAGTGCATGCGCCGGCAGCTCGTTGTCGAAGGCGAAGCCCTCGCCGGCGGCGCTGCCCAGTTGCCAGGGGCCGGCGGGCAGTCGCAGGGGTTCGCCGCCCGCGGGCAGCGCGCGCGCCTGCCAGCGGGCATCGGTGACCGGCACGCCCAGCGCACGGGCCATGTAGAGCGCGGCCTCGTGGTGCATGTCCTCGTGCAGCACCGCCAGGCGAAAGAAGTAGAGCGCGGCAGGGTCCGCGTCATCGGGCAGCGCGGCCAGCAGCGCGAGCGACTGCCCGAGCTGGTCGTCGAGCTGCCGTCGCAAGGCTGGCGCGCCCGGCAGCGGCAGCGACCAGCGCTCGGCGTGGGGCACGCGGCTGGAATCGTAGAGCGCGTCATCGGGTGCCGGCCTCACCGCCGCGGGATCGGCCTCGCATCCGAGATGGCGCTGCGGATTGCGGGCCAGCCAGTGGGTCTGGAACCAGCCGATGTGGCCCAGCTCCCAGCACGGCGGGTTCAGGTCGGCGCGCTGCGGCACCCTCAGATCAGGCAGGGCCTGCTCCCAGGCGGCGAAGGTGGCCAGGGTATCGGCGCGGGTCTGCGCCATGGCCGCCGCCAGCACGCGCGGCCCGCCCTGTCGGACAGTCCGGGCGGGATCGTCGGCCGGCGCGACGCCGGTCGCGGCCACGCTTACACTTGCCTGGTGCATCGATCATCCATCGTCATCGTGACGCCGGCGCTGGCTGCCGCGAACAACGGCAACTGGCAGACCGCGCGGCGCTGGGCGCGCCTGCTCGGCCGAGCTTATCGCATCACCCTCACCGACCGCTGGGAACACGGCGCCCACGACGCCATGATCGCGCTGCACGCGCGGCGCTCGGCGCCGTCGATGCAGGCCTGGCGGCAGCAGGCGGGCAGGCGCCCGCTGGTGCTGGTACTGACCGGCACCGATCTCTACCGCGACATCGACACCGACCCCGAGGCCCGCGCCTGGGTAGACCAGGCCGACCGGCTGGTGGTGCTCAACACCCTGGGCGCGCGCCGCCTGCCCCCGGCGGCCCAGGCAAAAACGGTCACGGTGCTGCAGTCCTGCGGCGAGCGCCAGCCGCTGGCGCACAGCGCTCGCCATCTGCGGGCGCTGATGGTGGGCCATCTGCGCGACGAGAAGGACCCGCTCACCTACCTGCGCGCCGCCCGTCGGCTGGCCGGGCGCACCGACATCCTGTTCGACCATGTCGGCGCGGCGCTCGACGCCGGCCTGGGCGCCCAGGCCGCCACGCTGCACGCCGCCGGCATCGGCTACCGCTGGCTCGGCGCACTGCCGCACGCCGCCGCGCGGCGGCGCATCCAGGCCGCGCACCTGCTGGTGCACGCCAGCCGCATGGAAGGCGGTGCGCATGTGGTGATCGAGGCCATCCGCAGCGGCACGCCGGTGATCGCCTCGCGCATCGACGGCAATCTCGGCCTGCTCGGCGAGGACCACCCGGCGCTGTTCGAGCCGGGCGACGATGCCGCGCTGGCCGCGCTGATCGAGCGCGCGCGCGACGAGCCGGCCTGGCTGCGAAGGCTCGCGGACCGCTGCAAGGCGCTGTCGCCGCGCTTCAGCGCCGAGGCCGAAGCCGAAGCCCTGCTCGCACTGCTCGGCAGTCTGATGCCGTCGGCCGGCGCGCTCGCCCGGTAGGTCTGGCGTGGCTCGACTGGTGCCCTCCGAGATCGATCTGGCGCCCGGGCTGAGCGCCGGTCTGCGGGCCGAGCGCCGGACCTTGTGGCGCTTGCGCGACGGGCTGTCGGATGCCTTCACGGTCTATCACGGCACCCACTGGGCGAGGAGCGACACGGCGGGCTCGGTGTACGGCGAGATCGACTTCATCGTCGCCGACCGGGAAGGCAGGCTCCTGGCGATCGAACAGAAGCTCGCCCAGGTCTGGGTGCAGGATGGCCACCTGCTGGCCCGCTACGGCGCGAACGAGAATCCGAGCGTGGTCGATACCCAGCTGACCCGCAACCTGAATGCCCTGCGCAACGAGTTCACGCGCCGGCACCCCGGCCAGCGGCTGACCCTGGACCACCTGCTCTACCTTCCCCAGTCTCGGCTGACCGGCGCCACCCCCGCCTCGATCGACCCGAATCGGGTGGTCGATGCCGACCGCGACGCGCAGCTCGTCGAGATCATCGCATCGCTGCTCGAGGCCGCGCCCATGCCCTCGGGGCCGCAGGCGCCGCGTCCTCTGGACGTGCATGCCTTCCTCGCCCGGCAGGTCAGTGCCGAACCCAGCATCGGCGTGCTCGGACACTCGGCGCGCGAACTCAGCACCCGTCTGTCCGAGGGTCTGGCCACCTGGGCGCAGCGCCTGAGCCTTTCACCCTGGCGACTGCACGTGCAGGGGACCGCAGGCTCCGGCAAGACCCAGCTCGCGCTGGCCGAGCTGCGCGATGCCCATCGCTGGGGCCGCCCGGCGCTCTACCTGTGCTTCAACCGCGCGCTGGCCGACGCCATGAAACAGGTGGCCCCCGACCCGGGCACGGTGTTCACCTTCCACGAGTTCGCGCGCGAGGCCCTGGACCAGGCCGGGATCGCGCATCCGTCGCTGTCGGTCGCCGGGGCCTTCGATCAGCTGGCCCGTGGCTTCGTGGCGCTCAGCAGCCGTCTTTCCGGGCTGTTCGACAGCCTGATCATCGACGAGGCCCAGGACTTCGCCGCCGACTGGGTCGACGCGCTGCTGCGTCTGGCCAGCCCGCAGGCACGGGTGCTCGTGCTCGAGGACCCCGACCAGACGCTGTACGACAGGCCGCGCGCGTCGCTGACGGGGTGGCCGGTGCTGCGCAGCCCGGTGAACTACCGGTCACCGCGCACGCTGGTCGGCTTCATGAACGCGCTCGGCCTGACCCCCTCGGCGCTGCAGGCGGGTGGGGCCTTCCAGGGTTTCGATCCCGGGTGGCTCGAACACGACGACGGCGCCGACCCCGCACCCGCCACTGCCGAGGCGGTGCGCTCGCTGATCGCCCAGGGCTACCGGCCGGCGCACATCGCGGTGCTGGGTTTCCGGGGACTGCAGGCGAGTCGCCTGCTCGGTGCCGACGGCCCCCAGACCCTGGCCGGGCTGTCGCTGCGACGGCCCGATGGCTACGACCCGGGAGGCACCGCGCGGTTCACGGCGGGCGAACTGCTCGCCGACACCCTGTTCCGCTTCAAGGGTCAGGCGGCCGACGCCGTGGTCGTGACCGAGATCGACTTTGCGACGCTCGACGAGTCGGCGTGCCGGCGGCTGTTCGTGGCCTTGAGCCGGGCGCGACTGCACGCGGTGCTGATCACCTCGGCGCGCGCCGGCGCCCTGCTGCGCGATCGCCTCGCCGCGCGCGGCTGGGCCACCGGCTGAAGGCCGGCCACGCCGTCCGGGATCAGGGCTCGCGCGCGCCGCGTGCCCGCGACCAGGCCTGCAGCTGCGCCAGGCTCATCGGCGCCGCGTAGTGATACCCCTGGCCGAAGACGCAGCCCAGATCCTGGAGCAGGCGCGCCGCACCGGCCTCCTCGATGCCCTCGGCCACGGTGCTCAGTCCGAGCGGTGCGGCGAGGGCCAGCGCCGACTTCACGATGTGCAGGCTGCGCGGTGACGCCAGCATCCGGCCCACGAAGCTGCGATCGATCTTGAGGGTGGTGAAGGGCAGGTCCTGGAGATAGCTCAGGCCCGCATAACCGGTGCCGAAGTCATCGAGCGCGATGCCGACATCGATCGCCCGCAGGGCTTCGGCCACCCTGGCCACCTCCTGCAGGCTGGCGATCACCACGGTCTCGGTCAGTTCCACCCGCAGTTCGGCCCCAGGCAACGCGCGCTCGGCCAGCGCCGCGCCGATGAACTCGGCGATGCCCGGCTCGGCCAGTTCGGGTGCCGAGAGATTGATGCACAGGAAGGCGGGCGTCACCGTCTCGCAGAGCCCGCGGACCTGCGGCCAGTCATCGAGCGCCCGCTGGATCACCCAGCGACCGATCCGGTGGATCACCCGGGTACGTTCGGCCAGCGGGATGAACTCATCGGGCACGATCAGGCCAAGCCTGGGATGGCGCCAGCGCACCAGCGCCTCCACGCCGGCCATCCGGCCGGCATCGAGCGCCATGATCGGCTGGTAGTGAAGCTCGAGTTGCCCGCCCTCGATGGCCTGGGTGAGGTCGCGCGCCAGCCAGATCGTGCGCAATGCCGCCGCGTGCGGATCGAAGGGTGGCTGACGGTCGGGCTTCGGCAGCCAGGTCGGCGCGGCCACCGCCGTCTGGGTTGCCGCGGCCGCCCGCTCGCTGCGGAAACGGTAGAGCAGCAGTCGCATCAGGTACTGAACCACCGGATCGGTCTGCTCGAGCAGCGACTGCACGTAGCGCCGCTCGATGCGCACCAGCACCGTGGGCACCAGGGTGCGGATGGTGGCGGTGCGTGGCAGATTGTCGAGCAGCGCCATCTCGCCGAACAGGTCGTCGCGCGAGAGCACGTCGATGCGGCGCAGACCGCCGTCGGCGGACACCAGCACCTCGCAGCAGCCGGACTCGATCAGGTAGGCGCAATCACCGTCGTCGCCGGCCTCGATGATGGTGACGCCGGCCGGGTAGGACTCGCGGGAGAATTCGGCGGGTACGGGAATCATCGTGGGGGACGGCGGGCGGTGGACGTCAGCTCAGGGCGGCGAGGAGCGCCACCTCGATGACGAGGATGTTAAGCGCCGCGAATGCCGCCAGGGGCCAATCCCGACGGCGCAGCAAGCGGACGAGCAGCACGGCCAGCGCAGGCAGCGACGCGAGGCACAGCGCGAGCAAGGCCACCAGGCAAAGCAGATCGCCAGTGCCCGGCGCCCACCCGGCCGCGTCACCGGCGGGGCCCCCGGCGGCCGCCCGGGCCATCAGCGCGCGCCAGTGCGCCGAGGACTGCTGCCAGTGGAGCGGCAGTTCGGAGGCTGGCACCAGGCCTGGCGCGATGCCGGCAAGGTCGAGCAGGAACGCCAGGGCGAGCAGCCCGAGGCTGCCCATCGCCGCGATCTGCAGCACCCGGGCGTGGATGCGCGCATCCTCCTCGCGCCAGTGATCTTCGGCGTCGCGGCCGGCGAGGTCGGGCAGGCGCGACGGGTCTGGCGCGCTCATGCCAGCCCCCGGGCGAGCGCCCTCAGGCCGGCCAGCAGGAGCACCGCGAGCACCAGCCGGCGCAGGGCCGCGGCCGGCATGCAGCGCAACAGGCGCACACCCGCCGCCGCACCCAGCATCACCCCCATCACGGCCGGGACCACCACCGCCGGGAGCATCGCGCCATGGCCCAGGTAGACCAGCGCGGCGGGCGATGTCATCGACAGCACCAGGCCGCTGGTGGCGGCGGCAACCCGCAGCGGCACCCCCATCAGCAGGCTGAGCACAGGCACATTGGCCCAACCCGCGCCAAGCCCGAACATCCCGGCGACGACGCCGATCACCAGGAAAAGCAGCCAGCCGGGCATCAGCCGCGCGGCGGTCCAGGGGGTCGCGGGCCCGACCGGATCGGCGAGGCGTCCGCCAATGCCCAGCGCAGCGGCCAGCGGATCGGCGCGCGGCACAGCCCGGCCCTGCGGATCCACCCGCCACATCAGCGCGGTGATGCCCAGGATGACCAGCCCGAGCAGCGTGTGCGCCCATGCCTCGGGCAGGCGCAGCCCGATGCGTGCGCCGGCGATCGAACCGATCGACACCGCCAGCGCCAGGGGCAGCGCGAGGCGAAGGCTGGCGAGCCCTTGCCGCAGGAGGGCCGGCGCGGAGACGAGCGCGCTGGTGAGCGCGACGAGGAGTCCCGCGCCACGCACGAAGTCGAGGTGGAACGGAAAGAAACCGCCGATGAGCGGGACGAAGAGCACGCCGCCACCCACGCCCGCTGGAACAGCCACCAGCCCGATCAGGGCACTGACCGCGAAGACCCCGAGCGACCAGACCCACCAGGGCACCGGCGCCGCCGCGCCCGGGCCGGCGGCGGTCGCCGCGATCGCGGGCAAGGGCAGGAGCAGGAGCAGCGCCAGCGCCATCAGGGTGCGGCGGCTCGGCGGGCCGGGCGCCGGGTTGCTCACACGCCCGCTCGGGTTCACGATCACGATGCACCCTAGGATGCCACAGCCGCCTGTGCGGTCACGGCAATCGGGGCCGCCACCGGAATGCCCGGCTCGGCGCTGGCTGAACCCGACACCGCCTGTCGGTCGCCTGTTGCGCCGCAACAGTTGATTGACGCGGCCACTCAGGCGATGATCAGCCCCAACGTTCGTCACCTGGAATCGAGCCAGCGATGCCCTTCATCCGACGCCTCGCGGCAATGGTCGCGCTGACCGGCCTGTGCCTGTCCGCCGCGGCCCAGACGTCCCCCCAGCCCAACCGCAGTGCCCTGATCGTCGGTGTGTCCACTTACGCGTCGCCCGATGTGCCCCCGCTGCGCGGCGTGGGCTTCGATGTCGGCAGCGCAAGACAGATCGCCACCGCGATGGGGATCCCCGATTCCCGCATCACCGTGCTGCGCGACGCCGAGGCCACCAAGCCGAACATCCTGGCGGCGCTCGACCGGCTCGCCACCTCGGTCGGCGAGGGCGGGCGGGTCTTCGTGTATTTCTCGGGGCATGGCACCCGGTGGTTCGACGCCCAGGTCAATGGCTGCAAGGAAGGCCTGCTCGCCTATGACCAGGGCACCATCACCAACGAGGAGATCGCCCAGCGCACCCGCCGCGTGAGCGAGACGGCCGACAAGGTGATGATGTTCTTCGATGCCTGTCACTCTGACGGCGTGTCGGTGAACAGGCGTACCCGATCGCTGAGCAACGCCGAGCAGGCCGCCACGGAACTCACCCCGAAGTTCTTCATCAAGGGCGCCAGCGACAACGAGGTCTGCTCCCGTCCGGCCAACGTTCGCACCCGCAGCCTGCTGGCCGAGGCCAGCCGGCTGGGCGCCCTGAGCGAGAACTTCGTGCAGATCACCTCGGCGCGCGCCGACGAGGTGAGCTTCGATGACCCCAACCGGGGCGGGCTTGCCACGCAGGGCATCCGCGACTGCCTGCTCGGCGCCGCCCGCGACCTCGATGCCTCGGGCGCGGTGTCCATTCGCGAAATCGAGCAGTGCGCGCAGGCCTTCGTCGAGCAGCGCCTCGCGCCCTACCCGACCCTGCAGCCGCATCACATCACGGTGACGGGCAATCGCAACCTCGTGCCGGCGCCCAGTCGCCCGCCGATGACCGTTGTCGCGTCGGCGCCCGCCGCGGTCAAGCCGCCGCCGGCTGCCGTGGCGGCAGCAGCGCCCGCACCGGCCCTCGCCGTGACGCCGACGGTCGTGCCCGGTCGCCCGCCGGCCGCGACCTCGCCGCCGGCACCGCCCGCCCCGGTGTCGGCAGCCCCCGCCGCCGCGCCAGCCGCGCCCCCCACCTCCCAGCCTGCGGCACCCGCTGCCCCGCCGCCGCCCGCCGCGCCGCCCGCCGCGCCGCCCGCCGCGCCGCCGCCGCCCGCCGCCCCGCCGGCCGCCGCCCCGCCGCCTGCCGCGGCCGCCCCGGTGGCGCTCGCGCCTCCGAGCGCGCCGACCGCCGCCCCCGCGCCAGCGCCTGTCATCGCCCCCGCGCCCCCGGCTCCCGTCGACCCCGGTCAGGCGGCCCTGACCACCCTGCGCGAGATCGAAGCCCAGCAGAACCCCCGCCGCAAGCTCGAGGTCACCCTGAGCCGCAGCGCGCTGCGCATCGGCAAGGACCCCCTGGAGTTGCGGTTGCGCTCCAGCCATGACGGCCACGTGTACCTGGTCCTGCTCGGCAGCGACCGCGAAAGCTTCTACGTGCTGTTCCCCAACGGTCTGGACCGCAACAACCGCATCCAGGCCGACCGGCCGCTCAACCTGCCGCGGCCGGAATGGGCGATCACGGCCAAGGGTCCGCCCGGGGTGAACAACCTTCTGGTGCTGGTGTCCGATTCGCCAAGAGACCTGAGTGCCCTCATGCGCGGGCAGGGCGGCGCCCTGCCCACCTTCAGTTCGGCCATGAACACCCTCAACGGCCGGGGCGCCCTGATCGACCTGTTCACCGGCCAGGGCCTCACCGGCGGCTCGGAGGCTTTCGCCGCCCGACTGCTGCGCATCGAGGAAATCCGTTAGTCCCCCCACCTACCCGACTGCCATGCCTGCCACTCTGCGCGCCTCCAGAATCCTGAGCCTGTGCCTTTGCCTCGTCCTGGCCAGCCTGAGCACCCAAGCCCGGGCGCAATGGCTGGTCAGTGATCAGGAGGCCGCCGTCGACCGGGCCGCGCCCGAACCGCTGGGCATGAAAGCGATTCCTGCACCGAACGCGCCGCGCATCAATCTGGTTGCACCGGCGCTCGGCGCCAACGCCACGATCAGTTCACCCACCCGCATCCTGGTGCGCTTCGAGCCGACCCAGCCGGCCACCATCAATCCCGAATCTTTCCGGGTCAGGTACGGCTCGCTCAAGCTCGACATCACCGGTCGCATCACCGCCGCCTCCAAGGTCACCGCCGAGGGTATCGATGTCTCCGAAGCCCGACTGCCCAAGGGCGCCCATCGCCTCCTGATCGAGATCGAGGACTCCCTCGGTCGTGTCGGCGAACGGCTGGTCCAGTTCGTCATCGAGTAAGACCATGACCTCACGCTCCGCCCTCACCTTCGTCAGCCTGATCGCATTCGCCGGGCCCCTCGTGGGCGCCAGCGTCCACGCCCAGACCGCTGCCCCGTCGGCACCGGCGGCGCCAGCGTCCAACCGGGAGTCGTTGTCCGTCGACCAGATGCTCGAGCAGCTCGCACCGGCAGGACGCACGCGGGGCATGCGCAATCTCGTGCCGGTCCAGGTTCAGCCGCCCGCGGCGCCAGTCGCTGCGCCGGCCGCGGCGCCAGTCGCTGCGCCGGCCGCTGCGCCAGTTGCCGCGCCGGCCGCTGCGCCGGTTGCCGCACCGGCGCATCTCGTGGTGCCGGTCGCCGCGCCACCATCCAACCCGGTGACGACGGCCAACCCGGCACCACCGCCGCCGATCGCGGCGCCAGCGCCCGCCCCGGCGCCGGTGGCCGCGCCCGCCGTGATGCCCGCGCCGGCGAACCAGGCCAGTGCACCCGCCGAACCCCCGCTGAAAATCGACCTCACGATCTACTTCGATCTCGGCTCGGACCGCATCCAGGACCGCAGCCGCCCCCTGCTCGATCGGCTGGCCATGGTCATGCAGCACGAACGCGCGCGCGACCTGCGTTTCCGCATCGAAGGGCATACCGATGCCAAGGGCTCGGCGCTGGCCAACGAGCTGCTGTCTCGGCGGCGCGCCGAAACGGTTGTTCGCTATCTCGGTTCGCGCGGCGTCGACGCCACGCGGCTGGCCGCCGAAGGCAAGGGCTTCCGTGAGCTTTCCGACCCCGCCAATCCGCTCTCCGAGCAGAACCGCCGGGTCAGCGTGGTGGTCGTCAACTGATCTTCGCGCTGCTCAATCCTGATGACGACCGTTCTCGGCAAGCCGTTCACGATCCTGCGGCAGCCCGACGCCGCTTCCTGACTTCCTCCCGACATCCGCAGCCCCAGGAGTTTCCACCATGGCCCTCGCCCGCCCGATCAGTCTCGCCCTGACCCTGCTCGCCGCCCTGCCGGCGGCCGCGCAGACCTGCGACAAGTCCTACGCCTTCCAGACCACGGTGAACGGCTCGGCAGGGTCGCTGATCTGCGACTGGAACTCCAAGTCCTTCCTGGACACGCTCTCCAACCTCAACCTGAGCAACATCAACTACACCAGCACCTCGGCGGCCACCGCCACCGCCCGCTTCAACGACGTGGCCGTGACGCTCTCGTACCCGGCCAACTCCAGGACCCTGTCGTACAGCTTTCCGCAGCTGGGCCTCTCCGGCAGCTTCACCGGCGCCACCCGCGAGGCAAGCGAAGACCTGCTCGAGGACTACCTCAAGAAACAGGGCGTGATCGGCAAGATCATGAACTACCAGGCCAAGAACTCGGCCACCAGCCCGATCGCCGGGGTGGGCGGCATGGTGCCGCTGGCCATCTCGGCCGACTTCGGCACCAGCTTCAACAACTCGCCCACCGCCGTGTCGGGCCCGGCCACCACCGGCGCCGCCGGCAACAACCTCGTCAGCGCCGCGCTGCAGTACGGGCAGTTCCGCCTCAGCGGCGTGAGCGACGGCATCAAGACCACCACGCTGCCGCTGTCCTACACCATCCGCAATGACATCGATCCTCGCCGCCAGCTCACCTTCAGCATGCCCATCACGCTGCTGCAGCTCGGCGACACCAAGACCGTCCACACCGGGCTCGGGCTGGCCTACCGCCTGCCCATGAACGACCGCTGGACCATCACCCCGGCCGGCCGGGTGTCGGTGGTGGCCTCGGTCGACCGCGCCACCGCCTCGCTGCTCTACTCGGGGTCGCTGTCGAGCAACTATGTCATCCCCATGAAGGGCTTCGACCTGGTCATCGGCAACATGGTCGGCTACTACACCACCGGCAAGGTCTCGGTGGGTGACTACTCCGCCAGCCCCGACCTGCGCTACACCGCCACCCGCAACGGCATCATGATCTCGCAGCCGGTCACGCTGGGCCGCAAGCTCACCGCCGAGTACTCGCTGATCGACACCCGCTACATCGGCTCGCAGAAGCCCCTGATCGACAACTTCCAGGAGCTCGGCATCACCCTGGGCACCAACAAGAGCGCGCTCGATGCGCGCAGCGCCTTCCGGGGCGGCCTCACGCTCACCCGCGGGCCCAACCTGCGCGGCGCCACGGCCAACGTCGGCTTCTGGTTCTGAGCACCCGGAGCGCGGGTCCGCGAACGCCGTCCGAGCCCATGGGCTGCCAGCCCCCGCCGCCGGTGAGCGCATGGCGCGCCCTGCGCCGCCTCGCCTCCCCGCGCCGCCTCGCCGCCCTGCTCCTCACCCTGATCGGGCTGATCGGCGCGGCGCGGGCCGACTTCGGTTCCGATCAGGTCCGCTACGCCGCCAGCGGCCGTTTCGATCTGCTCGAGACCCTGATCGAGGAGCAGGCGGCGCGTACCGCGCTGAAGACCGCCGACCAGCACGCGCTGTGCTTCGCCTACTCGCAGACCAAGCGCTACAACCGGCTGCAGGCCTGCCTGGACCAGCTCGAGCAGAAGATCCGCGCCGGTGACCGCCGTACCCGCCTGTTCGGCCTGAACGACGCCACACCCTCGCTGCACCTGATGCGCGCGGAGGCGGCGATCGACCTCGCCCAGTATGCGGAGGCGGTTCGTCACGCCGACGCCGCGAGTCGCTGGCTGAAGCAGGACGACAGCGACGATCTCGACATGGTCTGCAACGCGCTGACCGCGCTGGGGATCGCCCACGCGTTCAGCGGCAACACCGCCCAGGCCCGCAAGGCCGAGGCCGACATCCGCGCGCTGAAGATCGGTCCGCTCAGCGACTACGCCAATGCCCGTGCCATCTGCCTGGCGCGTGTGCGCATGGCGCTCAAGGACTACCCTGGCGTGATCGACGCCATCCAGGGCAATCGCGCCTTCACCGTCTCGGTCTTTCTCGACCGGCTGGTGAGCGGCAGCTTCCTGACCGGCACCAACAACTGGGTCTGGGCCCAGCTGCCGCGCGCCTACATGCTCAACAAGGCGCTGCTCGAGACCGGCCAGATCGAGCAGGCCCGTCAGGGTTTCGACCGACTCCTGGCCATTGCGCAGGTGGCCGAGAACGGCGGCATCCACTGGTTGCTGCTCAATGACCGGGCGCGCATTGCCGAGCAGGCCGGCCAGCTGCCTCAGGCGCTGGGCTATCTGCGGCAGGCGATCGACGCGGTCGAGAGCCAGCGGGCCTCGATCGACACCGAGGCCACCAAGATCGGTTTCGTCGGCGACAAGCAGAGCCTGTACGCCGCCGCGGTCCGCGTGGCGCACCGACTGGGCCAGGCCGAGACCGCGTTCGAGTTCATGGAACGCGGCAAGTCGCGGGCACTGGTCGACCTGCTCGCCGCCCGCGATGGCCGACCGGTGCTGGTGGCGCGCAGTCGCGAGGCGCAGGCCTTGCTGGAGCGCTACCAGCAGCGCCAGGCCGACGCCGCGGCCCAGGTGCCGGTCGACATGACCGCGCGCAGCGCGAGCCGCACCCGGGGTGAACTCAATGCGGCGGCCGGCGCGCTGCGCAGCGCCCACGCCGACCTCGCCTCGCTGGTCACGGTCGACACGCTCTCGATCGATGAACTGCGAGCCCGCCTCGCGCCCAACGAGGCCCTGATCGAGTTCTACGCCATCGGCGGCAGCTACTACGGGCTTGCGGTCAGCCGCACCCAGGCGCTCCTGCTGCCAATCGACGCACCCCGCCTCGAGCAGGAGGTGCGCGAGTTCCGCATCCTCATCCAGGAGCGCAAGCCGCAGGTCCGCGAACTGGCGGCCCGACTGCACGCGGTGCTCATCGAGCCCTTCGCCGCGGTGCTCGGGCAATCCGATCTGCTGATCGTGCCGCACGGCGCCTTGCACTACCTGCCCTTCGCCGCGCTGGGCACCGCCGAGGAGCCGCTGATCGCGCGGCGCAGCCTGCGGATGCTGCCGGCCAGCAGCGTGCTCAAGTACCTGGCGCCGCGCGCCGAGCGCCGCCCGCCCAGCCTGCTCATCCTGGGTAATCCCGATGTCGGCGACAGCTCGCTCGACCTGCCCAGCGCCGAAGAAGAGGCGCGCGCCATCGCCGCGGCCGTGCCGGGCAGCGTGCTGCTCACCCGCGCCAAGGCCACCGAGTCCACCTTCAAGCGGCTGGCCGGCGACTTCACGCTGCTGCACGTGGCCTCGCACGGCCAGTACAAGGCCGAGAGCGCGCTCGATTCCCGGCTGCTGCTCGCGCCCGATGGCGGCAACGACGGCTCGCTCACCGTGCGCGAGATCTACGGCCTGCGGCTGTCGGCCGACCTGGTCACGCTCTCGGCCTGCGAGACCGGCCTGGGCAGCGTGCTGCGCGGCGATGACGTGCTCGGCCTGGCGCGCGGCTTCCTGTATGCCGGCAGCCGGAACATCGTGGCCAGCCTCTGGGAGGTCGACGATGACGCCACCGCCCAGCTCATGAAGTCGTTCTATCAGCGCCTGCTCGCGGGCGTCAATCGCAAGCAGGCGCTGCGCGAAGCCCAGATCGCCCTGCGCCGCGACTTCCCCGACCCGTTCTTCTGGGCCGCCTTCGGCCTGACCGGCGCCGGCGATTGAACGGCCCCGGCCAGGTGCCGGTCAGTAGGTCTCCAGGTGCAGCCGGCCCTGCTCGCGCAGTTCGCCGGCCACGGTGTCCCAGGACATCCCGGCCTGGGTGACCACATCGCGCAGCGCGAGCAGCACACCCTCCTCCATCGCTTTCAGGCCGCACACGTAGAGCGCGGTGTCGGGGCTGGCCAGCAGCGGCGCGAGGTCAGCCGCACGCTCGCGCATGGCGTCCTGCACGTAGCGGCGCGGGCTGCCGGGCTCGCGCGAGAAGGCGAATTCCACGTCGATGAAGTCGCGCGGCAGTTTCTGCAGCGGGCCGAAGTACGGCAGTTCGGCGGCGCTGCGCGCGCCGAAGAACAGCATCAGCCGGCCCCCCTCGAAGCGGCCCGAGGCCCGCAGCCGTCGACGCCACTCGGTCATGGCGCGCATCGGCGCGCTGCCGGTGCCGGTGCAGATCATCACGATGTTCGAGCGCGGATGGTTGGGCATCAGGAAGCTGGCGCCGAACGGGCCGATCACCTCGACCGTGTCGCCCACCTGCAGATCGCAGAGGTAGTTGCTGGCCACGCCGCGCACCGGTCGGCCCTGATGATCCTGCAGCACCCGCTTCACGGTGAGCGAGAGGTTGTTGTAGCCGGGCCGTTCGCCATTGCGGGGGCTGGCCACCGAGTACTGCCGCGCATGGTGCGCGCGGCCGTCGGCATCGACCCCGGGCGGCAGGATGCCGACCGACTGCCCCTCGAGCACCGGGAAGGGCATGGCGCCGAAATCGAGCACGATGTGGTGGGTATCGGACTCCCGACCCACCTCGGTGACACGCACGTTGCCGGTGACGGTGGCGCTGACCGAACGACGCGCCGCCTTCGGCCCGTAGAGATTGGTGAAAGGGTGCGCCGCCGACCAGGGCGGGATCACCGCGCCGTAGCGGACAGCGGTGAAGGCCGGGCGCGCATCGACCACCGCCTCCGCCAGCGTGGAGGCCGCTTCGACGGGCGCCGCAGCCGGCGCCGACGCGCCGGCCTGCGCCAGCGCGTCGGCGCTGAGCGCCGGCGGCAGCTCATCCCAGCCCAGCTGCTCGGCGATGGGATAGGCGCGGGCGCGCGGCACCTCGCGCCAGTTGTCGATCGAGCCGGTGGGACAGGGCGAGATGCAGTCCATGCACAGATCGCACTTGTCGGCGTCGACCACGTAATTGCGCGAGTCATGGGTGATCGCGCCGCGCGGGCAGATCGACTCGCAGGTGTTGCACCGGATGCAGATCTCCGGGTCGATCAGGTGCTGCCTGATCAGGACGCTGTCGACGGCGGACATGGCAGGCTCCGGGCGGGCTCGCGGGTCAGGCGAAGCGGATGTATTCGAAGTTGACGGGCTGGCGGTTGATGCCGATGGCCGGCGGCGCGATCCAGTTGGCGAAGCGCCCGGGCTCGACCACGCGGCCCATCAGGCTGGCCACGAAGGCGCGATCGTTCTCGGTGGGCAGCCAGTCGGCCACCCGCGCGCCCCACTCGGCCTCGCTCACCACCCGGCCTTCCGGCGACACCTTCACGCCCGACAGCGAGCCGATGTTGCGATGGAAGGCCTTGTGCGGGGTCTTGAGCCGGAACGGGATGCCCGCCTTGTCGATCACCCGGTTCCAGCGCTCCACGCCGCCGATGCTGTCGCGGATGTAGTCATCGCGCAGCACCTCGTTAAGGGCGTTGAGCATCGGCACCTCCTTCTCGACCAGCTGATCGCCGGCCACCTGCAGCACCCGGTAGTGGTCGGACTTGAGCACGTGGTCATCG
>JBIKWU010000391.1:0-2591 GCA_044356115.1 Burkholderiaceae bacterium
AGCTCGGTGCACTGCCCGCCCGGCGCCTTGAGGGTGTCCACGAGGTGGGCCTTGATGCCGAGCAGGCCGAGTTCGAAGACCTGGAACAGGCCACAGGGGCCGGCGCCGATGATGACGACCTCGGTGCGGATGGGGTCCGCCCCGGCTGGGGCGACAGGTGTGTCGGTCAAGGCGGAATCCTCGTCGGCGTGCAGGAAAGCGGGTAAATTCTACCAGCGGCCGCGACCGCCCACGTCCGGGGCGCGGTGATTCGCCAGACGGAGACCACAGGGATGATCAAGCTCAACGTCAACGGCCGGCCCATCGAGGTCGACGTCGATCCCGAGACCCCGCTGCTGTGGGTGCTGCGGGACACCATCGGCCTGACCGGCACCAAGTACGGCTGCGGCATGGCCCTGTGCGGCGCCTGCACGGTCCACCTCGCCGGGGAGCCGATCCGCTCCTGCGTCACCCCGGTCAGCGCGGTGGGCGACCAGCCGGTCACCACCATCGAGGGACTCTCGACCGACCGCAGCCACCCGGTGCAGCAGGCCTGGATGGAAATCGACGTGCCGCAGTGCGGCTACTGCCAGTCCGGCCAGATCATGTCCGCGGCAGCGCTGCTCGCGAAGAATCCCAAGCCGAGCGACGCCGACATCGACACCGCGATGTCCGGCAACCTGTGCCGCTGCGGCACCTATCCGCGTATCCGCGCGGCGATCCACCGCGCCGCCGAACTGAAGAAGGCCTGACCGGGGGCGCCCCGATGCCCACCAACTCCGACCTCGCCCGGCGCCGCGCGGCGGCCATACCGCGCGGCGTATCCAATTCGCTGCAGGTGTACGCCGAGCGCGCGGCCAATTCGGAGCTCTGGGACGTCGAGGGGCGGCGCTACATCGACTTCGCGAGCGGGATCGCGGTGCTGAACACCGGGCACCTGCACCCGCGGGTGCGCGAAGCGGTCGCCGCGCAGCTGGAACGCTTCTCCCACGCCTGCTTCCAGGTCACGCCCTACGAAAGCTACGTGGCACTCGCCGAGCGGCTCAACGCGGCGGGGCCGGGCCCGGGCCCCTGGAAGACCCTCTTCCTGACCACCGGTGCCGAGGCGGTCGAAAACGCCATCAAGATCGCGCGCCACCATACCGGCCGCTCGGGCGTGATCGCCTTCGGCGGCGGTTTTCATGGCCGCACCCTTGCCTGCATGAGCCTGACCGGCAAGGTGCAGCCCTACAAGGCGGGCTTCGGCGCGATGCTGCCGGACGTCTGGCACGCGCCGTTCCCGATGCCCTACCACGGCGTCGGCATCGACGACTCGATGCGCGCGCTCGAGCAGCTGTTCAAGGCCGACGTGGATCCGGGCCGAGTCGCGGCGCTGATCATCGAGCCCGTGCTGGGAGAAGGCGGCTTCTACGTGGCCCCGCCGGTCTTCCTGCAGCGGCTGCGCAGCCTCTGCGACGCGCACGGCATCGTGCTGATCGTCGATGAGATACAGACGGGCTTCGCGCGCACCGGCAGGCTGTTCGCCATCGAGCACTCGGGCGTCACTCCGGACCTCGTCACGGTGGCGAAGAGCCTCGCAGGCGGCGTGCCGCTGTCGGCCGTGATCGGGCGCGCCGACATCATGGACTCACCACTGCCCGGCGGGCTCGGCGGCACCTACGCGGGCTCGCCGCTGGCCTGCGCGGCGGGGCTAGCGGTGCTCGACGTGATCGAGCAGGAGCGCCTCTGCGAGCGTGCCGAGCGCATCGGCGCGATGCTGCAGGCGCGGCTCGGCGACCTCGCGCTGCGCTGGCCCTGCATCGGCGACGTGCGCAGCCTCGGCGCCATGGTGGCGATGGAACTGGTCCGCGACCGCCGGGCGGACTCGCCCGATGCCGAACTCACGCGGGCGCTCGTGCAGGCCGCGGGGCGCCGGGGCCTGCTGCTGCTCTCCTGCGGGATCTACGGCAACGTGATCCGCCTGCTGCCGCCGCTGACGATCCCGGACGGCCAGCTGGCCGAGGGGCTCGCCATCCTCGAGGCAGCGCTCGAGGACGCCACCCGCGCAGCACTGCCAGGCTGAGGGGCTGCGCTCAGGCGCGGCCGGCGTTCGCGTCGGTGGGCGTGTGGAAGTACTCGCTCTCGGAGGCGAGTTCGTCGATCAGGCGGCGCAGTTCCGCCATGCGCCCCTCGGCGGTGCTGATCGGCAGGCAGTCCTGGCAGCGCGGATCGCCACAGGGCTGACGCGAGTAGAGCCAGTACTGCAGCGCGCCGGCCAGCAGGCCATCGGCGATGTCCCACAGGTCGGCGTCCTTGTCCTTGTCGGCGAGCTTGTTGCCGAGATCGACGGCCTTGGAGAAGGCGGCATCGAAACTGTCGGGGGATTCTTGCATGGCACGGGACCCGCGAAGCGCGGGCACGCTGTCGTGAACCGGGCGCGCAGTGTAGCCGATCGGCGCGAGCCCCGCTTGGTGCCGGAAGCCTTGACAATCAGGCGGTTGCGGCGAGCGAGCGGGACAGGCGGCCTCTCGCGGCCGAGACGTTAACGAAATCTTAATCACTAATGAAGTGCAGAACCGTCATATATCTGCAGTCGGTTTTCCATGCTCCCCCAACGGGCCTGCCATGCTGCT
>JBIKWU010000145.1:0-9444 GCA_044356115.1 Burkholderiaceae bacterium
GTGGTTGGTGGGTTCGTCGAGCAGCAGCAGGTCGCTCGGCACGAACAGGGCGCGCGCCAGGTTCAGCCGCATGCGCCAGCCCCCCGAGAGCGAGCCCACCGGCTGCGCGGCGGCCTCCTCCGAGAAGCCCAGACCGGCCAGCAGCTCCTTGACCCGGGCGTGGGCCGAGGCGTCGCCGCGCTCGTCGAGCGACTCGTGCGCGGCGGCCAGCGCCAGGCCGTCGCCACTGGCCTCGGCCTGCGCCAGCGCGGCGCGCGCCGCCTGCAGCGCCTCATCGGCCTGCTCCACGAAACGCCACGCGGGCAGCTCGCCCCCGGGCACATGCTGCTCCAGGCGCACCACCCGCATCGGCGGCTGCTCGATGTCGCCGGCCTCGGTGTGCACCTCGCCGGCGAGCGCCGCCAGCAGCGTCGACTTGCCGCAGCCGTTGGGCCCGATCAGCGCGATGCGCTCCCCGGGCGCGATGCTCGCGTCGGCGTTCTCGATGAGCGGGCGGCCGCCGCGAGCCAGCGAGATGCGCTTGAGGCGGATCAAGGGGCGCGCTTCCAGGCGGTCAGCGCCTCGCGGCTGATGGCCACGATCATTTCCTCGCCGGCGCTGACCGGCACATAGGCGAATTCCAGCCCCGGGAAGGCGGCCTCGAAGTGGCGCGCCTCGTGTCCGATCTCGATCACCAGCAGCCCCTGCCGGGCGAGCCGCTCGGGCGCCTCGCGCAGGATGCGCGCGATCAGGTGCATGCCGTCGGGGCCGCCGGCCAGCGCCTGCTGCGGCTCATGGCGGTACTCGGCGGGCAGGGCGGCCATCGAGGCTGCGTTCACGTAGGGCGGATTGCTCAGGATCAACTCGTGACGCGCGGCGGCCAGGCCGTCGTACAGGTCACCCTGGTGCAGCGTGACGCGGTCTTCCAGGCCATGCAGGGCGAGATTCTCGGCGGCCAGGGCGAGCGCGTCGGCAGAGAGGTCGGTGGCGCTCACCGAGGCCTGCGCAAAGCGCAGCGCCGCGGCCACCGCGATGCTGCCGCCACCGGTGCACAGGTCGAGCACCGATGCCGGTGGATCGTCGGGCAGCCAGGGGTCGAGGGCGCCGTCGAGCGCCTCGACCAGCAGCGAGCGGGGAATCAGCGCCCGCGGGTCGGCCCTGAAGCGCAGGCCGCGCAGCCAGGCCTCGCCGGTGAGATAGGCGGTGGGCAGCCGCTCGACGCAGCGGCGCTCCACCAGCGCCGCGATGGCCTCGCGTTCGGCCGTCATCAGGCGGGCATCCAGGTGCGGCTCGGGGTCATCGAGGGCCAGGCGCAGCGCCCACAGCGCCAGCCAGGTGGCCTCGTCACGCAGGCTCTCGGTGCCCTGGCCGAGCGATACACCGGCTGCGGCCATCCGGCTGCAGCTCCATCGGATGAGGTCACGCAGGGTGACCAGTTCTCGCGCGGCCTGCTCGGGCCCGGGCACAGGCGGCAGCGGCGAGGCCTGCGGCAGGGAGGACGCCTGCGGCAGGGGGGGCTGCGCGCCCGCCCGCGACGGGCTGCTCATCGGGGGAAGGCCGCCTGGTAGGTGGCTTCGGAAAAGCCGATGAGCAGGCGCTCAGGCGCTTCGAGAACCGGCCGCCGGATGAGCAGCGGCGCCGCGAGCAGGCATTCGGTGAGGCTGGCGGCATCGACCACGGCGCGGCGTTGCGCCTCAGGCAGCTGGCGCCAGGTCTGACCGCGCCGGTTGAGCAGTGAATCCCAGGGTACGCGGGCCAGCCAGCGCCCCAGCATCTCGGCGCTGACGCCGTCGCCGCGAAGGTCATGCCAGGTGAAGGCGATGCCCTGGGCGCGCAGCCACTGGCGCGCCTTGCGGCACTGGTCGCAGGTGTCGATGCCGTAGAGGGTGGGGGTCATGGGCGCGGCCGGCGCGAGGGCAGCGGAATCGGACGGTCCGCCACTCTACGCGAATTCCGCGCAGAGCGAATTCAACAGGTTTATCGGCGTTGGCTACCACATATGGGTGATTTCACCGCCGTTCGTCGGGGATAACTTTTATTCGGATTGAGCCTGCTGTCTGCGCCGAGCCTTTTTTCCGGAGATTCCGCCATGCCCCGCCTGTCATCGATCGGCGCATCCATCCTGCTGATTGCGCTTCACGCCGCCTGGCCCCTTGCGCAGGCCCAGACCCAGCCCGATGCGCGCGCGGTGCCGGCCACGCTGCCGCCGGTCGAGCGCTTCGAGGTCGTCGGCAACACCTTGCTGCCCGCCGACAGCATCCAGCAGCGCCTGCAGGAGTTCCGCGGGGCCACCACGCTGGTCCGCCTGCGCGAGGCAGCCGCGGCGGTGCAGGAGATGTACCGGGCGGCGGGATTCGGCGGCGTGGTGGCCTTTCTGCCCGAGCAGCGCGCGGCGCCCGGCGAGATCCGCATCCGGGTGGTCGAGGGCAAGCTTGCGCAGATCGAGGTCACCGACAACCGCCAGTTCAGCGCCGACAACATCCGCGCCAGCCTCCCTTCGCTGGTTACCGGCGTCACGCCGCGGGTGCGGCAGATCGATGCCGAGATCCAGATGGCCAACGAGAGCCCGGCCAAGGAGGTCAAGGTCCTGCTCGAGCCCGGGCAGGCAGCCGGCACGGTTGCCGCGCGGGTGATGGTGGCCGAGCAGCCGGTGCAGCGCTGGACGGCGAGGCTCGACAATACCGGGGTGGGCAATGCCGGGCAGATGCGCAGCGCGCTGGGCTGGCAGCACGCCAATCTTTTCGGCCGTGACCATGTGCTGGGCGCCGAGGTCCAGACCGCACCCGCCCACCCCAGCAAGGTGGCGGTGTTCAGCGCCGCCTACCGGGTGCCCTTTTACGCCCATTCGGCGGCGCTCGATGCCTACGCGGCCTACTCCGATGTCGACGGCGGCCGCTCGGCCACGGCGGCCGGCGATCTGGTCTTCTCCGGCAAGGGGCGCATCGCCGGTCTGCGGGCCACCCGCTATCTGCCGCGCCAGGGCAACGTCGACCAGCGCGCCAGCCTGGGCGTGGAGCAGCGCGAATTCATCAACCAGTGCAGCATCGACGGGCTGCCTCCCGGCGCTTGCGGCCCCTCGGGCGCGAGCGTGGTCGTGCGGCCCCTGACGCTGGGCTACACCCTGCAAGCCGAGGGTGAGACACGGCTCGGTCTCAACCTGAACGGCGTGCTGAATCTCGATGCCGGCGGCGCGCATGCCGGGACCAGCGATTTCACCGCGGTGCGGGTCGGTTCGCGCCCGGGCTACCGGCTGTTGCGCGCCAACGGATTCGCCTCTCGCCCGCTGGGCGACTGGGGTTCGATCGGCTTGCGGGTGTCGGGGCAGACCACCGATCAGCCGCTGGTGCCGGGCGAGCAGTTCGGCGTCGGCGGCGCCCTGTCGGTGCGCGGCTACCTGGAGCGGGAGGTGCTGGCCGACACCGGCGTGCAGGCCTCGCTGGAGCTTGCCAGCGCCAACCTGGCGCCGGGCGCGTCGGAGGCCTTGAGCCGTACCGAACTGGTGGTGGTGGGCTTTGCCGATGCCGGCACGGTGCGCAACCGGCAGAACGATCCCTGCCTGGCTGGCCGCACCAGTTGCACGCTGGCCGGCGCTGGCGTCGGATTGCGCGCCACCTGGAGCACCGGCAGTCAGATCGTTCGCTTCCGTCTCGATCTTGCCCAGGCGCTCAAGGATGCCTATCGCACCCAGCGCGGCGACTGGCGCCTGCACGGCAGCCTCTCGATCACCTTCTGAGCGTCACGCCTCGAACTTCCGGAGTTCCTCATGTCGATCCGATCCTCTGGCTCTCAGGCCGCCCGCGCAGGCGCCCATCCCCGCCTTGCGACTCCCTCGCGCGCACAGCGCACGCCGACGCGTTCCCCTCAGTCCCTGCGCCTGACGCTGCTCTCGCATGCGCTGCTGGGCGCGGGGCTGCTCAGCCCGGTGCTGGGCGGCGCACCGGTGCGGGCGCAGGGCCTGCCCACCGGGCTGCAGGTGGTGAGCGGTCAGGCCAGTGTGCTGACGCAGGGCTCCCAGATGACGGTGCGCAACAGCGCCAATGCCATCCTCAACTGGCAGTCGTTCTCGGTGGGTGCGGGCCGTGGCGTGCATTTCGACCAGGCCTCGGCCGCGAGCAAGGTGCTCAATCGCGTCACCGGCGGCGAGGCCTCGCAGATCCTGGGCTCGCTCACCAGCAACGGCCAGGTGTGGCTTCTCAACCCAAGCGGTGTGCTGTTCGGCCGCGATGCGCGGGTGGATGTGCACTCGCTGGTGGTGTCCACCTTGCGGCTCGCGGACAGCGATTTCCTTGGCGGGCGCTACCGGTTCACCGCCACGGGCGGCGAGGGCACGGTGCGCAACCAGGGCGTGATCGGCACGAGCCTCGGCGGGCAGGTGGTGCTGATCGGCCCGGGCATCGAGAACGCGGGCAGCGTTCAGGCGCCGGGTGGTTCGGTGGCGCTGGCCTCGGGCACCCAGGTCGATCTGGTCGATACCGGCATGCCCAACCTCGCGGTGCGGGTGGCGGTGCCGGCGGGGCAGGCGCTCAACACCGGCGCGCTCAGCGCCGCCGGTGGCCGGGTGGACGTGTTCGGTGCGGTGGTCAACCAGCAGGGCGTCATCCGGGCTGATTCGGCGGGGCTGGACTCGGCGGGTCGGGTGGTGCTCTCGGCGAGTGAGTCGGTGAGCCTGGCCGCAGGCAGCCAGACCAGCGCCGATGGCGCCGCGGGCGGGTCGGTCACGGTGGATGCCGGGGCTGGCGCGGCCAGCGTGGCGGGTGGGCTGTCGGCCCAGGGCGCAGGCGGGCAGGGCGGCCGCATCGACGTGCTCGGGGCACGGGTCGAACTGGCCGACGCCGCCCGGCTGGACGCCTCCGGCACGCTCGGCGGAGGGCGCATGCGGGTGGGCGGCGGACTGCAGGGCCAGGAAGCTGACGTGGCCAACGCCCAGCACACCACGGTGGCCGCGGGGGCGCAGCTCCTCGCGGATGCGCGCACGCAGGGCGATGGCGGCCGCGTGATCGTCTGGGCTGACGACACCGCCCGGGTGCACGGCAGCATCAGCGCGCGGGGCGGCCCGCAGGGCGGCGACGGGGGCTTCATCGAGACCTCGGGCAAGCGGATGCTGGAGGTGACGCGGGCTGCCGATGCGTCAGCGCCGGCAGGGCGTGGGGGTACCTGGCTGCTTGACCCGAATGACATCACGATCGGTTCAACGGACTCGAACATCACCGGCGGCCCGAACTACGTCTCCACCGGTAACAGCGCAACGGTGTCGGCCGGCACCATCAGTCTGGCGCTGAGCCTGGGTACCAGCGTCTCCGTGACCACGGGCGCAGGCGGCACGCCCACCGAGGCCGGCGACATCACGGTGGCTTCGGCGATCAGCAAGTCCGGCGACGCTGACGCCACGCTCACCCTCAACGCCTACCGCAACATCAACCTGAACAACAGCATCATTGCCGGAACCGGCATCGGCAAGCTGAATCTGACGCTGCACGCTGATACCGGCGGCAGTGGCACCGGCCGAACCTACCTGCGCACGGCCACCGTGGGGCTCAATGGCGGTGTGCTCGCCGCCACCAGCAACGGTGGCAGGGTCACGCTGGTTGATGGCAATACCTTCACGTTCAACAGCGCCAGCGCGACGATCGGCCAGTTGGATCTGGCCGGTGGGACCCTGAGCGGCAGCGGTGATGTCACCGTGACCGGCGCAGTGAACTTCACGGGGGGCAATGTCACCCTGTCTGGCAGTGGAACCTTGACAACCCAGGGCACCACCACCCTGAACATGCCGCTATCGGATCGCTGGTTTGCCGTGCGCGGTACCCGTCACTGGGTAAACCAGGGCACCTTCAACATGACCGGGGACGACTACTGGGTGACGCTCGACAACGCGCGGTTCACCAATGCCTCCGGCGCGAGCTTCATTTACACCGGCGCCGATCCCACCACTCCCAGCGGTAATCCGCAACCCGGCACGCCCACCGTCAGCAGCATCTGGACCAACAACGGCACCGTCCGAATCGCCTCGAGCAACCCATTGCAGGACAGTTCGCTCGAAACCGTCACCTTCAACAACACCGGCACGCTCTACGCCGATACCAGGTTTGCCATACGTGCCCCCGGCACTGATTCGGGCAGTTACGTGGTGGCCTCGGGCTCCCGGCTCATCCTCGAATCGGTCAATCGAACCTATGATGCCGCTGCCCGGATCAGCGGCGCGGGTACCCTGGCAATCCAGTCGAGCGCCACCCAGACCATGAACGGGGCGATCGACATCGGCCGCTTCGAGATGACCGGAGGCACGCTCAACGGCACCGGCAGCCTCACCGTGCGCAGCAACTTTTCGCGTACCGGCGGCACCCTGGGCACGGGCTTCTCCGGCATCGACGTCACTCAGGCGACCGGAGATCTGGCGCCCGGCGCGCTTCAGGCCGGCACCATCACTCTTGCGACTCGTGATCCTGCGTCGACCATGCTGCTTGATGCCGGAGTGAGCAGTGTTGGAAACATGACACTCAATGCTGCGGGCAAGCTGCAGGTGCTTGCCACGCCGACCGCTGGAACAAGTGTCGCGGCAGGAGGCGATCAGGTCGTTACTGCTGGAGCTCTGCTGGTACGCGGGGCGCCGTCAGGGAATTCTCGGGCGGCCTGGTTGCGTGCTGACGGTTCGCAATCGATCACGGCGCAGACCCTGCAAGTGCAGGGGGGCGAGTCTGGACAGCAGAGTTTCGGCTACATCCAGGCTCGAACCGGATCCCAGACCATCAAGGTCAGCGGAGATGTGAATGTTTTGGGCGGAGCTGGAGGTGAGGACAACTATGCAGTCATCAATGGCCAGAATCAGACGCTGACGATTGGGGGCGATCTCACCTTGCGCGGGCAGTCAGGAGCAATCCTGTCTGGCGGTGTCGGCAGTTATGCCCGTATCGGCGCGAGTAATCTGGATGCGACCACGCCAGTCTCGTTGAACCTATCGGTAGGGGGAAGTCTTATCCTGGCGGGAGGCTCCGCGTCAGGTGCAGGTGCAGTCCTCGGGAATGTGGCGGCAAGTCGGCAGCCGTTGAATCTCACGCTCGCGGTAGGCGGGAACATCACAATGTCGTCAGGCTCCGCCACAGGAGTGCCGGTCAGCATTGGCCGCTTTGATAGCAACACAGTTCCTTCCGGCAATCTCACCATCTCTGCTCCCAACGGAACGCTGACGACCGGGGCGGGTACCGGCTTGAATCCGGGCGGTACTCTTACGGTCAGCGCCCGCGCGCTAGACCTCGCCGGCTCGGCCACCGGCACCTCGGTGGCGCTCTCGGGCAGCGCGGGCGCCACCCTGCGCAACGG
Source organism: Burkholderiaceae bacterium (assembly GCA_044356115.1). Lineage (GTDB taxonomy): Bacteria > Pseudomonadota > Gammaproteobacteria > Burkholderiales > Burkholderiaceae_E > Quisquiliibacterium. Next base: position 7,297 of record JBIKWU010000145.1, read on the forward strand.
CACCACCATCGTGGCGCGCGAGGGCGGCACCAACCCGCTGATCGTCGACGCCGGTGGCGGCGCCTTCGTCAACCAGGCCGGCTCGGGCGTGTTCTCGATCCCGGCGGGCACCCGCTGGCTGGTCTACTCCAACAACCCCGACAGCGACACGATGGGCGGGCTGGTCCCTGACTTCAAGCAGTACGGAGCCTTCTACCCGCAGACGGCGGCGACCGGCACCGGCAATGGCGCGCTCTATCGGCAGGCTCAGACCACGCCGAGCGACGCCCCGGCCAACACCACCACGGTGGCGGTAGCCACCGCCCTGACATCGGTCTCGGTGCCCACGCAGATGTCCACGCCCACCCGGGGCAGGGTGCTCGATGCCGTGCCCGCGCTGTCGGGCACCACCACCACCGGCGGGGTGGATGAGATCACCGCCACCGAGGCGGCCGCCGGCGGCAGCGGCAGTTCGGCATCGGGCGGCAGCACCCAGGTGGCCTTTCGCAGCGTCAGCCTGGGCCGCATGACCCGGGCCGAACTGCAGACGCTGCTGACCGCGCGGGCCGAATACAAGAAGAAGGTCTTCGCCTCGGCGCTCAACGGCCTGGAAGTCAACCCGGCGCTTGCCGATGTGCGCGCCTGCGAGAACGAGGCCGAACTCGAGGGCGGCGATTGCCTGGTGACCGAGGAACTGAAGAAGTACGTCCAGGAGACCCGCGAGGTACGCAAGCTGGCCCGTGAATCCCGGCGCACCGTGCGTCAGGCGGCGGTGCCGCAGATCGAGCGCAAGGTGGCGGTGCTCATCGGCAATGACAACTATGCCGATCGCAACATTCCCACGCTCGAGAACGCGCGGGCCGATGCCCAGGCTGTCGGCAAGCTGCTGCAGGACACGCTCGGCTATGACACGGTGATGCTCACCGATGCCAGCAAGCAGTCGGTCATCCGCACGCTGAACCGGCTGGCCTTGGAAACCGGCCCCAACGACTCGGTGATCGTCTACTACGCCGGCCACGGCGAGGCGATCGAGAACGGCAAGACGGGCTACTGGATCATGAACGACAGCAGCGCGGATCGCCCGCAGTCCTGGCTGTCGAACGGCGACGTCTCCCGACTCCTGGGCCGGATCAGCGCGCGGCAACTGATGCTGGTCTCCGACAGCTGCTTCTCGGGCGCCTTTGCCGGGGCCGAGCGGGTGACGCGGCCGGATTCACCGGACGCCGAGAAACTGCTCAGCCGCAAGGCGGCCGTGGTGATGTCCTCGGGCGGCAACGAGCCGGTGAGCGATGATGGTCGCGAGGGCCACTCGAGCTTTGCCTGGCACTTCATGGACCTGCTGCGCAAGGTCAGCGACTGGAACCTGGGCGTGTCGGTGTTCGAGACCCTCAAGGTCGAGGTCAGCAAGGACGTGCCACAGACCCCGCAGTACGGCGCCTCGCGCTTTGCCGGCCACGAGGGCAATACCGACTATCTCTTCGAGCGTCGGGAGGTCGAGAAGCGCTGAGCGCGGTCCTCAGACGTTGAGCAGGAACTCCGCGAACGACGGCCCTTCGCCCTCGCGCTTGGTCTCGGTGCTGTCGCTCTTGCTCTCCGAAGCGGTCGACTGCCGCTCGGAGTTCTCCATGAGCCACAGCAGGTTGGTTGGCGAGTCGGCGTTGGCCAGAGCGTCTTCCCGGGTGATCTTGCCCTGGCGCACCAGCTGCAGCAGGCTCTGTTCGAAGGTCTGCGAGCCGGGCGCGAGGCTCTTTTCCATGGCGTCCTTGATGTCACCGAGGTTGCCAGCTTCGATCAGTTCGGCCACGTAGCGGGTGTTGAGCAGCAGTTCCACGGCCGGGATGCGTGCCCCGGTGGTGCTGCGAACAAGCCGCTGCGAGGCGATGCTCTTGAGCGTGCCGGCCAGGTCTGAGAGCATCACCCGCCGGTTTTCAGGGGGGTAGAAGCTCACGATGCGGTTCAGCGCATTGTTGGCATTGTTGGCGTGCAGGGTGGCCAGCACCAGGTGTCCAGACTGGGAGTAGGCGATGGCGGCCGACATGGTCTCGACATCGCGGATCTCGCCGATCAGGATGCAGTCGGGCGCCTGGCGCATGGCGTTGCGCAGGCCCACCAGCAGGGAATCGGTGTCGGTGCCGATCTGACGCTGGTTGACGATCGAGCGCTTGTTGC
>JBIKWU010000249.1:0-6008 GCA_044356115.1 Burkholderiaceae bacterium
ATGCCCGCGGCACCGGCCAGATCGACATCGTGGTCGATACCGACCAGCAGGCCATCGCCGCGATCCGCCAGGTGCTGGGCTACCTGCCCTCGCACATCGACGAGGTGCCACCGCGTCGCCCGCCCGAGACGGTGGCCGAGCCCGAGGGCGATGTCGAGTCGGCGGTGCCGGTGGCCCGCAACAAGGTCTACGACGTGCGCCATGCCCTGGCCGCGATCGCCGACCGCGATTCGCTGATGGCCTGGCGCGAGCTGCACGGCCGGCCGCTCTTCACCGGCTTCATGCGCCTGGGGGGCCAGCCGGTGGGCGTGGTGGCCAGCAACCCGCTGCACAAGGGCGGCGCCATCGATGCCGCGGCCGCCGACAAGATGACCGAGTTCATCGTGCTCTGCGACACCTTCAACCTGCCGCTGGTGCTCATGGCCGACACCCCGGGCTTCATGGTCGGCCTGCAGGCCGAGCATCAGGGCGTGGCGGGCAAGATCATGAACAACATCCAGGCGCTGATGCTCGCCTCGGTGCCGCGGCTGGGGGTGGTGATGCGCAAGAGCTATGGTCAGGCCTACCTGAACATGGGCGGCGGCATGACCGATGCCCTGGCGCTGTGGACCACCGCCGAGGTGGGCTTCGTGGATCCGGCAGTGGCAGTCTCGGTGGTGCACAACGCGCGCCCCGATTCGCCCGACTACGAGACGCTGCTGGCGGGCATGGTGGCCGACAACTCGCCCTATTCGCTCGCCGGCATCTTCGCGGCCCACGCGGTGATCCGCCCGCGCGAGACCCGGGCCTGGCTGATCCGCATGCTCTCGGCCTGCGCCCGGCGCCGCGATGGCGGCCTGTCGCGGCACCGCCTGGCCACCTGGCCGACCAGCCTGTAGGCCGCCTTCTCGGGCGTGTTCAGATCGGCGTGATCGACCGGAACTTCGGCGGCTGCTCCGCCGCGCGGCGCGGCGGGCACTGCGCGAGCGTCTCGATCAGCACGCGCCGGGTGTCGCGCGGGTCGATCAGCTCGTCGATGCCGAAGCCCTCGGCGCCGCGCACCGCGCCGATCTTCGAGCGGATCTCGTCGATGAGGCGCTGGCGCTCGGCCTGCGGATCGGGCGCGGCGAGATAGGCCTTGCGAAAGGCCACATCCACCGAGCCCTCCACCGACATCGCGCAGATCTGCGCGGTAGGCCAGGCCAGGCTGGCATCGGCGCCGAAGCTGCGCCCGCCCGCCATCGCGAAGTAGCCCAGCCCGTAGCCCTTGCGCAGCACCACCGAGACGCGCGGCACGGTGGCGTGGCCCCACTCGTGGATCAGCTTGGCCGAGCGCCGGCCCAGGGTGGTGCGCTCGGCGCCCGAGCCGATCGCGAAGCCCGGGATGTCGATCAGCGACACCAGCGGCAGCCCGTAGGCGTCGCACAGGGCGATGAAGTGGGCCATCTTGTCGCAGGCGTTGGCGTCGAGCATCCCGCCCAGCCGCTGCGGCTGGTTGGCCACCACGCCCACCGGCCGACCGTGCAGCCGCGCCAGCAGCGTGATCACGTTCGGCGCGAAGGTGGGCTTGATCTCGAACACCGAGTCGCGGTCGGCGATCAGCGCGATCACCTTGCGCATGTCATAGGCCTTGCGCGGGTTGGCCGGCACCAGGTCGAGCAGCGCCTCCTCGCGGCGATCCGGCGGGTCATCCCTCGGGCCCATCGGCAGCGGCGCGCGGGCGTTGGCCGGCAGGTACGACAGGAACCGGCGGGCCGCGGCCAGCGCGCCGGCCTCGTCCTCGGTGCCGAGGTCGGCGAGGCCCTGACGATCGACCTGCACCGAGGCGCCGCCCAGCGACTCCTGGTCGATCTCCTCGCCCACGCCCGCCTTCACCAGCGCCGGGCCGGCCAGGCCCATGGTGGCCAGCCCGCGCACCATCACCACCAGGTCCGACAGTCCGGCGTAGTTGGTCGGGCCGGCAAAGCCGGCGCCCAGCATGAGGCTCACCATCGGCACCCAGCCCGAGGCCCGCGCGAACTGCTGGAACTGGGTGCTGGCGTGGGCGAAGTGGCGCGCGTCCTGGCCGCCCTGGATGCGATGGCCGCCGCCATCGAGCAGCATCACCAGCGGCAGTCCGCGCTGGATCGCGAGTTGCAGTGCGCGCTGCGACTTGGCGCTGCCCAGCACGCCGATGCTGCCGCCGAACACCGTGAAGTCCTGCGAGAGCACCACCACCGGCCGGCCGTCGATCATCGCGGTGCCGGTGACCACGCCGTCGGCGGGCGCCTGCGCGCGGCTGGGCTGATGCTCGCCTTCACCCGAGACCAGCGAGCCGAACTCGCGCAGGCTGCCGGGGTCGATCAGCCGCGCGATGCGCTCGCGCGCGGTGAGCTTGCCGCGCTCGTGCTGGCGCGCCACCGCCGCCGGCCGGGCTTCGTCGAGCAGGCTGGCGCGCTTGGCATGGAGGTCATCGAGCAGCGCTCGGCTGTCCGGGGCGGCATCGGCCATGGTCGGATCCTTTCGGGGCGAAGGTGAGGTCAGCGCGCCGGGGGAAGGCCCTGCGCCTGTCGGGTGTAGACCAGCGGCGCCAGCGAGTAACCCTGGGCGCGGGCGGCGGCCAGGGCGCGATCGAGCTGGGCCTGCGGCAGCATGGGCGTGCGCGACAGCACCCAGAGATAGCGGCGGCCGGGCTCGCCCACCACCGCCCAGCGATAGTCCTCGTCGAGCCCGATCACCCAGTAGTCGGCCCTAAACGGCCAGAAGAAGGAGACCTTCAGCTTCGCGTTGTCCGATCCGCTCACCGCCCAGGCCCGGCCACGCGCCTGCGCGATGCCGTCGGCGCTGCGGCAGCGGTTGAGCACGGTGAGCTCGCCGTTCGGGGCGGGTGCGTACTCGGCGGTGGTGTCGCCCAGGCACTGCCGCTGGAAGAACATCGGGTAGGCCGCGATCTCGTGCCAGCGGCCGCTGTAGCGGGCGAGATCCACCGCGGCCACCGCCCGCACCGGGGGCAGCGCCGCGCCGCCGGGGTCGGTGGCGGCCGGCGGGCTGGCGCAGGCCGCGAGGCCGGTCAGCAGCAGGGCGGTGCCGGTTCGGGCAAGCAGTGCCCGGAGGGGCGGGCGGGCGGGCAGGGCGGCGTCGTCGATACGGTTCATGGGGCGCTCCGCGGCATGGTGGCCCATCCGTGCGCCCCGCCGGCTGGGGGGCGTTCCGGACGGTGGTGGCTGCGCATTGTGGCACCCGTCCGCGGGCTTGCCGCCGAGCCTGGCGGTTCCGGTATCCGGCTGGGCCCCGCATGAGCCGGTCTGGTGCGGCGCCGGCCCGCGGCCGCTTCCGGTAAGGTGCCTGCGTCCCTTGCTCCCTGCGGAGGTGGTGCATGACCGATTCCCCTGCCGCCGCGCCCGGCGCGGCCCGTCTGGCCGGACGGGTGGCCATCGTCACCGGTGCCGGATCCCGCGAGGACGGCATCGGCAACGGCCGCGCCGCGGCCATCCTGATGGCCCGCCACGGCGCCCGGGTGGCGCTGATCGATGCGGTGCCGCAGTGGGCCGAGCGCACCCACGCGATGATCGCCGCCGAGGGCAACGAGAGCCTGGTGGTCCCGGCCGACGTCACCGATCCGCAGGCCTGCGCCCAGGCGGTCGCCAGCGCAGTGCAGGCCTGGGGGCGCCTGGACATCCTGGTCAACAACGTCGGCATCGGCGGCCCGCCCGGCGATGCGGTCGAGGTCGACCTCGCCGCCTGGAACCACGGCCTGCTGGTCAATGTCACCTCGATGATGCTGATGGCCAGGCACGCCATCCCCGAGATGCGCAAGCTGGGTGGCGGCGCGATCGTCAACGTCGCCTCGGTGGCCGGCCTGCTCGGCGGCCATCCCAGCCTGCTCTATCCCACCTCCAAGGGCGCCGTGGTCAACATGACCCGCGCCATGGCGTCCCATCACGGTCACGAGGGCATCCGCGTCAACTGCATCGCCCCGGGCATGGTCTACACGCCCATGGTCTGGTCACGCGGCATGTCGCCCGAGATGCGCGACGCGCGCCGGCGCCGCTCGCTCCTTGGCACCGAGGGCACCGGCTGGGATGTCGGCCACGGAGTGCTCTACCTGGTGAGCGACGAGGCCCGCTGGGTCACCGGCATCGTCCTGCCCGTCGACGCCGGCGCCACTGCCGGCTCGGGTCGTCTCGCCATCCCGCCCAGCAACGGCCAGCGCGGCTGACGCAGCGGCCTCTTTCAGGAGCATTCGCATGACAGCGGTTCCCATGGTCCCCCTGCAGCCCGAGGATCCGGCCCTTCAGGCCATCTTCGCCGAGGTGCGCGCCCGCGGCATCGAGGTGCCCGATCTCTACCGCGTGATGGGCAACGCGCCCGCCATGCTGCGCGCCTGGATCGACTTCGCCTGGCCGCTGCGGCTCAACGCGCGCACCTCGCGGGCGATTCGCGAGCTGCTCATCCTGCGCGGTGCACAGGTGGGCGCGGTGGCCTACGAGTGGGCCCACCACGTGCCCATGGCGCTGGCCGCGGGCGTGCCCCAGACCAAGATCGATGCCATCGCGGCGTGGCGTGAGTCGCCTCTCTTCAACGAGCAGGAGCGGGCGGTGCTGCGGCTGGCCGAGGAGGTCACCCGCGGCCCTGGCGCGAGCCCGGAGTGCCTCGCCGCGCTGGCGCCGCACTTCGACCAGGCCGATATCGTCGAGCTCACGCTCACCGCCAGCTTCTATGTCTGCGTGGGGCGCTTCCTGGTGTCGATGCGGCTGGAACTCGAGCCCGACTACCAGCACCTGACGCTGCCACCGGGCTCGGCTGCCTGAGTTGTCAGGCAGGCGGCCCGGCAGGCTGGCCGCTGCGCGCGGATCGGGTCAGAAGCGCAGGCTGCGATCGCGCGCGCTTGGCGGCGCCTGGATCAGGGCCGCGGCCGGAGCCTCTTCCCGGGCCGGGTCGCGCACGGGCCTCTCGACCACCTGACCGCCTGGGGGCCTCGCGGCCGGCGCAATCGGCACGGCCGGTGCAAGCGGCTCGGCCCGGGGGGGAGTCCAGTTGGACGGCAGCAGCGACCGACCTGGATAGCCCGCCGTGTCGAGCACCCGGGTCCAGGAGGTGACCTCGAAGCCGATCAGCCGCTCGGTGCCGACGCTCAGGGTGGGCACGGTCATCTCGGTGAAGCCCAGGGCCTTGAACGCGGCCACATCGGCCTCGGTGCTCAGGGTCTTTTCGGTGAAGGGCACGCCCCGGGCGCTGAGGTGATCACGCGCCTGTCGGCAAGGCTCGCAGTTGCGCCCCGAGTAGAGCACCACCGGATTGCGGGCCACGACCGGGCGCAGCATCGCCGGCAGCTGCGGGCCCTCGCCCGCTGCCCTCGGCTCGTTGCGCGGCACGATGAAGGCGCCGCCATTGAGCTGCTTGGCGTCCATGTGAGGCGGGCGGTCGCCGTAGACCACCCGTCCGCTCTCGTCTTCCCACTTGTACGGGGCCGCCGTGGCAGGCAGCGACGTGAACAGGCCGAGCAGGCTCAGGGCGAGCAGGCTCGACGCGAGCAGGGATTCAGGCGGATTGCGTCTCATGGTTGGGGTCCTCGACCATCCCATTGTGGCGCAGCAGGGCGTCGATCCGCGGCTCGCGGCCGCGAAACGCCCTGAAAGAGGCGATGGCCGGTCGGCTGCCGCCCACGGCGAGCACCTCGGCCAGGAACCGGCGCCCGGCCTGTGCCGCGGCCTGGTCGCCATCACCCTCGACCTGCGCCTCCTCGAAGGCGGCATAGGCGTCGGCCGAGAGCACCTCGGCCCACTTGTAGCTGTAGTAGCCGGCGCTGTAGCCCCCGGCGAAGATGTGCGAGAAGGTGTTCTGGAAGCGGTTGAACGCGGGCGGCACCAGCACTGCCACCTCGGCGCGCACCGCATCGAGCACCGCCTGCACCGGCACGGGCGAGTGCGGCTGGTATTCGGCGTGCAGGCGCATGTCGAACAGCGCGAACTCGATCTGCCGCAGGGTCTGCAGCCCGCTCTGGAAGTTGCGCGCGGCCACCATCCGGTCGAACAGCGCGCGCGGCAGCG
>JBIKWU010000311.1:0-4384 GCA_044356115.1 Burkholderiaceae bacterium
GGCGGTCATGGCCTGCACCACCGGCCACTCCCAGCAGAAGTTCTCCATGAACTGGCTGGGCAGCTCCACCGCGTCCCATTCCACGCCGCTGATGCCCGACACCGCGAGGTCTTCGACCTGGGTGAGCAGATGGTGCAGTCCGTGACCGAACTCGTGGAACAGGGTGATCACGTCGTCGTGGGTGAGCGTGGCGGGCTGACCACCCACCGGCGCCTGGAAGTTGCAGGTGAGATAGGCCACCGGCGTCTGCAGGCCGGCCCCGAGGCGGCGACGGCCGCGGGCATCGTCCATCCAGGCGCCGGGCCGCTTGCCCGGGCGCGCGTACAGGTCGAGGTAGAACTGGCCGAGCAACTGGCCGTCACGCTCGATGCGGTGGAAGCGCACGTCGGGATGCCAGCCCGCGGCCAGGTCCTCGTGCACGGTCACGCCGAACAGGCGCTCGATCTGCGCGAACAGGCCGGCGAGCACCCGCGGCAGCTGGAAGTACCGCTTTACCTCCTGATCGGAGAACGCGTAGCGGCGCTCCTTCAGGCGTTCGGAGACGAAGGCGGTGTCCCAGGGCTGCAGATCGGCGAGGCCGAGCTCGGCGGCCGCGAAGCGGCGCATCTCGTCCAGGTCGCGCAGCGCGAAGGGTTTTGCCCGTGCCGCCAGATCGCGCAGGAACGTCATCACCTCGCCGGGCGATTGCGCCATCTTCGGCACCAGCGATACCTCGGCATAGCTGCCGTAGCCGAGCAGCTGCGCCTCCTCGTGCCGCAGCGCGAGCAGCTCGGCGATGATCGGGGTGTTGTCGAGCGCGCTGCGCGCCTGCGGGTCGGCCGGCGCGGCCGCTTCGGCGCAGGCGCGCGTCACATAGGCCCGGTAGAGCGCCTCGCGCAGCGGCCGATGGCTGGCGTACTGCATCACCGGCATGTAGGAGGGGAACTGCAGGGTGAATTTCCAGCCTTCGGCCCCGTCGGCCTGCGCGGCCTCGCGGGCCGCCTGCAGGGCGTCGGCGGGCAGGCCCGCCACCTGGGCGGGATCGGTCACCCGCAGTTCGAAGGCGTCGGTGGCGTCGAGCACGTTCTCGGAGAACTTCTGCGCGATCGCGGCATGCCGTTCGGATATCGCGAGGTAACGTTCGCGGGCCGGTGATGCCAGCTCGACGCCGCCCAGCCGAAACCCCTGCAGGGCCAGGGTCACGGCCCGCTGCCGGGCAGGGCTGAGCGCGGCGAAGCCGGCGCTCTCGCGCAGCGTCTGATACTGCCGGTACAGCGCCCGGTTCTGTCCGAGCTCAGTCCAGAACTGCGTCACGCGTGGCAGGTTCTCGTTGAACGCGGCGCGCAGCGGCGGGGAGTCGGCCACGCCGCACAGATGCCCCACCAGGCCCCATGCGCGCGACAGGCGCTCGGTGGCGTTCTCGATCGGGGCCACGAAGCCCTCCCAGGTGGCCGGGGTGTCGGGGCGGGTGCAGGCCTCGACCGTGTCGCGGGCCTGCGCCAGCAGGGTGTCGAGCGCCGGACCGACATGCGCCGGCTGGAAGCGCTCGAAGCGCGGCAGGCCGGAGAAATCGAGCAGCGGATTCAGGTCGGACATGGAGCGGATGCCTTCAGCGGGAATGGGTGGACGGGAATGGGTGGGTGGGCACGGCGCGTCGGCACGTGGCCAGCGGCAAGGCGGTCAGCAGCAGCGCGCTCAGCGGCCGGCTGTCCGGCTCGCCGCCTCGAGGGTGTTCACCAGCAGCATGGCGCGGGTCATCGGCCCCACGCCACCGGGCACCGGGGTGATCGCGCCGGCCACGGCCTGCGCGCTGTCGAAGTCCACATCACCGCACAGCCGACCGGCCTGCGGCCCATCGGGGATGCGGTTCATGCCGACATCGATCACCACCGCGCCGGGCTTGATCATGTCGCCGGTGATCATGCGGGCCCGGCCGGCGGCCACCACCAGCACGTCCGCGCGGCGACAGTGCGCCGCGAGATCGCGGGTGCGGCTGTGGCAGATGGTGACCGTGGCGCTGGCCTGCAGCAGCAGCATCGCCTGCGGCTTGCCCACGATGTTGCTGCGCCCGACCACCACCGCCTCGGCACCGGCCAGATCCACGCCGGCGTGGTCCAGCAGCTTCATCACCCCCAGGGGCGTGCAGGGCACGAAGCCGGGTTGCCCGGTCATGAGCGCGCCCGCGCTGGCGACATGAAAGCCGTCGACATCCTTGAGCGGCGAGATGGTTTCGATCACGCGCTGGGCGTCGAGGTGCGGCGGCAGCGGCAACTGGACCAGGATGCCGTGGATCGCGGGGTCGGCATTCAGCGCCTGGATGCGCGCGAGCAACGCCGCTTCCGGGGTGTCGGCCGGCAGACGCTGCAGGACCGAACGCAGCCCGGCCTCCTCGCAGTCCTTGACCTTGTGCTTCACGTAGACCGCCGAGGCCGGGTCGTCACCGACAAGCACCACGGCCAGCCCCGGTGGCGTGCCTTGCCGCGTCAGCCGGGCAGCCTGCTCGGCCACCTCGGCGCGGATGCGTTGCGCAAGGGCTGCGCCATCGAGGAGTCGGGCGGTCATGGTCGGCTCGGGAAGTCGGATGGGGAGATCCAACTTTACACGCAAGGCAGGAGGTTCTATACTCTAAGGCTCTTCGGGGGTATAGCTCAGCTGGGAGAGCGCTTGCATGGCATGCAAGAGGTCAGCGGTTCGATCCCGCTTACCTCCACCAAGAGACCTTGTCCCGTTCGTCTAGAGGCCTAGGACACGACCCTTTCACGGTTGTAACAGGGGTTCGAATCCCCTACGGGACGCCAATCTGGCGTCTGGGTTCGAGGTGCGCTGCAAGGGCGCGCCGTGGGTTTCCCGAGAGCACCATGCGCGTCACCCATTCGGCATAGGCCGTCGCTTCTGAAGGCCTCCGCGCGGCCCCGACCCGACCGGCAATCGGTCTCCGTCAACGATTCATCGGTCTCGCGCAGCCACGGGATCCGGGGCGCGGTACAACATCGGTCGTACCCGACTGCCTGCGCAGGAACGCCCATGCCCGACCAGAAATTTCGCCTTGTCACCCGGTCCGACTTCGACGGCCTCGTCTGCGCCGCGCTGCTCAAGGAGCTCGATCTGATCGATGACATCCTGTTCGTCCACCCCAAGGACATGCAGGACGGCAAGGTGGTCATCGGGCCGCGCGACATCACCACCAACCTGCCGTATGTGTCCGGCGCGCACCTGGTCTTCGATCACCATCTGTCCGAGACGCTGCGCAACAGCCAGCCGGCCGCCAATCACGTGATCGTGGCCGAGGCACCGTCGGCGGCGCGGGTGGTCTACGAACACTTCGGGGGTGCGGCCACCTTCCCGCGCATCTCCCAGGAGATGATGGCCGCGGTCGACAAGGCCGACTCGGCCGCCTACAGCCTGGACGACGTGCTGCGCCCCGAGGGCTGGACCCTGCTCAACTTCCTGATGGATGCCCGCACCGGCCTGGGCCGGTTCCGCGATTTCCGCGTGTCCAACTACCAGCTCATGATGCACCTGATCGACTACTGCCGTGAGCACAGCATCGAGCAGATCCTGATGCTGCCGGATGTGGTCGAGCGGGTCGCCCTCTACCGGGAGCACGAGCAGCGCGCCATCGAGCAGATCCGGCGCTGCGCCAGCGTGCACGGCAAGGTGGTGGTGCTCGACCTGCGTGGCGAGGACATCATCTGGGCCGCCAACCGCTTCATGATCTACGCGCTCTTCCCGCAGTGCTCGGTCTCGGTCCACGTCATGTGGGGTCTGAAGCAGCAGAACACCGTGCTGGCCGTCGGCAAGTCGATCATCGATCGCTCGGCCCGCGCCAACGTGGGCGAGCTCTGCCTGCGTCATGGTGGCGGTGGCCACCGCGCGGCGGGTACCTGCCAGGTGGCCCACGACCGCGCCGAGCAGGTGCTCGGCGACATCATCCAGGGCATCGCCCTGGCCGACGCCCGGCCCGAGCCGGTCGCGGTGGCCGCGAGCTGAGTCCGGCGCGTTGCCGCGGCCTCGGCCGCGGCGCGCAACCCGATCAGTGCTTGTTCGGCCCCATGAACCCGAACAGGAAGCCGGCCACCTTGCGCATCTGGATCTCCTCGGAGCCCTCGGTGATGCGGTAGCGACGATGGTGGCGGTAGATGTGCTCGAAGGGCTTGTGCCGCGAGTAGCCGATGCCGCCGTGCACCTGCATCGCACGGTCCGCGGCCTCGCAGACCAGCCGGTTCGCCCAGTAGTTGCACATCGAGACCTTGTCGGAGAGCTTCTTCTCGACCTCGGGGTGCGGCATCTGGTCCATCTCCCAGGCGGTCTTGCGGATGAGCAGGCGCAGCATCTCGCACTGGGTGGCCAGCTCCACCAGCGGGAACTGGATGGCCTGGTTCTCGGCCAGGGCCTTGCCGAACGG
>JBIKWU010000042.1:0-18998 GCA_044356115.1 Burkholderiaceae bacterium
GGGCTTGCGCTCGCGGGCGTAGCGCACGCTCTCGTTCACGCAGTAGGTGGCCGCGCCCAGCGAGCTGGCCGCCTGGCGGATGCGGTTCTCGTGCACGAAAGCCTGTGCGAGCGCCAGGCCCGCGCCTTCGGCACCGAACATCGCATCCTGCGGCACCCACACATTGGTGAAGCTCACCCGCGGGTGGTCGGTGGGCATGTTGAAGGTCCAGAGGTATTCCTCGATCTTGACCCCCGGGGTGTCGGTGGGCACCAGGAAGGCGGTGATGCCGCGCGCGTCGCCAGCCTTGCCGCTGGTGCGGGCGAACACCGAGCAGTGCGTGGCCACGTGCATGCCGGTGGTCCACATCTTCTCGCCATCGATGCGCCAGCCGGCCACGCCGTTGCGGGTCTCGGGCACCGCGCGGGTCTCCATGTGGGTGGCATCCGAGCCGTGGTGCGGCTCGGTCAGGCCGAAGGTGATCCGGTAGCGGAACTCCAGCGACCCGTGGATGAACTTCTCCTTCTGCGCCTGGGTGCCGAAATCGCGCAGCATCACGATGAACGGGAAGTTGCCGACGATGGAGTGCTCGTTCTGCAGGTCGTTGTGCAGCCCCAGGCCCTTGGACGCGAAGTGTTCGCGGATGACTGCCATCCAGAGGTTGCCCCCGTCACGGCCGCCGAACTCCTTGGGCAGCGAGAAGCGGAAGTGTCCCGCGCGATCGGCACGCCGCTTGGCCTCCTTCAGCAACTCCTCCCATTCCGGGCGCGGCAGGCCGCCGTTGTCGAAGTCGGTTCGCGCCCATTCGCGGCGGTGGTCGAAGTAGCGCTCGTTGTCGTCCTGGGCCTGCAGCGGCTTGATCTCGCGCTCGATGAAGGCGTCGAGCTCGGCGAGGTAGTCGACGAGATCCTGGGGCAGGGTGAAATCCATGGGGGTCCTTTCGGAGGTCAGGGTGCCGGCGCGCGCGTGCCGGCATGGGTGAGTTCAGCCTGATGGCTGGCGTAGGCGGGCTGGTCGATGGCCATCCGGGCCATCGCGTCGGCCAGCAGGTGCTCGAACAGCCCGGGCGCATCGATGGCGAGGGCGCCGCTGCGTATCTGCTCGGCGAGTTCGGCCTCGAGCGTGGCGAGCCCGCCGCCGTGACCGAGCAGCGCGGCGATCCGGGCACGCGACTGCTCCGCCGACGGCGGACCGAGCTGCATCTCGCGCGCGACCAGGTCGATGGCATTGGCGGCAACCCGCGCCTGGAAGACCAGATCGGCGGGCAGCCGCGGCAACGCGGTCTCGCGCAGCCAGCGGGCCACGGCCTGCAGGACGGCATCGCCGCCGGGCGGGTCGATCATGTCAGTTCCTTCCGGCGATCAGCCGCAGCAGATCGAGTTCGCTCTCGGACACCCGGCGGGCGATCATCGCCCGTTCCACCGAGGGGTCACGACCGCTGTCGAACCACTCGAACATGCCGGCGCAGCCCATCCACCAGCGCAGGCTGCCCAGCGCTTCCCAGAACCGCAGTCGCTCGGGCTCGAGCGGCTCGCCGCCGGCCGCGACATAGGCGTGCAGCAGGGTCTCGCGTGAGCCCAGCCCGCCCGCCGGCCGGTCGAGCTGGCCGAAGCGCCAGGGCGGCAGGCACAGCCAGGCGAGGTCGGCGGCCGGGTCGCCGAGATGCGCCACTTCCCAGTCGAGCACCGCCCGAACGCCGTCGGGGCCGATGATCAGGTTGCCGTTGCGGAAGTCGCCGTGCACCAGCCGCAACTGGGCGGGCGGGGCCGGCGCATGCGCCTGCAGCCAGCGCATCGCGTACTCGAAGAAGGGGCTTGGCCGGCCCATGGCCTGCTGGCGCTGGCGCAAGCGTTCCAGCACGATCTCGTGCGGCTTGGCCGGCAGCGGCGGCAGGCTTCCGGGATCGACGCGATGGATGGCCGCGAGAATGGCGCCGAACTGGCCCACCAGTTGCGGCCGGATCGTCGCGAAGGCGTCATCGCGCAGGATCTTGCGCGGGATGGTCTCGCCCGCGATGCGGGTCATCAGGAAGCCGTCACCCAGACCGTCTGCAGGGCGCAGGGTGTGCACCACCTCGGGCACCGGGGCCGCGCTGCCGGCCAGCGCGCGCAGCAGATCGGCCTCGGTGCTGAGCGATACCGATTCGCTGCTGCGCAGACCCCCCGGGGAACGGCGCAGGATCAGCGGGTGGTCCAGGTGCTCGCCGCGGGCGTCGAAGGACCAGGTTTCCAGGGTGGCCCCGGCGGAGAGGCGCCGCAGGCCCTCGACCCGTGTGCAGCCCGGCAGCAGCGCGGGCAGCAGAGACTGCAGTCCGGCCTGCAGGGCGTCGGCGGGTGAGCTCATGTCAGAGGGGGAATGGGGGTCGGGGCAGGGTGGGGCGGGGGCCGAGTGCTGTCAATGCGCGCCACGCAGCGAGCGGACACACGTGCTCGCATGCATTCCGCTTCCCGGGCCGGGCGGCCGGCAGCGGCCGGGTATCCGTCGCCGCCTGGGGGGCATTGCCGCCGGGGGTATCCTCGGGCCGATGCCGATGTCGTATTTCCGTTCTCTCAGTCCTGCCGGTCGCGCCATCTTCTGGGCGGTGGCCTCGGGGATCCTGTTCGCCTTGCTGAACACCCTGATGCGTGCGATGACGCTGCAGATGGACCCGTTCCAGACCCAGTTCCTGCGCTATGTGGCAGGACTCCTCGTCATGCTGCCGCTGGTCTTGCGCGCCGGCTGGGCGGCCTATCGCCCCAAGGGCATGGGCGGCCAGCTCTGGCGCGGCGCGGTGCACACCGCCGGCCTGCTCTTCTGGTTTGCCGCGCTGCCGCACCTGCCGATCGCCGACACCACCGCGATCGGTTTCACCACGCCGATCTTCATCATGATCGGCGCGGCGCTGGTGTTGCGGGAACCGGTGGTGCCGGCGCGCTGGATCGCCGCGCTGCTCGGCTTTGCCGGCGTGATGATCGTGGTCTATCCCAAGCTGGCTGGCACGGGCGGCATCTGGAGCCTGGCGATGCTGGTGTCCTCGCCCTTGTTCGCCGCCTCGTTCCTGATCACCAAGGCGCTCACCAAGCGCGACACGCCCGGCGTGATCGTGGTCTGGCAGTCGATCACGGTATCGATGTTCACGCTGCCCTTCGCCCTGCCGGGATGGCAGTGGCCCAGCCCGACCCAGTGGCTGCTCTTCGGGATTTGCGGCCTGCTCGGCAGCACGGGCCACTGGTGCCTGACCAACGCCTATCGGCTCGCGGACATCTCGGCCACGCAGGGGGTGCGCTTCCTCGACCTGATCTGGGCGACGCTGCTCGGCCTGCTGGTGTTCGGCGATTCGCCCACCGCGTCCACGCTGGTGGGCGGCGTGGTCATCCTCGTGGCCACCCTGTGGATCGCCCGTCGCGAGGCTGGCGCGTCCAGGCCCGCTGCCCGGCCCGGCGCGTGAGGCATGATGCGGGCTGCCGCCCATCACCGCGAATCCCGCCATCTGCCCACGCCATGACCGCGAGCACCTGCGACCTCTTCGACGCCCACCCCGACATCCAGTCCTGCGACCTGCCCATGCGCCTGTTCGGCCGGCGTCGCGCCTTCAGCGGCCTGATCCGCACCGTGCGCTGCCGCGAGGACAACGCGCTGGTGAAGTCCCTGCTGTCCTCGCCCGGGCAGGGGCAGGTGCTGGTGGTCGATGGCGGCGGCTCGCTGCACAGCGCCCTGATCGGCGACCTGATCGCCGGGCTGGGCCTGGCCAATGGCTGGGCTGGCGCGGTGGTGCACGGCGCCATCCGCGATTCGGTCGCCATCGACGCGCTCGACTTCGGCATCAAGGCGCTGGGCACCAACCCGCGACGCAGCGCCAAGGCGGGTGCCGGCGAGATCGATGTCACGGTGGGCTTTGGTGGCGTGGTGTTCACGCCCGGCCAATGGCTGTGCAGCGACGAGGACGGCATCGTCGTGGCCACGCAGCCCCTCGGCTGAGGGTCTCGTCCGCCTGGCAGTGTCTCGGGCGTGACCGCGCTTACCCGCCGTTACCGATCACCGACCCCTGTTTACCGGCCGCTCGGCCAGACTGCCTCCTGTCGATCGCCGCATCCCGCGTGCCGGCCGATACCCCGCATCCTCAGGAGAATCCCATGCCCGCTCCCCTTCGTTCCTCCCTTCTTGGCGCGGCCGCCAGCGTGCTGCTGTTGTCCGCGGGAGCCGCCCTCGCCCAGTCGGCGCCCGCCACCCCGCCCGCCACCCCGCCTGTCATGTCCGGCCACGCTGCGGGCCACGAGGCGGCTCACGAGCATCGCCACGGTCGACATCACGCCGGCCCCGAGGGCATGGGCATGCGCATGGGCAAGGGCATGGAGTTCCTGCGTGGCGTTCGCCTGACGGATGCCCAGCGCGATCAGATCTTCAACCTCATGCACCAGCAGGCCCCGGTCATGCGCGACAAGGCCAAGGCCTTGAGCAGGAGCCGTCAGGAACTGCGCGCGCTGGCGCTCTCGCCGCAATTCGATGAAGCGCGCGCCCGGTCGCTGAGCGACGGTCTGGCCGCTGGCATCGCCGACATGGCCATGACCCGGGCCCGCAACGCCAACGCGGTGTGGCAGCTGCTCACGCCGGAGCAGAAGTCGCAGGTGGAAGCGCGCCGCTTGCGTGCCGAGGCCGGCGAGCACGAACCGCGTCACCTCGCCCTGCGCTGAGCGGCGCGATCATCCCTGCCGCTGCAGCGCCTGGCGCACCAGCGGCAGGGCATCGTTGCCGAAGTACATGTCGGTGCCGCCGACGAACATCGTGGGCGAGCCGAAGCCGCCCCGGGCGATCAGTTCATCGACATTGGCGCGCAGCGCCTCCTTGATGTCGGTGCGGCCGATGGCCTCGAACATGCGCTCGGGCGAGAGCCCGGCGGCGCCGAACAGCGGCGCCAGCACCGCATCCTGCGAGATGTCCTCGCCGCGTCCCCAGTAGGCCTCGAACACCCGCCGGGCGAAGTCGGTCATGCGCGCCGGATCGGCCTGCAGCACCAGGCAGGCCCGCATCGCCTTGACGCTGTTCACCGGGAAGACCGGTGGCGGGTTGACGATACGAAGGCCGGCCAGGGCGGCCCAGTCGGCGAGGCTCTTGGCCTGCCAGGCCGCCTTGGCCGGTACCGGATTCTCCCGCGATGCGTACACGCTCGGGTTGACGGTGTTGAACAGCCCGCCCACGAGGATGGGCCGCCAGCGGATGGGGGCGCCGAATTCGGCCGCCAGCGGCTGCAGGTTGTGGAAGCACAGGTAGGTCCAGGGGCTGCTGCAGTCGAAGAAGCATTCGATGGTCTTCACGGTGGTTCCTTGGGCGGGCGGGGTCGTCGCCCTGCTATCGGAACAGGGCCGGTGCGTCTGGCGTCGATAATAGCGGCTCGATTCTCAAGGAGTCAGCGATGGGACAACTCGACGGACGGGTCGCGATCGTCACCGGATCGGGCCGCGGCATCGGCCAGGCCATTGCGTTGCGGCTGGCGCGCGACGGGGCGAGCGTGGTGGTCAATGACATCGACGAGGCACCCGCGCGCGAGACCATCGCGCTGATCGAGTCCCTCGGGGCGCGGGCGGTGGCCTGCAACGGCGACGTCACCGCGCCCGATTTCGGCACGCGCGTGGTCGACACCGCGGTGAACGCCTTCGGGGGCTGCCACGTGGTGGTGAACAACGCCGGCTACACCTGGGACAGCGTCATCCAGAAGATGAGCGACGAGCAGTGGTACGCGATCATCGACGTGCACCTCACCGCACCCTTCCGCATCCTGCGGGCCTTCTCCGACCATCTTCGGCCGGCCGTCGAGGCCGAGCGGCGCGAGGGCCGGCGCATCGTGCGCAAGATCGTCAACGTGTCTTCCACCTCGGGCACCAATGGCAATGCCGGGCAGGTGAACTACTCCTCGGGCAAGGCCGGCATCATGGGCATGACCCGCACGCTGGCCAAGGAGTGGGGCCGGTATGACGTGACCGTGAACGCGGTGGCCTTCGGCTACATCCAGACCCGGCTCACCAGGCCGCTGGCCGAAGGCGAGGGCGGCAGCATCGACATCCAGGGCCGCACGGTGAAGATCGGCGTGCAGGCGGGGCGCCTTTCGGCCATGAACCAGATGATCCCGCTGGGTCGGGGAGGCCTGCCCGAGGAGGCCGCGGGCTCGGTCTACCTCTTCTGCAGTCCTGACAGCGACTATGTGAGCGGCCAGACACTGGTGGTCAATGGCGGCGCCTGAGGGTGCGGGCGAGGGCCCGCACCCCCTCGATGCCGCGATCCGGCTCGCGCCGGTCGAGGGCGCGGACCGTCGCCTGCGCGGCGCCACCAGCGAGGCCTACTGGAACTCGGTGGGTCCCTTCGGCGGCGTCACCGCCGCGGTGATGCTGCAGGCTGTCCTGCAGCAACCCGATCGCATCGGCCAGCCGCTCTCGCTCACGGTCAACTTTCCCGCGGCGGTTCTGGCGGGCCCATTCGACATCGTGGTGCGACTGCTGCGCGGCGGGCGGACCACGCAGCACTGGGCGCTCGATCTCGTGCAGGGCGAGGCTGATCAGCCCATGGCCAGCGCCCTGGTGGCTTGCGGCGTGCGCCGCCCGGTCTGGACCGACCGCGAGGCCCGCGCGCCGGCGCTGCCGCCACCGCCCTCGGGGTTCGGCCCGCGCCCGGGTGCCTTTCCGGTGTGGCTGCGCCTCTATCGGGAGCATGTGGTGCGCGGCGGGCTGTTCGGCCCCTCCGCCAGCAGCGAATCCGCCGCCTGGATCGTCGACCACCCGCCGCGGCCGCTCGACTACCCGGCGCTGGCCGCGATGTGCGATGCCTTCTTCCCGCGCATCTTCATGCGCCATGCCGCGCCACTGCCGGTGGCGACGGTCTCGCTCAACGTGTATTTCCATGGCGATGCCGCCGCGATGGCCGAGCAGGGCACCGAGCCGCTGCTCGGCGAGGCCCGGGGCCAGGTCTTCGAGAGCGGATTCTTCGACCAGGAAGGGCGCATGTGGGGCAGGGAGGGCCGCCTGCTGGCCACCACCCACCAGGTGGTCTGGTACCGCGACTGAGGGGCGGGCTGCCCCGCTCAGGAAGCGCGGCCGGCCATCATCTCGAAGTAGTTCTGCTTCGAGTTCTCGTGGAGTGAATGGCGCATCTTCACCCAGCCCACCAGCTCCGACTGGCGCATGGGCTTGGCGATGTAGAAGCCTTGCACCTCGTGGCAGCCTAGCTGCGCGAGGGTGCGCATCTGCTGCAGATTCTCGACGCCCTCGGCCACCACCCGCAGGCCCATGTGACGGCCGAGATCGATGGTCGATCGCACGATGCTCTCGCTGCCGTTGTCGTCGATCAGGCCGGCCACGAAGGACTGGTCGATCTTGAGCTCGTGGACGGGCAGCTGCTGCAACTGCTTGAGGGTGGCGTAGCCGGTGCCGAAGTCGTCCACCGACAGCTTCACCCCCATGGCCGAGATCTCGCGAAGCGACTGCAGGGCGGCGGCCGATTCGCTCACCACGCCGCTCTCGGTGATCTCCAGGCAAAGATGGTCACCGTTGGAGTTCTGGGCCTTGAGGATCTCGCCGATCTCCTGGGCAAAACCCGGGGTCTGGATATCGGTGGCCGTGACGTTCACCGACAGCCGGACCGCGAGCCCGGCCGCGGCCAGTTCCTGGCCGAATCGGGCCCCCTCGCGGACCACCCAGCGGGTGATCTGCCGCATGAAGCCGGTCTGCTCGGCAAAGGGGATGAACTCGGCAGGCGGAATGCGCCCGCGCACCGGATGCTTCCAGCGCAGCAGGCCCTCGGCACCGACGATCAGGCCGCTGCTGAGATCCAGCTTGGGCTGGAAATGCAGCTCGAACTGGCCGCTCTCGAGCGCCTTGCGCATCTCGCCGAGCATGGAGAGGTAGCTGCGGTGCTGGCCCGACTCCACGCCGTCGAAGACATGCGAGCCGCTCTGCCGACGCTTGGCAAGGTACATGGCGGAATCGGCGCGTCGCATGAGCGTGGCCTCGTCCTGGCCGTGCTGCGGGAAGATGCTGATACCCAGGCTGGCGCCGATGTCGATCAGCTGGTCTCCCCAGCGCAGCGGTTCGCGCAGCAGTTGCAGGATGCGCCGCGCCACGTCCTCGGACACGCTCTGCGGGCCGGGCAGCAGCATCACGAATTCGTCGCCGCCCAGTCGGGCCACGGTGTCGCAGTCGCGCACGGCGCGCTTGAGGCGGCGCGACACCTCCTTGAGCACGGCGTCGCCGGCGGCATGGCCGAGGGTGTCGTTGATGACCTTGAAACGGTCAAGGTCCATGACCATCAGGCCGAAGGACTCGCGCCGCCGCTCGCTTGCCCGCACCGTGTGCCGGATGCGATCGGTGAGCAGGGCGCGGTTGGCCAGGCCCGTGAGGGGATCGGTCAGGGCATGTTCACCGATGCGCCGCTCGCGTTCGGCCAGACCCTCGGCGACGGCATCGATGCGCCGGGTGAGCTGATCGATTTCGTCGGTGCCCTCCAGGGCCGCGCCACGGGGCTTGTAGCGGCCTTCCTGAAGGTCGCGCAGCATGGTCTCGATCATGGACACCCGCTCGTGGAATCGGCGAGTGCGCCAGCCCGCGAGCGCCGAGGCCGCCGCGACCAGGATGATGGTCTGCAGAACGAGCGGCACGATCACCGCCCAGGGAGATGAACCCCAGAGCCCGAAGCCGCCGGTGTTGAGCAGCAGTACCAGCAGACCGATCGGGGTCAGCAGGGCGAACACACCGAGCACGGCCTTGCTGGAGGACGTCCACTGACCCATGCCACCCAGGAAGCGCAGCACGGGCAGCGACATCACGCGTGTGAGCGCGGCCTCGAACGCGACCTGCGCCGGGCTGGGCGGGCGGGGTACCTCGTAGGCCGGGCGCGGCGAACGGGCTGAGCCGGGTTTCTCCGGAAGGGGGGCGGACGGCGGCATGGCGTGATTCTTCCACACCGACGGACTGACCGGTGGGAGCGGCGGATGGGCGGATCTCCCTGCCGGACCAGCGACCGCTTCCCGGCACACGCAATTTCCCCGGAATCCGTCAGGGCGCACCCTCTCGATCAGGGCCGGGAGGCCAGCGAATGCCAGGGGCGTGTGGCCGATGGTGTCCGAGGCTGCCGCGATGGCATCGCGGCGGCTCTCCGGGCTGGATCTGACCGGCCCTGACCGGCCCGGTCCTTCAGGCGGCGACCGGATCCAGCGGGTAGATCGGTCGGGCGAGCTTGCGGTAGGTCAGGCTGGCGTAGTCGGAGGTGCACACGCCGGTGCCGGCGCACTCGACGATCGCGCGGGCGTAGCGGCGCAGGCCGGCGCGCCAGTGCACCCGGCTCTTGAGCATCAGGAAGCGCAGCGTGGCCGGGTCGATGCCCACGGCCTCGAGGCAGCCGATGTCGTGCGGCTCGACGTGCTCGCTGATGACGATCACGTCCACGGTGCCGACCCGCAGCACCGCGGTGGGGCCCATGTTGACGAGCTGGCCCTTGGCCATGGGGCCGTGGTTGCGGAACTTGCCGTCGCTCAGGCGGCGCACCACGCCGGTGACCGTGAGCGGCTCGCCGGCCAGCCCCACCGAGGGCATGGGCAGCTTGCCGCCGAGCGAGACCGTGACCTGAGCGCCGACGCCGGCGGCGACCATGTGCTGCACCGCCTGCGGGTCGTAGATGGCGAAGGCGGCAGCGTCGGGCAGGCCGGCGGCGATCAGCCGGCCCAGCACCGTGGTGGTGTCCATGGTGCCGCCCGAGGCGCAGTTGTCGTAGTGGTCGAGCAGCACGATCGGGCCGGTGCCGGGCGCGCTGTCGGCCAGCGCGCGGGCGCGGGCCAGCGAGACGTCGAGGTCCTCGAGCCGGTAGACGAAGCCTTCGCGGCGCTCCCAGGCCATGGCCAGCAGCTCGTCGCAGGCCCGGCGCGCGCGATCGGCGTCATGATCGACCACCACCGCCGAGAGCTGGGCGATGGCGATGTCGGCATGCGGAAAGCCGGTGAACACCGTGGCGCTCAGCACGCCCTCGGCCTCGAGCTCGCGGCACCGGGCCTGCAGCGAGCGGTTGGGTTCGTCGTCGGTGCCCTGACGCATGACATGGGTGAGCATCGGCTTGCCGCCCCAGGCCATGACCGGCAGCGGGCAGCCCTGCAGCGAGGCGAGGATCGGCCGGGCGGCACGCACACCGGTCTCGTACATGTCGACGTGCGGATAGGTCTGGTAGCCGGACAGCACGCTGGCGTTGTCGACCATCCCGGCCGACAGGTTGGTGTGCATGTCGAGGGCAACGCCGATCATCACGCCAGGCGCCACCGCGCGGATGCGCCGCAGCAGCTCGCCCTCGCCGTCGTCATGGCTGGCCGTGACCATCGCGCCGTGCAGGTCGAGCAGCACCGCGTCGCAGCCGCGCGCGACCGCGGCACAGATGCGATCGCAGACATAGTCGAACACGGTGTCGTCGCAGGGCGCGCTGGGCGCGGCCGAGGCGGCGATCGGGGTCTCGATCTGCGCGCCGAGCTGGCTGGCCAGGTCGATGAAGGCCGCGATCGCCGAGCCGGTGCCGCGGTACGCCGCGATCACCGCCTCGCCCTCGGGGGGCGGATGCCCGCCGCCGAAGCGCTCGAGCGGCGTGGGCACCGGCGAGAAGGTGTTGGTCTCGTGCTTGAACTGGGCAATGACGATCTTCATGGCCGGTCTCCGGGCGCGCGATCAGTAGGCGAGCTTCAGGCCCGGGCGTGCCCAGTCGAGCTCGACGAGCAGGCCGGCGCCCGAGAGCGTGACCAGCGCCTTGCGCCGGTCGGGGCCGGCAAAGCAGAGGTTGGTGACGACCCAGTCCTGCGGGGTGGGCACGAACTCGACCAGCCCGCCCTGCGGGGCGATCACGCTGATGCCGCCCTGCAGGATGGTGGCCACGCAGATGTTGCCGCCGGCCTCGACCGCCAGCGAGTCGTAGGAGGCCGGCACCGGCGAGGCGTAGAGCAGGCGCCCGCCGTTGGGCGAGGGATGCGGCGCACGGGCGATCTCGCCCGGCCCGGTGACCTCGAAGGCCCACAGCCGCGCGGTCTGGGTCTCGGCCACGTACACCGTGCGGCCATCGGGCGACAGGCCCACGCCGTTGGAGGTCATCAGGGGGTAGACCACCTTCTTCACCGAGGAGCCGTCGGCGCGGGCGTAGTACAGGCCGCCGCGGTCGAGATCGCGCGGGCGACCCTTGCCGAGGTCGGTGAACCAGAACCCGCCCTGGCCGTCGAAGACCAGGTCGTTGGGGCCGCGCAGGGGCAGGCCGTCGACCTCGGTGTAGAGCACCTCGACCCGGCCGGTGTTCAGGTCGACCCGCTCGATGCGCCCGCCGCTGTAGTCGGCCGGCTGATGGCTGGGGAACCACACGCCCTGGCGCTGGACCCAGTCGAAGCCGCCGTTGTTGCAGATGTAGCAGAGCCCGTCGGGGCCGATGGCCGCGCCGTTGGGCCCGCCGCCGAGGTTGGCCACGATCTCCTTGCGGCCGTCGCGGGTGATGCGGGTGAGGGTCTGGCGGCGGATCTCGACCAGCACCACCGAGCCGTCGTCGAGCGCGACCGGGCCTTCGGGGAACCAGAGATCATCGGCAAGAACACGGGTCATCGGCGGGCCTTCCGGAGGGTGGCGGGGACGCGGCCGAGTGTACGCGCAAGCCGCGGTAAGCTGCGTTCCATGAACGAGATCATCCTGCACCACTACGACGCCTCGCCCTACGCCGAGAAGATCCGCCTCATCCTCGGCGCCAAGCGCCTGGCCTGGCGCTCGGTGCAGATCCCCTGGGTGATGCCCAAGCCCGATCTGGTCGCGCTCACCGGCGGCTATCGGCGCACCCCGGTGCTGCAGGTGGGCGCCGATGTCTACTGCGACACCGCGCTGATCGCGCGGGTGCTCGATGACATGGCGCCCGCGCCGCTGCTGCATCGGCCCGACCGGGTGGCGGCGCTGTCGGTGGCCGACCTCGCCGAGCGCGAGCTGTTCGGCGCGGCGGTCGGCCATGTGTTCCAGCCGCGCGGGTTCGCCGCGCTCTTCCAGGGCATGGGCAAGGCGCAGATCGAGGCCTTCATGGCCGATCGCAAGGCGATGCGCGCCGGCGGCGCGCCGCGCATGGACCTGCCCGAGGCCACCGGGCTGCTGCACCGCTGGCTGCAGCGGGTCGCCGATCACCTGGCCGATGGTCGCGCCTTCCTGGTGGCCGATGAACCGACCATCGCCGACTTCGCGGTCTACCACCCGCTGTGGTTCGTGGCCCGCGCCCCCGCGCTCGCGCCGGTGCTCGGCGAGTACCGGGGGGTGAGCGACTGGATGGCCCGGGTGGCGGGCTTCGGGCATGGGCGCAGCACCGCCATGAGCGCCGATGACGCGCTGGCCGCGGCCCGCGCCGCCTCGCCGGCCGCGCCGCAGGCGCATCCGTGGGTGGACTGGCATGGCTGCCAGCCCGGCGACGAGGTGATCATCGAGCCCGCCGACTACGGCATCGTGCCGGTGCGCGGACTGCTCGCCATCTCGGCGCCCGAGCGTCTGGCGCTGCGCCGCACCGACCCGCGCGCGGGCGAGGTGCTGGTGCATTTCCCGCGCGCCGGCTACCGGCTTCGGCGGCCCTGAGCGCAGGCCCTGCGATACCATCAAGCCATGCTGCCACTTGCCATCGAACGCATTCCGCCGGCCGACGAGGCCCTTCGCCCAGCCATCCGCGAGTTCCTCGCCCGCGAGATGCCGCCCCTCGACACCGGGCAGCGCTCGCGCTCCTGGATGGGCTATGACGCCGCCTTCAGCCGCAAGCTCGGCCAGGCCGGCTTCCTCGGCCTGACCATGCCGCGCCGCTACGGCGGCGGCGAGCGCGGCTACTTCGCGCGCTTCGTGGTGGTCGAGGAACTGCTCTCGGCGGGCGCGCCCATCTCGGCGCACTGGATCGCCGATCGCCAGAGCGCGCCGCAGATCCTGCGCTACGGCAGCGAGGCCCAGCGCGAGCGCTATCTGCCGCTGATCTGCAGCGGCGAGGCCTTCTTCTGCATCGGCATGAGCGAGCCCGACTCCGGCTCCGATCTCGCCAGCGTGCGCACCCGCGCCGTGCGCGATGGCGACGGCTGGCGCCTGAGCGGCCGCAAGATCTGGACCACCAACGCGCACCATGCCCACTACATGATCGCGCTGGTGCGCACCTCGGGCGGGCCGCAGGACCGGCAGGCCGGCCTGTCGCAGATGCTGATCGATCTCACCGCCCCTGGCGTGAGCATCCGCCCCATCACCGATCTTGCCGGCGACGAGCACTTCAACGAGGTCACCTTCGATGACGTCAAGCTCGGGCCCGATGCCCTGGTGGGCGTCGAGGGCGAGGGCTGGTCGCAGGTCAACGCCGAGCTCGCCATCGAGCGCAGCGGACCCGAGCGGCTGCTCTCGTCCATCGTGCTGCTCGATGCGCTCATCGCCTGGCAGCGCTCGCTGCCGCAGCCCGATCCGGTGGCCGTCGCCGAGATCGGCGCGGTGCATGCCCGGCACGTGGTGCTGCGCGCGATGTCGCTCTCGCTCACCGGCGTGATCGAGCGCGGCGGCAACCCGCTCATTCCGGCCGCGGTCCTCAAGGACATCGGCACCAAGATCGAGCAGGAGATCGTCGAGCTGGCCACCCGGCTGGCGGGCGCCGATCCCACCCGCCGCGCGCCCGCCGACGTGCTGCGCGCCCTGGTCTACACCAGCCAGATGGCGCCCACCTTCTCCCTGCGCGGCGGCACCCGCGAGATCCTGCGCGGCATGATCGCGCGCGGTCTCGGGCTGCGCTGACCCCATCCTTGCCCGAGCCCATGACCGTGTCCGAATCCACCCTGCCGGCCGATGCCGGCGACGACGTCTCGCGCATCCTCACCGAGACCGCCAGCCGGCTCTTTGCCGAAGCCTGCCCGCCCGCGCGGGTGCGGCAGGCCGATGCCGATCCGGCGGTGGCCGAGTCGCTCTGGGCGCAGTGCCACGAGCTTGGCCTGGCGCAGGCCTGCGCCACCGAGGCGGCCGGCGGCTCGGCGCTGGGCTGGTCGGCGGTGCGCGGCCTGATCGAGGCCTGCGGCGAGCACGCCGTGCCGGTGGCCTTGCCCGAGCGGCTGGCCGCGCAGCTGGTGGCCCGATCCGCCGGGCTGGCGCTGCCCGACCACCCCGAGATCACCCTGGCCGTCGGGCGCCGCGAGGGCGCCGATCTGCTGGCCGATGCCGTGGCCGGCGCCCAGCCGTCGGGCCTGGTGCTGCTGGGCGTGGACGGCCAGGTGCTGCTGCTGCCGGTGGCGGCGGCCAGCCAGAGCCCGGGCGCCAACTCGGCCGGCGAGCCGCGCCCCGATCTTCGCTGGGCGGGCGCGGCCAGCGGGTTGGCGCAGGCGCCGCGGGCGGGCACCGATCCGCTGCTGGCGCTGGCCGCCATCCGCGCGGCGCAGTCGGCCGGCGCGCTGCGCCGGGTGCTGGCGCTGTCGGTGGGTTACGCCAACGACCGCGCGCAGTTCGGCAAGCCGATCGGCAAGTTCCAGGCGGTGCAGCAGCAACTTGCGGTGGCCGCCGAGTGGAGCGCCATGGCGGGCATGGGGTCGCTCCTGGCGCTGGCCGACGAGGACTGCGCGCTCGATGAAGACCGGGTGGCCTCGGCCCGCGCGGTGGCCTGCACCGCGGCCGAAGAGGTCTCGGGCATCGCGCACGCCGTGCATGGCGCCATCGGCGTCACCATCGAGTACGACCTGCAGCTCTTCACCCGCCGCCTCAAGGGCTGGGCCGCCGAGGCGGGGTCGGCCCGCTACTGGGCGGGCCGTCTGGGTACACGGGTGGTGGCAGGCGACCAGGGCCAGGTCTGGGATCGGGTGGTGGCGCTCACCCGCGGCTGATTGCTCCCCGGGCTTTCCGGGCTGGGCGCGGTCACCCGGCCGTCTGCTCGGGCGCCGAGCGGGTCAGTCGGGCACTTCGAGCCCCAGGCGGCTGGCGGCGATCACCGCCTGGGTGCGGTTGGTGACGCCCAGGGCGCGCAGCACGGCGCTGACGTGGACCTTGACCGTTCCCTCGGCCAGCCGCAGCTGACGGCAGATGAGCTTGTTGGGCAGCCCGCGCAGGATGAGGCGAAGCACCTCGATCTGGCGGGTGGTGAGGCCGAGATGGCTGGGGTCTGTTCGCCCCGTGGTGCGACTTCGCGACAGGCCGCGCGGATCTTCGCGGGTGGCGAGCACCTGCGCAGGCAGGTAGGGACAGCCCGAGGTGATGAGCCGTAGCGCGCCCGTGATGGCGTCGCCGGTATGGGTCTTGGGGATGTAGCCCACCGCGCCGGCCTCGAGGCAGCGCAGGATGGTGGGCGAGTCGGTGCTGGCCGAGAACACCGCCACCGGGCAGTCTGGCCGGGCACGGCGCAACTGCGCGATGACATCGGGCCCGTGGCCATCGGCCAGGTGCAGATCGACCAGGGCGAGATCGGGGCCCGGATGCTGGCGCAGCGTGGTCAGGGCCTGCTCGAGGCGATGGGCGAGCGTGATCCGGGCGCCAGGCTCGAGCTCGGCGAGCAGCTGGACCAGGATGGTGTGGATGACCGGGTGGTCGTCGAGGACCAGGAAATGGCGGGCCAAGGGGTATCCTCCTGCGTATCGCGGTCAAGCTGCCGCGTCTTCGAATCACGTTAGCGCCCGCCGCATCGGGCTGTAAAGTCGGCCAGCCGGCCGATGTATGCCACCTCAGTGAATGCCCTCGCCTGACCTCGACCCCGGCTGGCGCTTCTGCGTCGCCCCCATGCTCGACTGGACCGATCGGCACTGCCGCGGTTTCCACCGCTCGCTCAGTGCCCGAGCCCGGCTCTACACCGAGATGATCACCACCGGCGCGCTCATCCATGGCGATGCCGATCGGCTGCTCGCCTTCGCGCCGGCCGAGCATCCGGTGGCGCTGCAGCTCGGCGGCAGCGAGCCCGACGACCTCGCCCACTGCGCCCGGCTGGCGCAGCGCCACGGCTATGACGAGGTCAACCTGAACTGCGGTTGCCCGAGCGAGCGGGTGCAACGCGGCGCGTTCGGCGCCTGCCTGATGGCCGAGCCCGCGCTGGTGCGCGATTGCGTGGCGGCCATGCGCGATGCGGTCTCGCTGCCGGTGACCGTGAAGCACCGGATCGGCATCGACCGCGAGGAGTCCTACGGCTTCGTGCGGGACTTCGTCGGCGAGGTTGCCCGCGGCGGCGCTGGGGTCTTCATCGTGCACGCCCGCAACGCCTGGTTGAAGGGCCTGTCACCGCGCCTGAATCGCGAGGTGCCGCCCCTGCGCCCCGCCTTCGTCCACCGGCTCAAGCAGGACTTCCCCGAGCTGCGCTTCGTGCTGAACGGCGGCATCACCCGCCTGGCCGATGCGCTCGCGCCGCTCCACGCGCAGGGCCATGCGGACGGCCCGGCGCTCGATGGCGTGATGCTGGGTCGCGAGGCCTATGGCAACCCGTGGCTGCTGGCCGGGGTGGACCCGGCCTTCTTCGGCGAACCGGCGCCGCTCGCCGATCGCCACGCCGCGGCCCGCCGGCTCGCCGCGCAGGCGCGCGCCCATGTGGCTGCCGGTGGCCGGGTTCGCGACGTGGTGCGGCACGCCCTGGGCCTGTTCAATGGCCTGCCCGGCGCGCGGCGCTGGCGCCGCATGCTGTCCGACGCCACCCTGCTGGCCGGCAACGATCCCGATCTGGTCGAGCGCGCGGCGGCCGAGGTCGCGGTTGCCGATCCTGCCGGCGATGCTCAACTTGCCAGCGCGCGCTCCAGTGCGAGCCGACCGTCGGCGGTGGCGATCACGATCAGCACGTCGCCGGGCACGATCGCCTGATCGTCCGAGGGGTTGAAGCGCCACTGCCTGGCGTCGCGGATGGCCACCAGCAGCCAGTGCGGTGAGCGGCCGAGCTGGCCGACGCTGAGGGCCGGGCAGCCGGCGGGCACCGTGAGTTCCTCCACCTGCAGCGGGCCGTCGGCACGCAGCAGTTCATCGGCCAGCGAGACCATCTGCGGGCGCAGCATCAGGGCGGCGATCCGCCTGCCGCCCGAGAAATCGGGCGAGACGATCTCGTCGGCGCCGGCGCGCAGCGTCTTGGCCACATTGCGCGGATCGTGCACCCGGGCGACCACCCGCGTGCCGGGGTTCAGCTGCTTGGCCGAAAGACTGATCACCAGGTTCTTGGCGTCGTCGCCGGTCACGGCGAACACCCCGCGGCAGCGCGCGATGCCGGCACGCTCGAGCATCTCGTCGTCGGCGGCATCGCCCTCGAGGGTCATGGCGCCCGGGATGCCGTCAGCCAGGCGGGCCAGCGCCGCCGGATCGGTGTCGAGCGCGACCCAGGGCTGGTGCCCGGTCTGCAGTTCGGCCACCACATGCCCGCCGATGCGGCCGGCGCCGCAAACGATGTAGTGGCCGTCGAGTCGGGCGATCCTGGCCTGCATGCGGCGTCTCCGGTAGCTGCTGTTCTGGTTGGTCTCCAGCACGAAGGCCGTGACCGTCGAGAAGAGAAAGGTCATGGTGCCGATGCCCAGCAGCGCGATCAGCATCGTGAATACCCGTCCGGCGGGGCTGGCGCCCAGATCGACCACCTCCGCGTAGCCGATGGTGGCCACGGTGATGAAGGTCATGTAGAGCGCGTCGATCGCGGAGGTGGTCGACCCGCCGATCAGCAGGTAGCCGACCGTGCCCACCGCGTGGATCAGGGCGAACACCAGCAGCGCGACCAGCGCGCGGCGGGAATGCTCGCTCTCGGCGAAGATGGACAGCAGGGTGAGCACGATCGCCCGCGCCGGTGCTCAGCGCGCGGGGCCGGCTGCCAGTCGTCGGGCCCGCGTGTAGGCCAGGATGGCGCCGAAGGCGACCAGTGCCAGCACGGTCTCGAGGGCGGCCAGCCAGGCCGAGGGCGGGGCGTCGCTGGTGGCGCGCACGAGGCCCTCGCAGAGATAGATCAGGATCGCCATGCTCCAGGCCTGGTAGGCACGCAAGCGGCCGGCCCGCAGCGCCGGGATGGCCAGCGCGAGCGGCACCGCCTTGAGCGCGAGCAGGGAACCGCCCGGTCGCAGGGGGGCCAGCCAGAATTCCCAGGCCATGGACAGGCCGGCCAGCGCCGCGAACGCGGCCAGGGTGATGGCCCGCGACACGCGCAGCGTGCCGGCTTGCGCCGGCGGCGCGCCGGGAGCCGCGTTGGCGGCGATCGGATCGGTCATGGCCCGTATCATAGCCACGCATGGATCCCCTGCCTCCCATTCCGGCCGGACGGCTGCGACGTTTCGCGCTGCTGGTGGCCGGTCGCGTGGTGGCCCTGCAACTCGCCCAGACCGCGGCCAGCCTCGCCTTCCTGTCGGTGCTGGCGATGGTGCCGGTGTTCAGCATCGCGGTCTCGCTGCTCGGGGCCTCCCCGGTCTTCGCGCAGCCCCGCGACGCGCTGCTGAAGTTCCTGTCGGCCACGATGTTCCTGCCGGGCTTCTCGGAGCTGGTGGTGCGCTACCTCAACCAGTTCGCGGCCAAGGCCGGGCACCTCTCGCTGATCGGCGGTCTGGTGTTCTTCGCCACCGCGTTCACCGCGCTGCTCACGGTCGACAAGACCCTGAACCGCATCTGGCAGGTGCGGCGGCCGCGGCCGCTGGTGCGCCGGCTCACGCTCTACTGGACCTTCCTCACGCTGGGGCCGCTGCTGCTGGCGCTCACGCTGCTGGCCAACGGGCTGCTGCTGGCGCAACTGTTCGAGAAGGCCGGCCCGCTGGCAGTGCAGCGCGCCTGGCTCTCCACCCTGCCCTGGATCGCCTCGATCATGGTGCTCACGCTGCTCTACCGGCTGGTACCCAACGCACCGGTGCGCTGGCGTGACGCGCTGCTCGGCGGCCTGATCGGCGCGGCCGCGCTGGAGGCGCTGAAACAGGCGCTGGCCTTCCAGGCGGTCAAGCTGCCCACCTACACCGTGGTCTACGGGGCTTTCGCCGCGTTGCCGCTCATCCTGCTCTGGCTGCTCAGCGTGTGGCTGGCGGTGCTGGCCGCGGCGGTGGTGGTGGCCTGCCTGCCGGCCTGGTCCAGCGGCGTGCTGCCGCCCGCGCCCCACGGACC
>JBIKWU010000392.1:0-2582 GCA_044356115.1 Burkholderiaceae bacterium
TTCATGTCACCGCCGTACTGGCGAATCTCGGCGAGCAGATCCTGGGGCACCGAGGAGGAGCCGTGCATCACCAGGTGGGTATTGGGCAGGCGCGCGTTGATCTCCTTGATGCGCGAGATGGCGAGGATGTCACCGGTGGGCTTGCGGGTGAACTTGTAGGCGCCGTGACTGGTGCCGATCGCGATGGCCAGCGCATCGACCTGGGTGCTGCGCACGAAGTCGGCGGCCTGCTCGGGATCGGTGAGCAGCTGCTCGCGGGTCATGGAGCCCTCGGCGCCGTGGCCGTCTTCCTTGTCGCCCTTCATGGTCTCGAGCGAGCCCAGGCAGCCGAGCTCGCCCTCGACGGTCACGCCCAGCGCGTGGGCCATGTCGACCACCTCGCGGGTGACGGCGACGTTGTACTCGTAGCTGGCGATGGTCTTGCCATCCTGCTCGAGCGAGCCGTCCATCATGACCGAGGAGAAGCCGAGGTCGATGGCGCCGCGACAGATGCCGGGCGACTGGCCGTGATCCTGGTGCATGACCACCGGCACGT
Source organism: Burkholderiaceae bacterium (assembly GCA_044356115.1). Lineage (GTDB taxonomy): Bacteria > Pseudomonadota > Gammaproteobacteria > Burkholderiales > Burkholderiaceae_E > Quisquiliibacterium. Next base: position 536 of record JBIKWU010000392.1, read on the forward strand.
CGGGGTAGGACTCGACGGCGGCCTGGATGAGGTGCTTGAGGAAGGCCTCGCCGGCGTATTTCCGGGCCCCGGCCGAGGCCTGCATGATGACCGGCGCGCCGACCGCGGCGGCCGCCGCCATGATGGCCTGCACCTGCTCGAGGTTGTTCACGTTGAAGGCCGGGATGCCGTAGCCGTTCTCGGCGGCGTGGTCCAGCAGCTGGCGCATGGAAACGAGGGGCATGGGGATCTCCAGACGGGATGGTGAAGGGGAATGGTCGCCATTATGACGCCGCCGATGGGGCCGCCTGCCGGCGCCGGGGCAGCTACTCGGGCTTGATGCCGGCGGCGCGCACCACCGGCGTCCAGCGGTCGATCTCGCGGCGCAGGTAGGCGGCGTACTCGGCCGGGGTGGAGGCGTGCACCTCGTAGCCCTGGCGCACCAGGCGCTCGCGCACATCGGTGCCGTTGACCGAGGCCACCACCGCCGCATGCAGGGCCTCGATGATCGCCGGTGGGGTACGGGCCGGCGCGAGCAGGCCGTAGAAGCCCGATCCGACCAGCTCGGGGAAGCCCTGTTCGACGGTGGTGGGCAGATCAGGAAGCACGGCGCTGCGCCGCTCGGCGGCCACGGCCAGGCCGCGCAGCTTGCCGGCGGGGATCTGGGCGCCGCTGGGGATGTAGGCGTCGATCAGCACCGGCACCGTGCCGGCCAGGGCATCCTGCAGCGCCGGCGCCGCGCCCTTGTAGCCGATGTGCGGGAACTGCAGCCCGGCGCGGCTGCGCAGAGCCTCGCCGATGAGATGCGGCATGGAGCCCACGCCGGGCGAGGCGTAGTTGACCGGCGCGCTGCGCGCGGCGACCACGAGATCGGCCAGGTTCCGGTAGGGCGTGCCGGGGTGGGCCATGATCAGCACCGGGATCGAGGCCACCAGCGAGATGGGCGCGAAGTCGGCGAGCGGCTGATAGGGCAGCTTCATGCCCAGGGCGGTATTCAGCGCCAGCGGCGCGGCCGCGAACAGCAGCGTGTGGCCATCGGGGGCTGCCTTGGCGACGAGATCGTTGCCGATGACATTGGCCGCGCCGGGCCGGTTCTCGATGAGCACCGGCTGCTCGAGCTTCTCGGCCAGACGCTGGCCGACCATGCGGGCCACGGTGTCGAGCGCGCCGCCGGGCGTGAAGGGCACGATGACGCGCACAGGCCGGGTGGGGAAGCCGCGCGCGGGCTGGGCCATGACGCGCGGCGCAAAGCCGCCCAGCGCGGGCAGCGCGGCCGCGGCCAGCAGCCGACGACGGGCGGACGACGGGGAACGGCGGGGCGGCGGTGACATGGCGGGACTCCTGGGGTCAGCCGTGCTCGCCGACGGTGACGATCTTCATGGTGTTGGTGCCGCCGGATTTGCCGATCGGCTCGCCGATGGTGATGATGATGCGGTCGCCTCGGCCCACCAGGCCGGCGGCGACCAGGGTCTGCTCGGCCTCGAGCAGCAGCGCCTCGCGCTCCACCGACTTGTACTGCAGCAGCACCGGGTGCACCTCGCGGTACAGGGTCATGCGCCGGCGGGTGCGCTCCTCGGGCGTGAGCGCGTAGATGGGCACACCAGAGTCGAGCCGCGACATCCAGAGCGCGGTGGAACCCGACTGGGTGAGCGCCACGATCGCGCGGATGGCCAGGTGATTGGCCACGAACAGCGCGCTCATGGCAATGGACTGGTCGATGCGCGAGAAGCGCCGGTTGAGGAACTCGCCATCGAGCGGCACCCGCTGCGAGCGGTCGGCCTCGGTGCAGATGCGGGCGGTGGCCTCGATGGTCTCGACGGGAAACTTGCCGGCGGCGGTCTCGGCCGAGAGCATCACCGCGTCGGTGCCGTCGAGCACGGCGTTGGCCACGTCCGAGACCTCGGCGCGGGTGGGCACCGGCGCCTCGATCATCGACTCCATCATCTGGGTGGCGGTGATCGCGAAGCGGTTGAGCTCGCGGGCCATGCGGATCATGCGCTTCTGCAGCGCCGGCACGGCGGCGTCACCCACCTCGACCGCGAGATCGCCGCGGGCCACCATGATGCCG
>JBIKWU010000393.1:0-2580 GCA_044356115.1 Burkholderiaceae bacterium
TCGGTCGCGCTCTACGTGCGCTTCCTGCTGCTGTTCCTGTACGCGCTGCACGAGGGCGTGGCCGACCTCGAGGCCTATGCCTTCTCCGCGCGACTGGAAGATGTCGGCGAAGACCTGCGCAGCTTCGATCCCGACCTCTCCATGCGCCGCATCATCGATCGGGTGGGCGGGGGCAGCACCGACTACGGTCAGGCGCTCGCAGACCTGCGCGAGAACCACTGGGAGACCATCGACCGACGCACCACGGTGCTGGTGCTCGGCGATGGTCGCAGCAACTACGGCGATCTGCGGCTCGACCTGTTCGAGGAGATCGCCGACCGCGCCAAGCGGGTGGTGTGGCTGTGCCCCGAACCTCCGGGGCGCTGGGGCTCGGGCGACAGCGGCATGCTGCGCTATCGGCCCTTCTGCAACCACCTCATCCACTGCGCCACCGCCGCCGATCTCGAGAAGGCGATGGACGAGGTGCTGCTCGCCTACGAGTGAGCGGGCACGCCGCCTGCGCGCGGCGTGAACACCGCTGATGTGCCCGGGCTCAGGGCACCTGTCGGTACATCGGCGCGCGCGCCTTCACCGGCTCGAGCAGCGACCAGTCGCCCTGCTCCACCTCGAAGCCCTTCGGGAAGGGCGGCCGCGGCTCCATGCCCAGCGAGCGCATCACCCGGTCATCGCGGTAGTAGCACTGCACGGTCACGCTCACCAGCAGCGAGACCAGCGCGCCCCGACCGGCGCGAAACGCGGTGATGGCATCGGCGCGGGCCGTGCCTTGAAGGTCGGCCAGGCACCCGCCGGCGGCCTGCGCCAGCGCCTCCAGAGCATCGGCCGCGAGCCGGGCATGCGGGCGCAGCGTGGCCACGATGTCCGCGAAGATGCGCTCGTCGTCGGCGCCCGGCACCTGGTACTCATCGCTCGCCGGAATCATCTCGCCGACCAGGCAGCGCAGGGCGCGCAAGGACTCGGGGCCCAGGGCGGGTTCAGCGGATTCGGCGGACACCGGGATCACGGGTCGGGTGCTCATGGATCGGGCTCAGTCGAAGAGGTTGGCCAGGCGCCGCTTGATCTGGTCGGCGATGTAGAGCGAGAGCGCCTGGATGGTGGCGGTGGGGTTCACGCCGGCGGAGGTGACGAAGATGCTCCCGTCGACGATGAACAGATTGCGCACGTCGTGGCTGCGGCCCCACTCATTGACCACCGAGCGGCCAGGATCGGTGCCCATGCGGGCGGTGCCCATCAGGTGCCAGCCACCCACGGCAAGCGGCGCCTCGGTGCTGACGTCGCGGGCGCCGGCCGCGCGCATCAGCTCGCTGCCGCGGGCAACCGCATGGGCGAGCATGCGCTGGCTGTTCTCGCTCAGGGTGTAGCGGATGCGCGGGGCCGGGATGCCGTTGCTGTCGGTGAGCTCGGGGTCGAGCGTGACGGTGTTGTGCGCCTCGGGCAGGTCTTCGCAGATGGCCACCAGCCCGGTGCTGCGGCCGAACAGGCGCCGGTAGGCGGCGTGATGGCCCTCACCCCAGGGCACGCGGCCCGAGCTCATGCCCGCCAGCGCGGTGAGCACCGGCCCGCGCCCGCGCGTGAACTCGAAGGTGTAGCCGCGCACGAAGCCGCGGCTGGGGTCGGTCTCGTAGAACTCCTGGCTCCAGAGGCTGTTGCCGGGGCCGCGATGGCCATCGAGCGGCTGCTCGAAGTAGCCGTGCACCGCGGCATAAGGGTGGAACATGAGGTTGCGCCCGACCAGGCCGCTGCGGTTGGCCAGGCCCTCGGGGAACTGCGCCGAGCGCGAATTGAGCAGGATGCGCGGCGTGCCCACGCCGTTGCAGGCCATGATCACCACCTCGGCCGGCTGGAAGTGCTCCACGCCCTCGGCATCGAAGTAGATGGCGCCATTGGCCATGCCGTGCTCGTTCACGGTGATCTCGCGCACCCGCGCCCGGGTGCGCAACTGCACGCCGGCGCGGATCGCCTGCGGCCAGTAGGTGATGTCGGTGCTGGCCTTGGCGCCCTGGGCGCAACCGCCGATGCAGTGGCCCAGGTTGATGCAGCGCGCCCGGCCGTCGTAGTCCTGGGTGGCCACCGCGCTGTCGGAGGGCCACCAGTGCCAGCCCAGGGCGTTGAGCCCGCCGGCCATGGTGGTGCCGGCCTTGCCCAGCGGCACCGGCGGCATCATCGGCTGCTTGGGCGGATAGGCCGGGTCACCGGCCAGGCCCGAGATGCCCATCATGCGGTCGTTCAGGGCATAGAAGGGCTCGAGGGTGGCGTAGTCGATCGGCCAGTCATCGCCCACGCCGTCGAGGCTGCGCACCCGGAAGTCGGAGGGATGAAAGCGCGGGAAGTGGCCAGCATAGAGCACCGTGCCGCCGCCCACGCCGTTGAAGTTGGCCACCTTGATGGGTGACTCGCGCTCGTTGATGGGGTAGTCGGTGGGCCGCGCCCGGCGATTGGGGCTGAAGTTGAACTCGCCGAGCTGACGCGCCTCCCAGTCGCGGCCATTGCTGGGGTAGTCGGTGGGCTTGACCCAGTCGCCCTGCTCCAGGCACAGGATGCGCATGCGGGTGTCGGCCAGGCTCCAGGCCATGGCCGCGCCCG
>JBIKWU010000146.1:0-9345 GCA_044356115.1 Burkholderiaceae bacterium
CCGAACTTCTGGCGCCAGCTGTAGATCGTCTGCTCGGTGACCTTGTTCTTGCGCGCGACCTCGACCACCGATGTGCGATCGGCCTCGCGAAGCATCGCAACCATCTGTTCTTCGGTGAAACGGCTCTTTCTCATAGGCTCCTCGCCGGTGAGTCGGCGCCATTCTCTCAAGCAAGCAGTGGAGCAAGAAAGCGGGGCAGGTCACGACGGTGATCGTCGACAACCGAGCGGGTGCCGGTGGTCGCGTCGGTGCGCAGGCGGTCAAGAGCGGTGATGCTGACGGCAGCGTGATGCTTCTGACGCCGGCATCGATCCTGACGATCTATCCGTACGTCTACAGAAAGCTCGGCTACGACTCGATCACCGACTTCAAGCCCGTGAGCACGGTCGCCAAAGTGACGTTTGCACTGAGCGTGAGTTCGGCCGTCCCGACCAGCGTGAAGACCGTGGCGGACTATGTGACCTGGGCGAAGGCAAACCCGAAGGACGCGAACTACGGTTCTCCGGCCGCGGGCGCGACACCGCATTTCGTGGGCACGATGCTTGGCCGTGCCGCCAGCGCCCCGTTGAATCACGTGCCCTTCAAGGGCGGTGCGCCACTGGTGTCCGATCTGCTGGGTGGCCAGATCCAGTCGGGAATCAACGTGCTCCCGGAGGTCGTGCAGTACGCTCAGACGGGACGCCTGCGCGTCCTCGCAGTCAGCGGAACGAAGCGAGCACGCGCCTTGCCCAATGTACCGACCTTCGCCGAAAGCGGTTTCGCCGACGTTGCCGCGGACGAGATGTTTGCAGTCTTCGTGCCTTCGAAAACGCCGCCGGAGACGGTGGCGAAGCTGAACGCGGCGATCCGTGCGGCCTTGAAGTCCAAGGCGATGCTTGAGGGGCTGGAGCGGCTGTCGTTCGAGCCGGGCGGTGAATCGGTCGCCGAATTCGGGCGGATCGTCCAGGGTGAACTCGGCAAGTGGGGACCCGTGGTCAAGGCCTCCGGCTTCTCATCCGACGACTGATTGCGCGCGCCCGGTGGTCAGGATTCGGTCGGCGCGCACACCCATTGACAGGCCTGCCCAATCTTGGCGTCATGCCCCTCATCGCATCGGATTCAACCCACCAAGGAGCCCTCCGTGATGACCACCACAGCATCCTCGCTCGAGCTTATACGCGCCGTCGACTGGTACTTCCAGGGCGAAAAGATCGAGTCGCTCGTGTTCATCCTGCCTATCGGTTTGCTCAGCGTGGTCTTCGGTGTCTGGCTGCTGGTTGATGGCGCGAGCAGTTTCACGCGCGGGGTGGCAATTCCCTTTGTCGTCATGGGTCTGGTGATGACAGCCGTCGGCGGCGTGGTCGGGTTGCGCACACCCAGCCAGGTAGCGCAACTTCAGCAGGGCCTGCAGACCGATCACCAACCGACCAGAGCCGCGGAGTCGGCGCGCATGGGAAAGGTGAATCAGGCCTGGGGGAAGTACCTGGTGATCTGGGGTCTCATGGGTGCCTTGGGTCTGGGATTGCGATTTGCCACCGACAGCGATTTCGCCCGCGGCCTGGGCATCGCGCTGGTGCTCTTCAGCGGCGTAGGTCTGATGGTGGACGGGTTTGCCGAGCGACGGGCGCACGCCTACGCGGCGGTGCTGCAGGGGGTTTCCGCCTCGCCATCAGGGGCTGCGCCGGCCACTTCAAAGTAGGTGGCATCGGCCCCACGACGCCAGGTTCGCGAACCCGCAAACAGGCGTCGTTGGCTCTCAGCAGAAGCTGTCTCCGCGATCAGCACCTCGACTTGATCGCATCAATCGTGTCGGGCGCGCCGATGGGGCGCCGATCAACGAACCCGAGCGGACCGACGCCGCCTTCAGCGCCCGAACAAGGCCTTCGTGTGGGCGGCGTCCACCTTGTCGCTGTGCTTGGAGACACGGCAGACCTTCTCCTTGGTCTTGCAGTCGACGCCATTGCTGAACGCGAACCAGGTGAGGTCGTAGTTGGCCGGTCCGCCGCCTTCCCTGATCCTCGCCATCATCGCGTCCTCGGCCTTCTGTCCGAGGTACTCCTTGGTGTAGCCAAGGGAGATGCCCTGTTCGTCAGCGCAGAACTGGGCCTTCTTGTCGCAGACGACGCCCGGACTCGGCGAGTACACGGAGCCCTTGAGCGGCGCGCTCATGGCCAGCGGAGAGGCAAGGCAAAGGACAGCGATCAGAGGTAGACGATTCATGTGGCGAGGGCTTGTGGTTGGGCGGAGGAAGGCGGTCGGGTTGGCGCGCACGGTCTCAGGCGCTCATTGGTCTGAAGCACATGCCGGCAGGGATCACTTTTCAAGGTAGTCCACCTTGGCACGCTGCGGGGCCATCTTCGTGCCGACCAGCATGCCGCCGGTGACTTGCCGCTTCTCGGTCAGGGTGCAGGTCAACGAGAAATTGCCGTTCTTCGCCGGTGCGGCATGGGCGGGCGCGCAGACCAGCGCAGCAAGCAGCAGGATCGAAGGCTTCATGGAGTTGGCAGCCGGTTGGGTTGTGCATTGGCCATGGACTGGGCTTGGCATTAAGCCAAGACGGGCATCACAAGGCAAGGCTTGCCGCTGCTCGCACCTTGGAACGGTGAGTCCCATGATTCATCGGCCCCCCGCAGCAGCACTCATCTCCCCGCCACGCGCCCAAGCCCACCGCCGAGCATCCGCGTGACGGCCGATTTCAGGCGGAAAAATCGATGCACTGGGAGATTCTGCCCAAGCGCACCAGCCTGAAAAGCCGGACAGGCACCCCGCACATCAAGCGCTACGATGTGGTCCATGCTCGATCCAACCCATTCCATCCGCGCCCATTGGGCCGACCGCTGCACCGTGGCCATCCATGACGTGCCCTGGGTGAACTCCCCGGCGCCCGGCGTGGAGCGCAAGAGGCTCGAACACGACGGCGGGTAAGTCGCGAGGGCCACCTCGGTGGTGCGCTATGCGCCCTGTTCCGCGTTCAAGTCGCACACTCACGACCTGGGCGAAGAGATTCCGGTGCTCGAAGGCGTCTTCTCCGACGAGCGTGGGGATTACGGCCCGGGCACCTACCTGCGCAACCCTCCCGGGTCCTCGCATGCGCCCTTCTGCCGAACCGGCTGCGCCCTGTTCGTGAAACTGCGAAACCACGACCCGCGGGATGACCGGCAGGTCGAGATCGACACCCGGACAGCGGCCTGGCGAGCCGGGCTCGTCCTCGGCCTGCGGGTCATGACGCGCCCCAGTCCCCCCAGGCGATGAAGCGTGTCCAGCAGCGCAGACGTGTTCATCCCCGGTTGCCGTTCCAGGTGCGCCATCCGCCGCGCTTCAAGGACGTGCTGCCGGATTTGCGACGAGATGAAGGCGAGCGGGTTCAAGGGCTTCGAGCTGGCCTGAACGTCAGGGGCGCGATGGCGGGATTCCCCTCGAAGGCACGCGCGCGCAGGCCCCTGCCTCAGTCCCGCGGGAATGAGATGCCGGATCTTGTCGCGCCCGCATGGGACGAGAGGCGCAGACTCAGGATTCATGGGGCTCTTCCGTTGGAGCCTGGGTGTCTGTCGGGATTTGCAAAGGCTGTCGCCATCGGATAGTCGATAGACGCCAATCGCCACTGTTTCGGCCCATTCAGGTTCCTAAAGTGACGGTCAAGGAGATTGACCGTCATGAGCAAAACCATCCTGATCACCGGAGCGTCCAGCGGCATCGGCAGGGCGTCCGCACGCCGCTTCCAGTCCGAGGGCTGGAACGTGATTGCCACCATGCGGTCTCCCGAGCGGGAGACCGAACTGAACGCCCTGGACCGTGTCCTGGTGGCCCGTCTGGACATGCTGGACATCTCGTCCATCGGCGCGGCCGTCGAGACGGGCCTCGCGCGCTTCGGCCGCATCGATGCGCTTCTGAACAACGCGGGCTACGGCGCCTATGGCCCGCTGGAAGCGACGCCCCTGGACAAGGTGCGCCGGCAGTTCGACGTCAACGTCATCGGCCTGCTCGCCGCCACCCAGGCGGTGCTGCCGCACTTTCGACGCCAGCGCAGTGGGGTGATCGTCAACATCTCCTCCATGGGGGGAAAGATCACCTTTCCCCTCGGCACGCTCTACCACGGCAGCAAGTTCGCAGTCGAAGGTCTGTCCGAGGCCCTGCACTACGAACTCCTGCCCCTGGGGGTACGCGTCAAGATCATCGAGCCCGGGATGGTCCAGACCGACTTCGCTGGTCGCTCGTTCGACTTCAGCAATGACTCCGCGCTGTCCGAGTACCAGCCGCTGGTCGGCGCCTTCGTGTCGGCGCTCGCTCCCATGGCCACCCAGGCCTCGCCCGCCGAACTGGTGGCCGGCGTGATCCACCGTGCGACAGTCGACGAATCCGATCGGCTACGCTACGAGGCCGGGTTGGATGCCGGGCACATTCTGGGCGTGCGCCGGGAGTCCGATGACCCCGACTTCATCGGCGGCATTCGCGCGCAGTTCGGACTGGGTAACCCTGGGACCTGACATCACCCGCATGCGCGCTGCCACTTCCGCCACCTATGCCCTGGAATCCACATGGCGCCCGCTCCTGAAGGACATGGGCGTATCGCCGGCCAATGTTCTGCGCCGGGCGTGCTTGCCGGAAGATCTGCTCACCCGGGGGGAAGTCCGTCTGGAGGCTGCAGACTTCCATCGCTTCTGGGCCGGACTGGAAGCGGAGTTGGGGGATCCTCTTTTCCCGCTGCGCGTTTGCCAGGCGGTGCGCAGCGAGACGTTCTCGCCCGCGTTGTTCGCCGCCCTGTGCAGCCCCAGCTTCCTGGTCGCGGTGCAGCGCATCGCCCGCTACAAGGCACTGGTGGCACCCATGCAACTGTGGGTCTGGGAGGATGCCGGCCACGCGGTCCTGGATCTCGACTGGCCCGACCCTCGTCACCCTCCGCCACCCTCCCTGGCCATCACCGAGCTTCTGTTCTTCGTCGGACTGGCTCGGATGGGCACGCGCGAAATGATCCGGCCCCTGCGGGTCACGACACCCACGCCGCCAAGCCCCGCGGCTGCCTATGCCCGATTTCTTGGCGTGGAGATCAGCCGTGGGAACCGCCACCAGATCGCCTTTGCCCGCGAGGATGCGCGCCGCCCGTTCCTCACGACCAACGAAGGCCTGTGGGCGGCATTCGAGCCGGAACTTCGTACGCGCCTTGCCGAGCTGGCTGCAGGGGTGACGGTGGGGCAGCGCGTGCGCGCCGCGTTGCTGGAGGCGCTGCCCAGCGGCCAGGGTGACATGGATGCGGTCTCCGCCAAGCTCGCCATCAGCCGGCGCACGCTTCAGCGCCACCTCGCCGCCGAGGGGCTGCGCTACAGCGCGTTGTTGCAGGAAACCCGTCAGGCTCTCGCCCAGCATTACCTCATCAAGACCGAACTTCCCGCCGCCGAGATCGCTTTCCTGCTTGGGTTCGAGGAGCCGAATTCCTTCTATCGGGCGTTTCGAGCCTGGACCCGCCAGACGCCCGAAGCGGCCCGAAGGCAGGCCAGGTCCAATGCACGCTCGACCCCTTCAATCCTCAGGAGACCTCCATGAATACCGCCATACCTGCCGCGCTCGGGCTTCCGGGAGCCATCGAGTGGTACTTCCAGGGCGAGAAGATCGAGGCTCTCGTTTTCATCCTGCCGATCGGTCTGCTCAGCCTGGTGTTCGGTGTCTGGCTGCTCGCTGATGGCGTGAGCAGCTTCACGCGAGGCGTGGCGATTCCCTTTCTGGTGATGGGCCTGGTGATGACCGCGGTGGGCGGCCTGGTGGGTCTTCGAGCACCCAGCCAGGTGGCGCAACTTCAGCAGGGACTGCAGACCGACCCGCAACTCACGATGGTCAGGGAATCGGCGCGCATGGAGAAGGTGAACAAGGCCTGGGGCAAGTACCTGGTGCTCTGGGGTCTCATGGGTGCCTTGGGTATGGCGCTGCGATTTGCCACAGCCAGTGACTTCACCCGTGGTCTGGGCATCGCGCTGGTGCTCTTCTCAGGCGTAGGTCTGATGGTGGATGGGTTTGCCGAGCGGCGGGCGCATGCCTATGCTGCCCTGCTGGCAGGCGCATCTTCAGCGCCGACAACGGCTGCGCCTGGTGTGTCGCGGTGAAACGGGTACGGGGTCGAATTCCAACCCCCCGGAAACGCCAATGCCGTAGGCCAATCGGCGCAAGACAGCGCGGAGCCACTACTTCAAGCGGAAACCCGCGTGACAGGCGACACAGGTCTGGTTCAGGCGCGCCAGGCCACCCAGAGCCGACTTCCAGTCGCCGGTGACCGAAGCGTCCTTGGCGATGATCGCGAACTGGCTGGCACTGCGATGCATGGCCGAGCCGGCATCCTGCATCGCCTTCGGCATGTACCGCGCCACATGATGGGCACCATGCGATTCCAGCGATGACATGCCTAGCCGCTTCTCGGCGATGTCGGCCGCCAAGTCATAGTCAGCCCGTGCCAATGCGGCCTGAATCTCCCCCAGCGCGGCCAGGTGGTCGCGCATGTTGGACAAGGTATGCGAGCGCATCGGCTCGGGAAACGCTACCGCCACTCGGGCGTCCTGGGGTGCGGGTGTCATGGTGTGCCGGTGCGCGGCGCGCTGATGATCCTGCGAGAACGCAACCGCGGGCAGAACCAGAGACGCCACGGTCGAGCAGATGGCCATGACGCGGAGTGGGAAGGATTTCATGGCTTCACGATGAGTTTGCCTGGGTCTTCGAGCATACCCATCGTGCCGCCGAACTCCGCGTCTTCGGTCATGTCGGAGGGCTTGCCCGCGGCATTCGACCGGGGTAAGCTCACCTCCTGTCATCAAGAGTTGGGCCGACGCCCACGCCAACCTGCCCCCCGGGCAAGGTGGATGCGAAAGCAGATGTGGCCCCTCGAGGGCAACCAAGCAGGTACAGCGTCGGCCCTCCATCACGGAGGGCTTTGTTTTTCCGAGAAGACGCTGATCCACCCCGACAATCCTTGAGCAGGACACGGACGACACCGTCCGGTCAGGGCGTGGTGGCCGCGTGATCTGACATCGCAGTTCCAAGGGGAGCCTGACCCCGCCAATCCAGGCGTCGCCGATTTAAACGACAACTTGCAGGGCGACTCACAAGTGCTGCTAAAGCGTTGGTGAGGCCTCCTGTCGTCCGGCCGATCCGCGCCCTGCGGATTTCGGACGACGAGGAGAACTCCCATGGCCATCAGGTCTTCCCGCGCGGCGCCCGCCGCAGCCACCGCAACGAACCCGTCGGCGCTCCCGCCGGCCGACCCACCCAGACGTGACCTCATCGCCCGATTGGGTCTGGTGGGCCTGGCCTCGCTCGAGCCCGTGGTGCTGGCCTCTCTGGCCACCCGCTGCCCGCTGCTGCTCATCGGCTCGCACGGCAGCGGCAAGTCACTGCTGCTGGAGCGCCTCGCCGAGACCCTCGACCTGTCCTGGCGGCACTACAACGCCGCGCTGGTCAACTTCGACGATCTCGTGGGCTACCCCTTGCCCGATGAACGCGGGCAGTTGCGATTCGTCCAGACGCCGGCCTCGATCTGGGGCGCGCAGTGCGTGTTCATCGACGAGATCTCACGCGCGCGGCTGGATGTGCAGAACCGCCTGTTTCCGATCATCCACGAGAAGCGCGTGCAGGGCATCGCGCTGGAGGCGCTGCAGCACCGTTGGGCAGCGATGAATCCGCCCGCCGATGAGGACGAGGACGAGGCCCTCTACGCCGGCAGCCAGCCGCTCGATCTGGCGCTGGCCGACCGCTTCGCCCTGCAGGCCCGCATGCCCGACTGGCGCGCCTTCGGCGAGGCCGATCAGGAGGCGGTCATCCGCGCCGCGCAGGTCAGACCGGATGAGCAGGCTCGCGCGCTGTGGACGCAAGCGCTGCAGGCCACGCGCGACCGATTGCCCATGGTGCAGGCGCAATGGGGGGCGTCGATCGCCCGCTATGTGCGGCTGCTGGCCGCCCTGCTCGCGGAGGGTCGCGCGGTGCTCAGCGCCCGCCGCGCGGGCATGGTGGCCACCAACGTGGCCGCGGTGCATGCGGCCAGGCTGACGGCCGATGCTGCCGCGCGCATCGAAGACTCGGCGTGGATCGCCGCGCTCAACTCCATGCCGTTCGCGGCCGCGGGTGGCAAGCTCGACGATGCGAGGCTGCTCGCCTGCCACCGTGAGGCCTGGCGCCAGGCGGCAGCCCGGGCCGAGGACCCGATGACCCGCATCCTGGCGGAGCGCGACCCTGTCAACCGCGTGAAGCTCGCCCTCGCGGCCACGGGGCTGCCGGACGGCGAGCTCACCACCATCGTGACCGACGCGCTTGCCTCCTGCCCGGACGGCAAGCGCCACGCGCTGGCCGAGTGGCTGTTCGGCGACGCCGAGGGCGGCGCGCTGCATCGGCTGTCCGTGGTCGCGGCCGAAGCAGTGGCCGAGACGGTCCGCGACGTGGTCTGCGTGCAGGAAATCCACGAGCAGGTGCACCCCACTGGCCAGCGCCATCGCATCTGGAAGCACCTCCTGCAGCGACTGGACGCCCTGTCGCTCTCGAGCTCTCCGGAGGCTGCCGAGCGCCAGGGAAACCTGCTGGCGGCGATGTTCGCTGCCGGGCGACTGCAGGCCGAGGCCGACGTGGACCTGGTGCTGACGCGCTACCGTGCCGCCTGGCAGACGCTGACGGGATCATGCCCGGCAGGAGCCGCCTGCGAGGAGGCGGCATGAGGGCCACGAGCAGCGCGATCGGCAGACGCGGGGAGACGCAGCCCGCGCTGCTTCACAATGTGGGCGGGCCCCCCCGCGCCACCATCAGCTGGCGCGGCCTGGGCCGCGCGCCGGCCGCGCCTGCCGCACCGGGCAGGGCAAACGATGCAGCACCGTCCGCCATTGACGCCCGCCCGGCCGGCGCCTGGCTGCAGCTGACCATCTCCATCGGACAGCGCGACCCGCGCTACCGCCGTGACTGGAACACCGCCGCCGCGCTGCTGAACCTCGTGGAACCCGAGCATGGCCTGGGGGAGGCTGCTGCCCAGGAGCGGCTCATTGCCTTCATCGAGGAGGAGACGGCCCGCCATTCATGGCCGGCGCGCTTGCTCGCCAGGCGCGGTGGCTGGAACGCCGACCGACCGGGCCATCCTCACGTCGAACTCGACCACGTGCCCACCACCTTCGTGGCCATGGCCAGGTGCACCGGCAGCCTGTGGCTGCGCGACCGTCGGCCGCAGCTCGCGCCGCTGCATGTCCCCACCCTCATCGAGCCCGGCAGCACGCCGATGCGCGGCGTGCGGTGGAGCCAGATGCTGTGGTTCCCGCAGGGCATTCCCCAGGCGCTGCTGTCGCGGCTGGGCACGCCCAGGCCGACACGAAACACCGCATGAACGGGCATGTCGCCGTCCGCATGCACTGCGCA
>JBIKWU010000147.1:0-9338 GCA_044356115.1 Burkholderiaceae bacterium
GCCGTTCAGGTAGCGCGGCCGCTCGGCGGCGATGCGCGCCACCAGGTCTTCGGGGCGGATGCCCTCGGCCTGCGCCTTGAGCATGATCGGCGCGCCGTGCGCGTCATCGGCGCACACGAAGTGCACGTCGTGGCCGCGCATGCGCTGGAACCGCACCCAGATGTCGGCCTGGATGTACTCCATGAAATGGCCGATGTGGAAGGAGCCGTTGGCGTAGGGCAGGGCGGTGGTGACGAACAGACGGCGCGCGGCCATGGCGGTTCCGGACGAGGGCTGCCGGTGGCGGCAGGATCCCGAGGCTGAAGGGGGAAGCCCCGATCTTAGCAAACGGACTTGCTAAACTCCCCGGCTTTCCTGCCGCGCGGCTCCCTGGTCGCGGGCGTCTCCAGGAGTGCCGAATGCCTGTTTCCGAAGCCGACGTCCGCGCGGCGCTGTCGGGTGTCATCGATCCCAACACCGGCAAGGATCTCGTCGCCGGCAAGTCGGCGCGCAACATCCGCATCGACGATGACTCCGTGAGCGTCGATGTCGAACTCGGCTACCCGGCCCGCTCGCAGATCGACCCGATCCGTCGCGCGGTGATCGCCGCGCTGCGCGGGCTGCCCGGCGTGGCCAATGTCAGCGCCAACGTCTACCAGCGCATCATCGCCCACGCGGTGCAGCGGGGCGTGAAGCTCATGCCCAACGTGAAGAACATCATCGCGGTGGCCTCGGGCAAGGGGGGCGTGGGCAAGAGCACCACCGCGGTCAACCTGGCCCTGGCGCTGGCCGCCGAAGGCGCCGCCGTGGGCATGCTCGATGCCGACATCTACGGCCCCTCGCAGCCCACCATGCTGGGCATCTCGGGCCGGCCCGAGACCCGCGACAACAAGACCCTCGAGCCCATGGAGGGCCACGGCATCCAGGCCAGCTCCATCGGCTTTCTCATCGACACCGACACGCCGATGGTCTGGCGCGGCCCGATGGTCACGCAGGCGCTCGAGCAACTGCTGCGTGACACCAACTGGCGCGACCTCGACTATCTGGTGGTCGACATGCCCCCGGGCACCGGCGACATCCATCTCACCCTGTCGCAGAAGATCCCGGTCACCGGCGCGGTGATCGTGACCACGCCACAGGACATCGCGCTGCTCGATGCCCGCAAGGGCCTGAAGATGTTCGAGAAGGTGGGGGTGCCCATCCTGGGCATCGTCGAGAACATGGCCATCCATGTGTGCTCCAGCTGCGGACACAGCGAGCACATCTTCGGCCAGGGTGGCGGCGAGCGCATGGCCACCGACTATGGCGTCGACTACCTCGGCGGCCTGCCGCTCGACATCCGCATCCGCGAGCAGACCGATGCCGGGCAGCCCACCGTGGTGGCCGAGCCTGACGGCCCCCTGGCAGCGCAGTACCGCGCCATCGCGCGCGCCGTGGCGGTGAAGATCGCCGAGAAGGCGCGCGACATGAGCTCGAAGTTCCCGAGCATCGTGGTGCAGAACACCTGAGCCCGCGCACGGGCGGCCGCGGCCGCCCGGTCACCTGGCCGCTCAGCGCAGCCAGGGCAGGGTGCGGCGCAGCGAGACCACGCTGCCCGCCGCCTCGGCCGAGTAGCCCGGCAAAGCCTCCAGCGCCTCGCGCCACGCCGTCGAGGCCAGCACCGCGCGCAGGCGCTCGCCGGGCGCCGATTCCAGCACCGAACGGTCGCACACCAGGAAGTAGGCCTCGGTCACGATCGGCACGAAGCTCAGGCCGTGCGCGGCCGCCGCTGCGCGCAGACCGAAGCCGGCATCGGCCGCGCCGGTGGCCACCGCGATGGCCACCGACAGGTGGTTGGCCTCTTCCTGCTGATAGCCGCGGATCTGCCTGGCCGCGATGCCAGCTTGCGCGAGTAGGTCATCGAGCAGGGCTCGGGTGCCGGTGCCCGGCGCACGGTTGACGAAGCGCAGGCGCGGCAGGTCGGCGACGCCGGTGACGGACAGCGGGTTGCCGGCCGCGAGCATCAGCCCCTGCTCGCGCGAGCACACCCGGATCAGCTTCTCGCGCCCCGGGCGCAGGCGGGTGGCGAAGGCCCGGTGGATGGCCGAGCCCTTGGCACCCAGGCCCGGCACGTCCAGAGGCAGGTGGATGCCGGCGAATCGGCACTGGCCGCGCCGCAGCGACTGCAGTGCGGCGACGCTGCCCTCGAAGCGGATGTCGAGCATCAGTCCGGCATCGCCGCACAGGCGGCGAAGCTCGGGCAGCGCCAGGTCATGGCTGGCCGCGCAGCCGGCGATCGGCACCTCGTCATCGAAGGCGAGCGAGAGTTCGCGGCTGATCTCGGTGGCGAGGTTCTCGATCGGGGCGGCCAGCCGGCCCATGATCCGGGTCTCGGCCCAGAGCAGCTTCTCGGCGAACTCGCTCAGACGCGCCGCCCGGCCCTTGTCCCACAGGATCAGCGGCCGGCCCAGTTCGAGCTCACGGGCCTTCAGGTAGCCCCAGAGATGCCGGTACGACCAGCCGAGCTCGCGGGCGGCGCCGGCAATCGAGCCCTGGCGGTGCAGGCTGCCCAGCACCCGCATGAAGGGATTGCTGAGCAGGCCGTCGCTGGGCGACTGCAGCGTGTACTCGAGACGGATCGGGACGACCGGACCCTGGCGACTCATGGTGGCGCGGCCGGGGCGCGAGGGCCCCGGCGTCGGCTCAGAGCGAGCAGGCCGGGCCGGTGACTTCCACCGGCTTCTTCTGCCGCAGCTCGACCGAATTGCGCACCGCGATGATCTCGGCAAGGATCGACACCGCGATCTCGCCCGGGGTGCGGCTGCCGATGTCCAGCCCGATCGGCCCGTGCAGGCGGTTGATCTCGTCGGCCGAGAGATCGAAGAGCGCCAGACGCTGCTTGCGGCTGGCGGTGTTGGCCCGCGAGCCCAGCGCGCCCACATAGAAGGCCGGCGATTTCAGCGCCTCGAGGAGGGCCATGTCATCCAGCTTGGGGTCATGGGTGAGGGCGACCACCGCGCTGTGCGGGTCGAGTTCCAGTTCGAGCACCACGTCGTCGGGCATGCCGGGCGCGTAACGGGTGCCAGGCAGATCCCAGGTGGTGTTGAACTCCTCGCGCGGATCGCAGCAGATCACCTCGAAGTCGAGCATCAGCGCCATCTGGGCCAGCGCCCGGGAGAGCTGACCGGCGCCGATCATCAGCAGGCGCCAGCGCGGCCCGAACACCGCCCGCAGGGTCTGGCCATCGAAGCTGAAGGCCTCGCCGCGGCGCGCGGGCTCGAGCGTGACCGCGCCGGTGGGCAGGTGCAGGCGTCGCCCGACCAGCTCATGTCGCGCGGTGCGCGCCAGCAGTTCATCGATCCAGGCCGCATCGACGAGCGGCTCCTGCACCAGGCGCAGGTTGCCGCCGCAAGGCAGGCCGAAGCGTGCAGCCTCCTCCTTGCTGACGCCGTAGCGGATCTCCGAGGGCTTGTCGACGCGCTCGCCCTGGCGGACCCGCTCGATGAGGTCATCCTCGACGCAGCCGCCCGACACCGAGCCGACCACCAGGCCGTCATCGCGCAGGGCGAGCAGCGCACCCGGGGGCCGGGGCGCTGAGCCCCAGGTCTCCACCACAGTGACGAGCCATACCCGATGGCCCTCGGTCCGCCAGTCGCGGGCCTGCCTGAGCACCTGCAGATCGAGGCTGTCCATGTCGTGTTCCTTCGCAGCGAGAGACGTCAGCGCGCCAGCAGCCAGGCCGCGGCGGCCAGCACTGCCGCGCCCAGGGCGATCCAGCCCCAGGGCAGACCGCCCGCGGCGGCAGGCTCGGCCGGCGTCGCGGTGGGTGCGCCACCCGCCTCGGCCCCCTGCGGCGCGGCCTCAGCCGAGCCCTCGCCCGCAGGCGCTGCGGCGGCAGCGGCCTGCTCGGTGAGGTACTTCTCGAAGGCGGCGAAGAATTCGCCGGCAACCTTCTCGGCCGCCGAATCGACCAGCCGCGAGCCGATCTGCGCGATCTTGCCGCCCACCTGCGCCTTGGCGCCGTAGCGCAGCAGGGTCTGATCGCCATCGGCCGACAGGGCCACATCGGCCGAGCCCTTGCCGAAGCCGGCCACGCCGCCCTGACCGTCGAACTCGATGGTGTAGGACTGCAGGGGCTGGATGTTGAGCAGCCGCAGCCGGCCCTTGAAGCGGGCGTTGACCGGGCCGACCCGCACCGCCATCACCACCGAATACTCGTCGGGGCCGGTGAGCTCGAGCGACTCGCAGCCGGTGATGCAGGCCTTCAGCGCCTGCGGATCGTTCAGTGCCGCCCAGGCCTGCTCGGGGCTGGCAGGCAGGCGGCGTTCTCCCTGGAGATTCATGGATGCGGATCCTGTGGTGTCAGACTGCGTTGCGCCGCCGGGCGGGCCTGAAGCCCGCGCCGGGGGCGGCGCCGCGCTGCCGTTCGATGGCCTGCCGGATGTCCGTCAGGCTGCGCAGAGTGTGAACCGGAATCATGGCGGTGACGTGCGGGAGCAGCGCGCGCACCCCGGCCGCCTTCGGCGCGAAGCCATCGTACCGCAGGAGCGGGTTCAGCCAGATGATTTCCCGCGCCCAGCGGGCGAGCGTGGCCGCGGCCTGATCGAGTTCGGCGGCATCGCCGCGGTCCAGGCCATCGGTGACCAGCAGCAGCGAGGCGTTGCGGGTGAGCACCCGCCGAGCCCACTGGCGGTTGAAGGCATCCAGGCTGCTGGCGATGCGAGTGCCGCCCTGCCAGTCGCTGGCGGCGCGACCGGCCAGCGCAAGCGCCTCGTCGGGGTCGCGGTGCCGCAGGCAGCGCGAGATGTCGGTGAGACGGGTGCCGAACACGAAGGTGTGGGTGTTGCGCTGGCGTCGGGTGATGCCGTGGGCGAAGTGCAGGAAGGCCCGGGCGTAGCGCTCCATCGAGCCGGAGATGTCGATGAGCATCACCACCGGCGGCGGCAGGCGGCGTCGGCGCTGGTGCGCGAGCGCGGGCGCATCGGGCTGGCGCGGCGTGGCGCGCAGGCTGGCCCGCAGGTCGATCCGGCCGCGCGCCGCCGCCGTGAACCGGCGACTGACCACGGGCCGCAGGGGCAGGGCCACGCTGCGGGCAAGCTGCTCGGCGAGCGCGAACTCCGCCACGCTCATCGCCTCGAAGTCGGTGCTGCGCAGCCGCTCGCGCGCCGAGTGGCTGAGCGCGGCATCGGCCACGGTCTCGGTGTCCTGCCGTTGCGGCCCCGGTACGCCGCCGGCCTGCGCGGCCAGCGCCTCGTCCACCCGCCGGTTGCCGCGGGGCGCGGGGGCCGGGGCCGCGTCGGCCACCTGCGGCAGTCGGCTGGCCAGCACCCGCTCCAGCAGGCGGGGATCGCGCCAGAACGCCTCGAAGGCGGCGTCGAAGACCGGCTGCTGGGCGTGGCTGTCGAGCATCACCGCCGACATCGCGGCATGCACGTCGTCGCGCCGGGCTACGCCGATCACCTCGAGGGCGGCCACCGCGCGCAGCGCCCGGTCGGTGCCCACCGGCATGCCGGCGGCGCGCAGCACGCGCGCGAAGCGCAGCACATTGCCGGCGAGTTCTCCCGACACGGATCAGGCTGCTGGCAGCTCGCGGGCGCGCAGCGCGTCGAGCAGTTGCGCGATGTCGCCGCCGGACAGCCGGGCGATGTCGTCCTGGTACTTCAGCAGCACGCCGAGGGTGGCTTCGATGGAGGCCGGGTCGAGCGCCATCGCATCGAGGGCGAGCAGCGCGTTGGTCCAGTCGATCGCCTCGGCCACCCCGGGCGCCTTGAAGAGGTCGAGCTCGCGCATGCGCTGCACGAAGGCCACCACCTCGGCGGCCAGGCGCTGCGACGCGCCGGGCGCCCTGCGGCTCAGGATGGCGAGTTCACGCGCGGCGTCGGGATAGTCCACCCACTGGTAGAGGCAGCGCCGGCGCAGGGCGTCATGCAGCTCGCGGGTGCGGTTGGAGGTGAGCAGCACGATCGGCGGATGGGCCGCGCGGATCGTGCCGATCTCGGGGATGGTGATCTGCCGCTCGGCCAGCATCTCGAGCAGATAGGCCTCGAAGGGTTCGTCGGCGCGGTCGAGCTCGTCGATCAGCAGCACCGGCGCGCGCTCCTGGGTGAGGGCCGCCAGCAGCGGCCGCTCGATCAGCATCTCGCGCCGGTAGAGCGAGGCCGAGAGGCTGCCCTGGTCCTGCCGGCCGAGCGCCTCGGCAAGCCGGATCTCGAGCATCTGCCGGGGCACGTTCCACTCGTAGGCGGCCTGGGCGACGTCCAGGCCCTCGTAGCACTGCAGGCGGATCAGCGGGGCGCCCAGCGCGCCGGCCAGAGCCTTGGCGAGTTCGGTCTTGCCCACGCCCGCTTCGCCTTCGAGCAGCAGGGGCCGCTGCAGCCGCAGCGCGAGGAACACCGAGGTGGCCAGACGGCGGTCGGCCACGTACTGCTGATCGGCGAGCACCGCGATCAGGTGGTCGACATCGGTGATGGCGGTCATGGCGAGGCTGGGTGGACGACGGGCGCGAGCGGCCCGTCAGAGGGCAGCCCGCCCGGGCGCAGGCCGGGGCGGGCGGATGCGGCGCTCAGCGGCCGAGGGCCGCCTTGACGGCCCGGGCGGTCGTGGTGACCACCATGGCGGCCCGGTACTCGGCCGAGGCGTGAAGGTCGGCGTTCATGCCGGCCACCGGCAGCTTCACCGCGGCGGCGGCCTCGGGCGTGAAGCTCGCGTTCAAAGCTGCCTCGAGTTCGGCGCAGCGGAACACGCAGGCGCGGGCGCCGGTGACCCCCACCCGCACCCCGGCCGGCGACTGGCTCACCATCACGCCCACCAGCGCGAAGCGCGAGGCCGGCTGCTTGAACTTGGCGTAGGCCGCCCGCGTGGGCACCGGGAAGCTCACCGAAAGAATCAGCTCGCCGGGCTGCAGCGCGGTCTCGTAGAGGCCGGTGAAGAAGGCCTCGGCCGGGATCTCGCGGCGATCGGTGCGGATGGTGGCGCCCAGCGCCACCGCGGCGGCCGGATAGCAGGCGGCCGGATCGGCGTTGGCAAACGACCCGCCCAGGGTGCCCATGTTGCGCACCATGGCGTCGCCGATGCCGCCGGCGAGGTCGGCCAGCGCCGGAATGGCGCCACGCACGGCGGCCGAGGCATGCACCTGGGCGTGGGTGGCCATGGCGCCGATCACGACGCGACCACCCGACACCTCGATGGCGCGCAGCGCGTCGAGTCCGCCGAGATCGACCAGGCGCTCGGCGCTGGACAGGCGCAGCTTCATCGCCTGGACCAGACTCTGGCCGCCGGCGAGATAGCGCGCATCGGCGCCGCTGGCGGCCGCAGCCGCGGCCGCGGGGGTGTCGGGCCGGAGGTATTCGAATGCGTACATGCCCTGCTCCTTGCTCAGCCGCGGGCCGCGACGGCCGAGACCGCCCGCACGATGTTGTGGTAGCCGGTGCAGCGGCACAGGTTGCCCTCGAGACCCTCGCGGATCTGCTGCTCGGTGGCGCCCGGATGGTCTTTCAGGAGCTGCACCGCCGACATCACCATGCCCGGCGTGCAGAAGCCGCACTGCAGCGCATGGCAGTCCTTGAAGGCGACCTGCATCGGGTGCTGGCCATCAGGCGAGAGCCCCTCGATGGTGGTGACTTCGCCGCCCTGGGCCTGCAGGGCCAGGATCGAGCAGGCCTTCACGGCACGGCCGTTCAGGTGCACGGTGCAGGCGCCGCACTGCGCGGTGTCGCACCCGACATGGGTGCCGGTCAGCTTGAGGTGGTCTCGAATCAGCTGGACGAGCAGCGTCCGGGGCTCCACCTGGACGGTCACGGCCTTGCCGTTGACCTTCAGGCTGACGGAGTGATCCATGGAGAATCTCCTTTGAGGGTAGGCGATGCGTCGGCGGATGAGCCGGCAGCGGCGGGCGGGCCTGCCGACGCGCAGCCGAGAGTGTTCCACGACACGGCCCGGCTGGCGAATGAAATCCCCGCCGATCGGGATTGCGGTCCGCTGCGACGCATCAAAACGGTCCGGACGGCAGATCCGGCCAGCGATCGCCGTGGAACTCGGAGGGCAAGCCAGACATCAGCCTTGCCTATGTCCACCATTGCATAAGAGAATACACGGATGGGCGCAGCACCCGTGTCGACCTGCCCATCCACCCCCTGGAGGAACCATGCAGAAATCCCTGCACATCAACCCGGACAAATGCACCGGGTGTCTGCAGTGCGAGATGGCCTGTAGCTACGAGAACTACGGCACCTTTGCCACCGCCAAGTCCCGCATCAAGGTCTTCGACTTCCATCAGACCGGGCGCAAGGTCCCCTACACCTGCACGCAGTGCGACGAGGCCTGGTGCCTGCACGCCTGTCCGGTGGAGGCCATCAAGCTCGACGCCGGCACGGGCGCCAAGGTGGTGGTCGACGATGTCTGCGTGGGGTGCAAGGTCTGCACCATCGCCTGCCCCTTCGGCACGGTCAACTACGTCCAGGAAACCGGCAAGGTCCAGAAGTGCGACCTCTGCGGCGGCGAGCCGGCCTGCGCCGAAGCCTGCCCCACCGGCGCCATCACCTACGTCGATGCCAACTGGACCGGCCTCGACCGCATGAAGCAATGGGCCGACAAGCTGGGCAACCAGCCCGCGGCCTCCTGAAGGAGATTCACACATGTCCTGGGCTGGAAAACTCCTGAGGGTCAACCTCACCGCGGGCACCTGTGTCAGCGAGCCGCTGCGCATGGACTGGGCGCGCGAATACCTCGGCCAGCGCGGTCTGGCCACCAAGTACTTCGTCGAGGAGGTCGATGCCAAGGTCGACCCCCTAGGCGCGGACAACAAGATCATCTGGGCCACCGGCCCCCTCACCGGCACCATGGCCTCCACGGGCGGGCGCTACTCGGTGATCACCAAGGGCCCGCTCACCGGCGCCATCGCCTGCTCCAACTCCGGTGGCTACTGGGGTGCCGAGCTCAAGATGGCCGGCTGGGACATGATCATCTTCGAGGGTCGCTCGGCCAAGCCGGTGTACCTCTCGGTGGTCGATGACAAGGCCGAGCTTCGCGATGCCACCCACCTGTGGGGCAAGACCACCTGGCAGACCGAGGAGATCCTCAAGAAGGAATCCCAGGATCCGCTCACCCGCGTCTCGTCCATCGGTCGCGCCGGCGAGAACCAGGTCCTGTTCGCCTGCATCGTCAACGACCTGCATCGCGCCGCCGGCCGTTCGGGCGTGGGCGCCGTGGCGGGCTCCAAGAACCTCAAGGCGATCGCCGTGCGCGGCACGCGGGGCGTGGGCAACATCCACAACCCCAAGGCCTTCATGAAGGTCACCGCCGAGAAGAAAAAGATCCTGCACGACCACCCGGTCACCGGTCAGGGCCTGCCCACCTACGGCACGCAGGTCCTCATGAACGTC
>JBIKWU010000148.1:0-9335 GCA_044356115.1 Burkholderiaceae bacterium
AAAGAGCTCCTCGGTCTGCTTGATGTGGTCGTCCATGGTGCCGCCGACATCGAGCAGCATGAGCACCTTGATGGTGTTGTGCCGTTCGGGCACCAGCTTGATGTCGAGATAGCCGGCGTTGCGGGCGGTGCTCGCGATGGTGTCGTCGAGGTCGAGCTCCTCCTCGGCACCTTCGCGGGCGAACTTGCGCAGCCGGCGCATCGCCACCTTGATGTTGCGGGTGCCGAGCTCGATCTGGTCGTCGTAGTCCCGGTAGGTTCGCTGTTCCCAGACCTTGACCGCGGTGCGATTGCCGGCCGACGGGCCACCCACCCGGATGCCCTCGGGGTTGAAGCCGCCGTTGCCGAAGGGCGAGGTGCCGTTGGTGCCGATCCACTTCTTGCCGCCCTCGTGGCGGTCTTTCTGTTCCTCGAGGAGCTCGCGCAGGCGCTCGAGCAGCTTGTCGAGCCCGCCCATGGCCTCGATGGCGGCCTTCTCCTCGGCGGTGAACTCGCGCTGCAACTGGCGCTTGAGCCATTCCAGGGGGAGGTCCAGGTCGATGCCGGGCAGCGCCTGCACATCCTTGAAGTACGCACCGAAGGCCTTGTCGAACTTGTCGAAGTTGCGCTCGTCCTTGACCAGCGTGGCCCGCGACAGGTAGTAGAACTCGTCGATGGAATTGCTGATCACGTGCTGCTTCAGCCCCTCGAGCAGCATCAGGTACTCCTTGATGGAGACTGGCAGCTTGGCCTGGCGCAGGTGGAGGAAGAAGTCGATGAGCATGGCGGCGGTCTCCGGCGAAGGGCGGGGCGCTGCGCCGGGCGGGGGTGCTGCCCCCCGGCGCGTGCGGCCGGTCAGCGGTTGTGGCGCGCCATGAAGATCAGGCGCTCGAACAGGTGCACGTCCTGTTCGTTCTTGAGCAGCGCGCCGTGCAGCGGCGGGATCACCTGCTTGGCGTCCTGGGACTTGAGCGCCTCGGGCGGGATGTCTTCGGCCAGCAGCAGCTTGAGCCAGTCGAGCAGCTCGGAGGTGGAGGGTTTCTTCTTCAGGCCCGGGATCTCGCGGATCTGGTAGAAGGCCTCCATCGCCTCCTTGAGCAGGGCCTTCTTCAGCTCGGGGTAATGGACATCGACGATGGACTGCATCGTCTCCTTGTCGGGGAACTTGATGTAATGGAAGAAGCAGCGACGCAGGAAGGCGTCGGGCAGTTCCTTCTCGTTGTTGGAAGTGATGATCACCACCGGACGATGCCGCGCCTTGACCAGCTGGCGGGTCTCGTAGACGTAGAACTCCATGCGGTCGAGTTCGCGCAGGAGGTCGTTGGGGAATTCGATGTCGGCCTTGTCGATCTCGTCGATGAGCAGCACGACCGGCTGGTCGGCCTCGAAGGCCTGCCACAGCACGCCCCGCACGATGTAGTTGTGGATGTCCTTGACCCGCTCGTCGCCGAGCTGGGAGTCGCGCAGGCGCGAGACCGCGTCATATTCGTACAGCCCCTGCTGGGCCTTGGTGGTGGACTTGATGTGCCACTGCAGCAGCGGCATGCCCAGGCCCTTGGCCACCTCTTCGGCGAGCATCGTCTTGCCGGTGCCGGGTTCGCCCTTGATCAGCAGCGGGCGCTGGAGCGTGATGGCAGCGTTGACCGCCAGCTTGAGGTCGTCGGTGGCGACGTACTGCGAGGTGCCTTCGAAGCGCATGGGATTGGCGTGGTGTCGAGAAGTGCGAAGCACGGGTCGTTCGAGTATACGGGAAGGTCCGCTGCGTCGCTGCTCAACTGGACGGCCCCTGAAGCGCTCGGATAAAATCGAGTGTTGGCTTGCAAAACAATCACTTCGCGTTCGATCACCGCCGGTGAGACGGCCGCGTCCGATGGTTCTCCTAGATTCCCAGGTGGCTATGCTGAAGAAATTGGTACTCGCGTCCGTGCTGGCGGCAACCCCTTGGCTCGTGCATGCCCAGGGCAAGGCGGAAGACGCGCGTCAGAAGACGTCCATGTGCATCGGCTGCCATGGCATCCCCGAGTACAAGGCGTCCTTTCCCACGGTCTACCGGGTGCCGATGATCGCCGGCCAGAACGCCAAGTATCTCGAGAACGCCTTGCAGGCCTACAAGAAGGGTGAGCGCTCCCACCCCACCATGCGCGGCATCGCCGGGTCGCTCAGCGATCAGGAAATCGCCGATCTCGCCGCCTACTACGCCGGCAAGTGAGGAGCCACCCCATGACCGCCTTTTCCAGTCTCTCGCGCGGCCTGCTGGCCTGCGCCCTCATGGTGTCGGCCGGTGCCGTACTCGCCGCCAATCCCGAACTCGGTCGGCAGAAGGCCGAGCAGGTCTGCGCGTCGTGCCACGGCAAGGACGGCAACACGCCGATCGACCCCTCGTATCCGAAGCTCGCCGGTCAGCACAAGGATTTCCTGGAGCGCGCCCTGCTCGACTACCGCAGCGAGGCCCGCAAGAACGCCATCATGGTCGCCCAGGCCAAGCAGCTCACGCGTGATGATGTCCGCAATCTGGCGGCCTACTACAGCGCGCTGCCGGGCGGTCTCTCGGTCAAGCGCTGAGCCTGTCGGGCCGGGCGCTGGCCCGGCCTGGCGCTGAGCCGGTGGGCGCGCCTGTCCGCTGGCCAGGTCAGAGAAGTCCCTCGAAGAGCAGGCACGGCACCCGGTCGCCGGGTTCCACGTCGCCCTGCGCATGGCCGAGCACCATGATGGCGTTGGCTTCGGACATCGAGCGCAGCACGCCCGATCCCTGGCTGCCGGTGGTGCGCACCACGAGTTCGCCGTCGGCATCCACGCGCACCTGCGCGCGCTGGTATTCGGTGCGGCCCGGGCGCTTGCGCAGCCGCTCCTCGACGCGGGCGAGCACGGGCATGGGGTCGGCCGCGCTGGCGCCCATCATGCGCAGCAGCGCCGGACGGGCAAAGAACAGGAAGGTGATCATCACGGCCACCGGGTTGCCCGGCAGGCCGAAGTAGCGCGCCTGGCCGATCCGGCCGAAGGCGAGCGGCCGGCCCGGGCGCATCGCGATCGTCCAGAAGGCCACCTCGCCGAGGCGGGCCATGATGTCGCGGGTGAAATCGGCCTCGCCCACCGACACGCCGCCCGAGGAGATCACCGCGTCGGCACAGTCGGCTGCCTGGGCGATCGCGGCCTCCAGTTGCGCCGGGTCATCGCGCACGACGCCCAGGTCGATGACCTCGACACCCAGCCGGGTGAGCATGCCGTGGAGGGTGTAGCGATTGCTGTCATAGACCTGACCGGGGCCGAGTGCCTCACCGAGGCTCGCGATCTCGTCACCGGTGGACAGGCAGGCCACCCGAAGACGACGGCGCACCGGAGCCTCGGCGATGCCCAGTGAAGCGATCAGGCCGAGGTCGGCCGCGCCGAGGATGCGGCCGGCCTGCAGGGCCGCGCGCCCGCGCGCGAGATCTTCGCCGGCCAGGCGCCGGTTCTGGCCGATCTGCTGGCCGGTCGGTACCACGATGGCGCCATCCTCCGCGCGCAGCGCCTCCTGCGGGACCACGGTATCGGCGCCCGGGGGCATGACCGCGCCAGTCATGATGCGCACCGCCTCGCCAGCGCCCACCGCCTTCGCGAAGGGCTTGCCGGCATAGGCCGCGCCGATCACCCGCAGGCGGGTGGGCGCATCGGTGGCGAGGTCGGCATGGCGAAGCGCATAGCCATCCATGGCCGAGTTGTCGTGGGCCGGCACGTCGATCGGCGAGTCAATGGGGTGCGCGCGCACCCGGCCCAGGCAGTCGCGGATCGGCAGGCGCTCGACGGCCTGCACCGGTGCGAGGGTGCGGGCGATCAGCGCGCAGGCATCGGCCACCGGCAGCGCGGCCGGATTGTAGGCCGGCAGCTCGGCGATGGCCTGCGCGAGGCTGGGGGGCGTGTCGATACGGCTTGCGGTCATTCCAGGGCCTGCAGTTCGGCGAGGGTGTTGATGTTGCGGAAGGCCGTCGCGTCGGGGAAGTCGACCACCGCGGCCGAGAGCGGCTGGTACCAGCCGTCGATGCGGCGTCGGCCCTGCGCGAGATAGTCGGCCAGGCCGCCGCGCAGGTGCGTGGCGGCGAGCAGGAAGACCGGTTGTTCGCGGCCGTCGCTGCGCGCCACCGCCACCGGGGCACCGCAGGCGGCGGCCGCAGTGGCCAGGCGCGCGACCAGATCGGCGGGCACGAAGGGAGAGTCGCAGGGCACCGTGACCACCCAGGGCGTGCCTGCGGCTGCCATGCCGGCGAGCAGGCCCGCCAAGGGTCCGGCGAAGTCGGGCAGGGCGTCACCGACCACCTCGGCGCCGAAGCCGCGATAGACCTCGGCATGGCGATTGGCGTTGATCAGCAGCCTGGCCACCTGGGGGCGCAGCCGCTCGATCGCATGCTGCACGAGCGGGCGCCCGCGGAACGCGACGAGCCCCTTGTCGGTGCCCTGGCCGTCGGCGCTCATGCGCCGGCCGAGGCCGCCGGCGAGCACCACGCCGGTGATGGCGCTGGGCGCAGGATGCTGGTCCGGGCCGGTGGGCACGGCCGGCGGCCAGGCCGCTGGCGCTTGCTCGGCGCTCATGGCGAGGGCGCGCGCGTGTCGCGCTCGAAGCGCTGCGCGCCGGTGAACAGCAGGTAGTGGCGGCCCTGGCAGCGCCCGATCAGGGTCAGGCCGAGATCCTGGGCGAGGCTGTACCCCATGCGGGTGAGGCCCGACCGGGACACCAGGAAGGGCACGCCGATCTGGGCGCACTTGATCACCATCTCGGAGGTGAGGCGTCCGGTGGTGTAGAAGATCTTGTCGGCGCCGGCGATGTCCTCGAGCCACATCCAGCCGGCGATGGCATCCACCGCGTTGTGGCGGCCGACATCCTCGACATAGCGCAGGATGCGGCCCTGGTTGCCGGGCGTGTTCTCGCACAGGGCACAGCCGTGCACCGCGCCGGCCTGCTTGTAGATGCTGTCGTGGCGGCGGGCCTCGTCGAGCACCCGCATCAGCGTGGCTTCGCTCAGGCGGGTGTCTGCGGGGAGGGCGGGCGCGGCGAGTGACTCGAGCAGGTCGCCGAAGAGCGTGCCCTGTCCGCAGCCGCTGGTGACGGTGCGCCGCGAGAGCAGGGCGGCGGCTGACGCGTCGGACCACAGCGGCATGTCGCGCTCGGCCAGGCTGCGGCTGGTGACCGCCACCGCGGACACCGACCAGTCGACCTGGATCGAGGCCACCTCCGATACCGAGGCGAGCAGTCGCTGGTTGCGCAGATAGCCCAGGGCGAGTTCCTCGGGGGCGGCCCCGAGGGTCATGAGCGTGACGACCTCGCGGCGGTCCAGGTAGAGGGTGAGGGGATGCTCGTCGGCGATATCGACGGCGCGCTCGCGACCGTGTTCATCCTGAGCCGGCACCGTCACGGTGGCCGGTCGGGGGCACCGGCTGAGCGTGGGGCGGGTCATGCCCGGCTAGCCCCCGATGTAGGACATCTCGATCTTGCGCAGCGTGGCGGTCTGCGCCGAGCGGATCTCGGAGTAGCGGTCATCGCGGCCCAGCCAGACATGGGCGATGGCTCGCGCGATCTGGGCATCGTCGTGGCCGCCACGCAGCAGGGCACGCAGGTCATGGCCGCGATCGGCGAACAGGCAGGTGTAGAGCCGGCCCTCGGTGGACAGGCGGGCGCGGGTGCAACTGGCGCAGAAGGGCCGGGTGACCGACGAGATGACGCCGATCTCGCCCTGGCCGTCGAGGTAGGTCCAGCGTTCGGCCACCTCGCCGGCGTAGTTGGCGTCGAGGCTGCGCAGCGGGTGGGCGGCGTGGATGCGCGCGACGACCTCGGCGCTGGGCACCACGTCATTCATCTGCCAGCCATTGGAGGCGCCCACGTCCATGAACTCGATGAAGCGCAGGATGTGTCCGGAGCCGCGGAAATGGCGCGCCATGGGGACGATCTGCGCGTCGTTCACGCCGCGCTTGACCACCATGTTGACCTTGACCGGCGCGAGGCCGGCATCGCGTGCGGCGTCGATGCCCTCGAGCACGTCGGTCACCGGGAAGTCGACGTCGTTCATCCGCCGGAACACCGCATCATCGAGTGCGTCGAGGCTGACGGTGACCCGCTGCAGGCCCGCGTCTCGCAGCGCCCGGGCCTTGCGGGCCAGCAGGGAGCCGTTGGTGGTGAGGGTGAGGTCCAGGGGCTGGCCCTGGCTGGTCTGCAGACGGGCGAGTTTCTCGATCAGGCGCTCGAGGTGACGGCGCAGCAGCGGCTCTCCGCCGGTGAGACGGATCTTCTCGACGCCATGGTCGATGAAGATCCGCACCAGGCGCTCGATCTCCTCGAAGCTGAGCAGCGAGCTCTGGGGCAGGAAGGCGTAGTCGGCGCCGAAGACCGACTTCGGCATGCAGTAGGTGCAGCGGAAGTTGCAGCGGTCGGTGACCGAGATACGAAGGTCGTGCAAGCGGCGGCCGAGGCGGTCCTGGGGCGGACCCGCGGGGACTTCACCCGGGGCTGGCACATGCGGCGGCAGGCGCTGATAGCGCTCGTCGGCGATGGAGATGATGCGTTCGGTCATGATGGCCCGGTCATCTTAGCAACCCGCCGCCGGGGGATCCGGGTGGCACCCGGGTTTCACGCGGGCATCCGGCTTGCCGGCGGCCCAAGGCCGGCCGGCAAGCGTTGCCGTGCTCAGGCGCCCGGCGGTGGGTTGCGGGTCTCGACGAGTTGCAGTGGTTCGGCGGCTACCGGCGCGCGCGGCTTGCGCACTCGGGGAACACGCGGCGCTGCGGGCGCCTCGGGCTCGGGCTCGACCGGCCGGGCTCGGGTCTCGACAAGCTGCAGTCCGGCGCTGGCGACCAGGCTTTCCAGCGAAGGCGCGGGCGCCGCGGGTGCTGCCTGGGCCGCCGGGGCGGGCGCAGGCGCCTCCGTGGGTGACGCGGCTGCGGTCACGGCTGCCGACGCGGGCGCGGGCGCGGGCTCGGCGGGCGGCATCGCGGCCTCGGCAGACGGCGTCGTGGCCTCGGCGGATGACGCGACGGGTGCCGCGGCCTGCGCCGTGGTCGTGGCCGCAGGCTCCGCGACGGCTGCAGACGGCTCGGGCATCGGGCTCGCCGGTTCGGCCGCGGCCTGCGCCGTTGTCGCGACCGGCTCGGGCGCCGCCGCAGGCGCCGGGCCGGCTTCGGCCGTGGAGGCCGCCGGCAGCGCCTCGGTCACCGTGACCGCGTGCTCGGCGGGCGGTGCCTCGGGACGGGATTCGGTCTCGGGGGCGGCATCGGCGCGCGGGGTGTCGCCGTCATCACGGGCACCGTCAGCCTCCATCGCAGCCGTGGCTTCACCCTCATGGCCACGACCGCCGCGGCGACCGCGGCGACGACGGGAACGGCGGCGCTCCTCGCCTTCGGGGCCGAGTTCGCGCTCATCCGCCGCGCCGTCGGGGGCGCTGGCGCTCATGGCGGCCTCGGGCGCCGGGGCGGCAGTCATGGGCGCTGCGTTGCTGCCGTTGGAAGCTTCAGGAAGGGCTGCGCCGGCCTCGGCCGATGCGGCGTCCGGGGTCAGCGCGGCTGCGCCGGCCAGCGGGCTGGCGAGAGCCTCGCCTTCCTCGCGCGCGCCCTCACGCGGGCCGCGCCGACTGCGGCGGGGCTCGCCGCGCGGCCCGCGGCCGCGGTCCTCGCGCGGCTCGCGATTCTCGGCGCGCGGGGCGCCGTCGGTCTCACGCGCTGCGCTGGTGTTCTCGGTGGCCTCGTCGGCACCCTGGCGCGGTCCGCGTCCGCCATCGCGGCGCGATTCGCCGCGCGGCGGGCGGTCCTCCCGGCCGCGGCCGTCCTCGCGAGGACCGCGATCGTCACGCGCGCCGGCGCGCTGACGTTCGTCGCGGCCTTCACGGCCCTCACGTCCTTCGCGGCCTTCACGCGGGCGATCGCCGCGACCGCGACCTCGTCCGTCGCGGCGGCCGTCTTCACGCGGGCGGCGCGGGCTCTCGGTGGCGGTGCCTTCCGGCTGGGCAGGCTGCGCCGTCGCGGCCGGCTGCGACGCGGCAGGGGCAGCGGTGTCGGGCTTGCGCCGGAAGATGCGCATGAAGCGCCCGAACAGGCCTTCCTCGTCGGCCGGCGCGGCGCGCATCTCGGGCGGCGGGGGCGCGGCCGGGGCGGGTGCCGGTGCCGGGGTGGGCGCCACGGGCACGCTGGCCTGCGGTGCCGGCTGCGAGGGCGTGACACCCTTGACCATCGCCTCCTGGCGGGCCTTGGCGCCTTCGAACTTCGAGTCGAGGTAGGCGTTGTCCTCGGTGGGGCCGCCGGCCAGGGCGTAGCTGGCGCGGTAGGTGTTCAGGCGCTCGTCGTCGTGGCGCAGGCGCTCGAGGGTGTAGTGCGGGGTCTCGATGTGCTTGTTGGGGATCAGCACCACCTCGACCTTCAGTCGCGCCTCGAGCTTGGCGATCTCGGCGCGTTTCTCGTTGAGCAGGTAGGTGGCCACCTCGACCGGCACCTGCGCGTGCACGGTGGCGGTGTTCTCCTTCATGGCCTCTTCCTGGATCACGCGCAGCACGTGCAGGGCCGAGGATTCGGTGTCGCGGATGACCCCGGTGCCGTTGCAGCGCGGGCAGGTGATGTGGGTGCCCTCGTTGAGCGCCGGGCGCAGCCGCTGGCGCGAGAGCTCCATGAGGCCGAAGCGCGAGATCTTGCCCATCTGGACCCGCGCGCGGTCGTAGTGCAGCGCGTCTTTCAGACGCTGCTCCACCTCGCGCTGGTTCTTCGAGCTCTCCATGTCGATGAAGTCGATCACGATGAGGCCGCCGAGGTCGCGCAGGCGCATCTGGCGCGCGGCCTCGTCGGCTGCCTCGAGGTTGGTGCGCAGCGCGGTCTCCTCGATGTCGCCGCCCTTGGTGGCGCGCGCCGAGTTGACGTCGATGGCCACCAGGGCCTCGGTGTGGTCGATCACGATCGCGCCGCCCGAGGGCAGGGGCACCACCCGCGAATAGGCGGTCTCGATCTGGTGCTCGATCTGGAAGCGCGAGAACAGCGGGATGTCGTCCTGGTAGCGCTTCACCTTGCCGACGTTGTCGGGCATGACATGGGCCATGAACTGGCGGGCCTGGTCATGGATGTCCTCGGTGTCGATCAGCAGCTCGCCGATGTCCGAGGTGAAGTAGTCGCGGATGGCGCGGATCACCAGGCTGGATTCCTGGTAGATCAGGAATGCGCCCGGGGCCGAGCCCGCCGCCTGCTCGATCGCCCGCCACAGCTGCAGCAGGTAGTTGAGGTCCCACTGCAGTTCCTCGGCGTTGCGGCCGATGCCCGCGGTGCGGGCGATCATGCTCATGCCGGCCGGGATCTCCAGCTTGTCCATGGTCTCGCGCAGTTCCTGGCGGTCTTCGCCCTCCACCCGGCGCGAGACGCCGC
>JBIKWU010000149.1:0-9297 GCA_044356115.1 Burkholderiaceae bacterium
CAGCGCTTGAGCGGCGCGTCGATGCCCGGAAGGATGCGGGTGGGGCGCACGTTGGCGTACTGGTCCAGCCCCTGGCAGATCTTCAGGCGCAGGCCCCACAGCGTGATGTGGTCGGGGATCTGCGGGTCGCCGGCCGAGCCGAACAGGATGGCGTCCATGCCGCGCAGCGCATCCAGCCCGTCGGCCGGCATCATCACCCCGTGGCGCCGGTAGTGGTCGCCGCCCCAGCCGAAGTCGGTGAAGGCCAGGTCAAAGCCCGCCCCGGCTGCCACCAGTGCCTCCAGCACCTCGCGCCCCGCGGGGATCACCTCCTTGCCGATGCCGTCTCCAGGGATGGTGGCGATGCGATAGGTCTTCATGAACGGGGCTCCGGGCGGTTGGCGATCGCCGAACTCTAGTGCATCGGCGCCGGCCGGGCCGGGAGATCCCGACCGCTCGTCCGCCGGCACCGCGACCGCCCTTGCCCCGGCGCAATGGCGCCGACTCCATCGGCAGCAGACTGGCCGGCATGACGCCGGCCATCGCGCAAAAGACGCCGCTGGTGAGACTTATTTCCTCAAGTCGCTCATGCAGCGGCCGATGTCTGACGCAAGCGGCGAAGGAAAAGCGCCGTTCGTCGGTGATTCAGAGGGGCTGTCATGCTGCCAATCAAGACCGGAATCTTCGTGCTCGTGGTGGCGCTGTTCTTTGGCGCGGTGCGCATCGAGCACGGCCACGACCCGCTCGGCGGCCAGCGCTGGGTGAAGTTCAGCGTGAACGAACGCACCGTGGCGGCGGCCCACGGCCTGCTCGCGCGCCTGCTGGCGGCCACCGACGACTGGCTGGCCGCCGGCCCGCCCGCGGCCAACCCGGCCCCCCGGGCGGGCCTGTCGGCAGCGGCGCCGCCAGCATCAGTCCATTCATCCGCGGAAATCCGCCTCCGGTGAGACTTATTTCCTCAAGACGCTCAAGGAACGGCCGATGACGGAGGTAGCCGGCGGAAGAAAGACGCCGTTCATCCCGAACCAGACACCGACTGCATGTTTCCGGCCAAGGCCCTCATCGCGCTGCTTGCCCTCGCCATCACCTTCGGGGTGGTGCGGATGGAGCACGGCCGTGACCCGCTCACCGGCGACGCCTGGGTCAAGCTGAGCATCAGCGACCGCACGGTGCAGACCGCCCGGCTGATGATGGCCCAGGCGGTGGAGGCCACCCGCGCGGTCTCGGACACGGCGCCGGCTGACCTGCCGCCCGCGCCGCCGGTTCATCCCGCCGGCCGCTGATCGGCGCCACCGCGAGAGCCCTGCGGCGGTTTGCGCCGCCGGTTGCAGGCGGCAGGCCCCTACCCATCGCGCCCGACATGGATCGATCCCGGCCACCGCGCCGGGAATCGCTTACCATCGGACGGACCATGGACGCACCCCCCACCCTCAAGCAACGCATCCAGGCCGGCCACACCGCCCTGGGCTCGATGGTCTTCGAGTTCTTCTCGCCAGGCATGGCGCGCATCGCTCGCGAAGCAGGCGCTGACTTCCTGATCTACGACATGGAGCACAGCGGCGCCGGCATCGAGACCATCAAGGCGCAATGCGCCGCCTGCGCGGGCACCGGCCTGAGCCCGATCGTGCGCGTGCCCCACCATGAGTACAGCGCGGTGGCCGGCGCGCTCGATGCCGGCGCCCACGGCATCATGGTGCCGATGGTGGCCAGCGCCGCCCAGGCGGCCGAACTCGTCTCCTTCACCCGCTACCCGCCGCGCGGCCGGCGCGGCGCGGCCTTCGGCATGGCCCATGACGGCTACACGGCCGGCAAGCCCCAGGACAAGATGGCCCAGGCCGAGGCGCGCACCCTGGTGGTGGCCATGATCGAGACCGTCGAGGGTCTGGCCGATGTCGATGCCATCGCCGCGGTGCCCGGCGTGGATGTGCTCTTCCTGGGGCACTTCGATCTCACCAACTTCATGGGCATCCCGGCGGCGTTCTCCGATCCGCGCTTCGAGCAGGCCCTGGCCGACATCGGCGCCGCGGCCCGGCGCCATGGCAAGGTGGCCGGCACCATGGCCGGCGATGCCGCCTGGGCGGCGCGGCTGCACGCCCACGGCTTCCGGCTGTTCGCCTGCGGCATCGACGTCCACCTCTACCAGCAGGCGCTTGCCAGCGGCATCCGGGCGGTGCGGGCCCTGGGCTGACAACCGCCATGGCGTCAACCGCCGGGTCGCCCCACCCTGCCGCGCTGCCGCGCTCGCGGGCGCCGGCCATGCTGCTGGCCTGCGGGCTGATCCTGGCCGGGCTGCTTGCGGCGCTGGCCGTGGGCCGCTACCCAGTGGCGCCCTCCGATCTGCTGCGGGCGATCTGGGCCGCGCTAGGTGGCGCGCCCGCCGGGCTGGACGACACCACCCGCACGGTGGTGTTCGGCATCCGCGGCCCGCGGATCCTGGCCGCGCTGCTGGTGGGCGCCGCGCTCTCAGCCGCGGGCTGCGCCTTCCAGGCGCTGTTCCGCAACCCGCTGGTCTCGCCCGACATCCTCGGCGCCTCGTCAGGGGCGGCGTTCGGCGCGGTGCTGGCCCTGCTGCTGGGGATCACCGAGGCCGGACTGCAGGCGGCCGCCTTCGCCGGCGCGCTGGCCGCGGTGGCGCTGGTCTACCGCCTGGCCGGCTCCGCCCGGCAGGCCGACCCGCTGCTCGGCCTGCTGCTGATCGGCCTGGTCACCGGCGCGCTCCTGGGCGCGGCCATCGGTCTCATGAAGATCCTGGCCGATCCGCGCGACCAGCTCCCGGCCATGACTTTCTGGCTGCTGGGCAGCCTGGCCGGTGTCGGGCCCGCCGATCTGCCGGCGCTGCTGCTGGCGCTGCTGCCGGCCGGGGCGCTGCTGGCCGCGCTGCGCTGGCGGCTCGACGCGCTCTCGCTGCCGGCCGACGAGGCGGCGGCGCTGGGCATCCCGGTGGCGCGACTGCGGCTGCTGGTGGTGACCGCCGCCACCCTGGCCACCGCGGCCAGCGTGGCCGTGGCCGGCATCGTCGGCTGGATCGGGCTGGTGGTGCCGCACCTCGCGCGCCTGCTGGCCGGCCCGTCCTTCGCGCGCAGCCTGCCCCTGTCGATGCTGCTCGGCGGCGGCCTGCTGCTGCTGGTGGACACGCTGGCCCGCAGCCTCGGGCCCACCGAGCTGCCGCTGGGCGTACTCACCGCGCTGATCGGCACGCCCTGCTTCCTGTGGCTGATCCGGCGCGCCGGCCGCGCCGCGGCCTGAGCCCCGGGCCCGAGCGCGCATGCTCAGCGCCAGCCATCTGGTGATCGGCCATGCCGGCGCCGCGCTGGGCGCGCCCTGCTCGGTGCGGCTCTCGGCAGGGCGGGTCTGCGCCCTGCTCGGCCCCAACGGCGCCGGCAAGACCACTCTCATGCGGACCCTGCTCGGGCTGATCGCCCCGGTGGCCGGCGAGATCCTCATCGACGGCCGGCCTCTGGCCGGGCTCGACGCGCGTGACCGCGCGCGCCGCATGGCCTGGGTGCCGCAGCAGCAGTCCGGCGGCTTCGACTGGCCGGTGCGCGAGCTGGTGCTGATGGGCCGCAGCGCCCATGCCGGCCTGCTCTCGGCCCCCTCGGCCGACGACCGCGCCGTGGTTTCGGCCGCGCTCGAGCGGCTGGGCATCACGGCGCTCGCCGATCGGCCGCTCTCGCAGCTGTCCGGTGGCGAACGCCAGCTGGCGCTGATCGCGCGGGCGCTGGCCCAGCAGGCCCGGCTGGTGTTGCTCGACGAGCCCACCGCCAGCCTCGACTTCGGCAACCAGGGCAGGGTGATGCGCGAGGTGCGCCGGCTGGCCGAGGCCGGCCTGGCGGTGCTGTTCAGCACCCACGACCCGAACCTCGCGCTGCGCCATGCCGACGAGGTCTGGCTGCTCGCCGCCGGCCGGGTGCAGGACCAGGGCGAGGCAGCCACGGTGCTCGATGCGCACCGGCTCGCGGGGCTCTACGGCGTGCCGGTGCGTGAACTGCCGCTGATCGGCCCGCCCGGGCGGCTGTTCCTGGGCGACTGAGCCCGCAGGCTCGCCGTTCCGCGCGGATTTCGGCCTGAGCCGCCTCGGCAAGCGGCGCGCGCAGGGGCATCATGCAAGCCCCCCAGTCAAACGACACCCGGAGATCCGATGCGCACCCTGGAATTCGGCTGGTTCCTGCCCACCTCGGGCGACACGGTCAGCTATGGCCGCAAGGACGGCCACCTGCCGCCCTCCATGGAGGCCTTCGAGCGCATCGCGCGCGCCGCCGAGCGCGCCGGTTTCGAGTACCTGCTGGTGCCGGTGTCGAACACCTGCTGGGACGCCTACATCAGCTCGGCCATGGTGCTGGCCCGCACCGAGCGCATCCGCATGCTCGTGGCCGCGCGCCCGGGCTATGTGAACCCGGTGCTGCTCGCCCGCATGATCGGCGCGATGGAACAGCTCTCCGGCGGCGGCCGCGTGGCGGTCAACCTGATCGCCGGGCAGAGCGACACCGAGGCCCTGCAGGACGGCATCCGGCTGGCCAAGGAAGACCGCTACGCCCAGATGGACGAGGACGTGGTCATCATGAAGCAGCTCTGGAGCGACGGCCCGCCGCTGCACTTCGAGGGCCGCTTCCACACCCTGCAGGGCGCGCGCATCGCCCCGCGCCCCACCCGCCAGCCGCGCTTCTACCTGGGCGGCGGCTCGCCCGAGGCCTGGGCCGTCTCGGCCAGGCACTCCGATGTGCACCTCTTCTGGGGTGACACGCCCGAGACCATCGCCGCCAACATGGTCACCATCCGCGAGATGGCGGCCCGCCACGGCCGGGCCGAGGAGATCGGCTTCGGCATGCGGCTGCAGATCTGCTGCCGCGAGACCGAGGAAGAGGCCTGGGCCGCCGCACACGCCCTGCTCGAGGGCGTCACCGAGTCGCAGACCGAATTCATCCGCCGCTACTACGGCAGCTCGGCCGCCAACCGGCGGGTGCAGCAGCTCGCGCAGGAACACGGCGAGCTGATCGCGCCGCACCTCTGGACCGGCATCACCCGGGTGCGCCCCGGGGCCGGCATCGTGGTGGTGGGCAATCCTCAGCAGTGCGCCGACACGCTGCAACAGTTCATAGACATCGGCTGCCATTCCTTCTGCCTGTCGGGCTATCTGCACGACGAGGAGGCGACGCGCTTCGCGCGCTGGGTACGGCCGCTGCTCGCGCAGCGCAACCCGGGGCGCATGCCGCAACTGGCCGCGGCCTGAGCGCCGGCCGGGGGCCTCCCGCGGTCGCGAGCCGCGCGACGGCGGCCCGATGGCCTGCGCGCCCGATCAGGCGCCGCTGCGGACCAGAGCCGCGCGCCGCGGCCGTCCCCAGGTGTAGACCGAGGTGACCGCGTAGTTCCAGACCGCGCCCACCAGGATGCCGGCCACCGCGGCCAGCAGCCAGCCCTGCTGCCGATCGAACAGGAACGAAGCCAGACCCAGGTTGGCCACCGCGCCCACCGAGCAGGCCAGCCCGAAGGAGGCCAGCCCGCCCAGCCAGCGCAGGCCGGCCAGACGCCGGTCACGGTAGGTGACCAGGTTGTTGACGCTGAAGTTGAAGACCATCGCCACCAGCGTGGCCGCAAGCTGCGCCGACAGGAAGTCCACGCCCAGGCTCCGGTGCAGCGCCCCCAGCACGGCAAGGTGCACGCCCACGCCGAGCCCGCCGATCAGGCAGAAGGCGATGAAGCGCACCGGCACCAGATGGCCGATCAGCTTGTCGAGCAGCAGCATGCCGTAGTCCCAGGCCACCTGCCCGTCGAGCTTGCTCTCGCCGGCGAGGCGATCGCGGAAGGTGTAGGGCACCTCGGCAAAGCGCAGCGGCCGCGGGCTCGAGGCGAACAGGTCCACCAGGATCTTGAAGCCCATGGCCGACAGACCGCGCACGCAGCCCATGAAGGCCTCGCGCGTGATCATGAAGAATCCGCTCATCGGGTCCCTGAGCGTGGCCGGCACCACCAGCTGGCTCAGCCGCGCCGCCAGCCGGCTGATCAGCACCCGATGGGGCGCGAAACCGCCCATTCCGCCGCCATCCACATGACGGCTGCCCACCACCACATCGAGCCCGCCCTGGCGCAGCGTGAGCAGCATGCGCGGCAGGATGCGCTCGTCGTGCTGCAGGTCGGCATCCATCACCGCAAGCACCGGCGCATTGCTCGCCAGCATGCCCTCGATGCAGGCCGAGGCCAGGCCGCGGCGGCCGATGCGCTGGATGCAGCGCACCCGCGGATCGACACGACCGATCTGGCGGACCACCTCGGCCGTGCCATCGGGCGAGTCGTCATCGACGAACACCAGTTCCCACGCCATGCCCGGCAGGCAGGCCGCCACGCGGCGCACGAGCTCGGCGATGTTGTCGCGCTCGTTGAAGGTAGGCACGATGATCGAGAGGTCGGGCCCGCCACGCTCGGCGGCCGACAGCAGGAGCGAGGGAACGGGCTGCGGGGCATTCATCGGCGGCATCCGCGGAAGTGGCTGACCGCTGGGGTCGATGAACCACTGTCCCGCGGCCGCAAGGGCCGCCGATTGAGCCAGCGCGCAGCCGGCGCGCCTCGGGCGCGCGCGCGGCGCGCCGCATTGAGCCTGCTCCAGCCCGCGCGCGGGCGCGGGCTCAGCGCCCCTTGAACACCGGCGCCCGCTTCTCGAGGAAGCTGGCCACGCCCTCCTTGTGGTCCTCGGTGCGGGCCAGCCGGCGGATGGTGTCGATGGCCCAGCCGCCGATCTCGCGCGGATCGCCATAGGTGGTCTTCTGCAGGCCGCGCTTGAGCGCCTGCACCGCCAGCGGCGGGCTCGCAGCGATGCGCGCGGCCAGGGCGCCGGCCGCGGCCATCAGCTCGGCATGCGGCACCACGCTGCCCACCAGGCCGATGCGCTGCGCCTCGGCCGCGTCGATGATGTCGCCGGTGAACAGCAGCTCGGCCGCCTTCTCGGGGCCGACCAGCGCCGGCAGCCGGTAGAAGCCGCCGACATCGCACGACAGGCCGCGGCGCACGAACATCTCGGAGAACTTCGCCTGCACCGAGGCGATGCGGAAATCGGCGAACAGCGCCAGCTCGGTGCCCCAGCCGATCGCCGCGCCATTGACCGCGGCGATCACCGGCTTGCCGCACTCCAGCGCCGCGATCGCCGCCGGCGTGGGCGGGTTGTGCACGATGCCCGCGCCGCGGTCGGCGATGCCGCCCGAGGGCGCGGCCATGATCTCGGCCACGTCATCGCCCGAGCAGAAGGCCGGATCGGCGCCGGTGACGATCACCACCCGCACCTCGGGGTTGGCATGGGCATGGCGGAAGGACGACTCCAGCTCGTCATAGGCCCGCCAGTTCAGCGCATTGCGCCGCTGCGGCCGATTCAGGGTGACGGTGAGGATGTGCCCGTCGAGGGTGTAGCCGGTATGGATGAATTCAGCGGGGGCGATCAGGGTCTTGGGCGACATGGCGGGCTCCAGGCTCCGGGGACGCGGGGATTCGGGGTCGATGCGAGGGTCGGCGCGCCGGTTGTCACCGGCGCGGCCCTCAGAGCCAGAGGATGCGCTTGCGGTGCTCGAGGTCGGTGAGCAGCGGCTCGGCAGGCCCCTGGTGGAACACCGCGCCGCGCTCGAGCGCGAACACCCGGTCGGCCAGCGCCAGCACCAGGTCGAGGTTGTGCTCGACGATGATGATCGAGACCTCGCTGCGCAGTCGGTCGAACACCGTGAACAGGTCCTGCACCACCGCCGGCGCGAGGCCCTCGAAGGGCTCGTCGAGCAGCAGAAGCTTCACGTTGCCCGACAGCGCCCGGGCCACCGCCACCATCTGCTGCTCACCGCCCGAGAGGTAGTCGGCCGGCGTGTCCAGGCGCTCGCGCAGCCGCGGGAAGTACTCCAGGATCTTCGCCTCGTCCCAGACCACGCCGCCCACCTGCGCGTCGCGCCGGCGCAGCCGCCCCAGCGCGAGGTTGTCACGCACCGACATGCCGGCGAACAGGCCACGGCCCTGCGGCACGTAGCCGATGCCCAGCCGGGCGATCTCGGGGGCCGACAGGCCGGCGATGTCGGCGCCGTCCAGACGCACGTTGCCGCTCGCCGGCCTGACCAGGCCGATCAGGGTCTTGAGCAGCGTGGACTTGCCGGCGCCGTTGCGCCCGAGCAGCGCGACGATCTCGCCACGACGCACATCGAGCGTGGCCTTGTTCAGGATGTGGCTCTTGCCGTAGAAGGCATCGACCGCCTCGAAGCTGAGCAGCATCTCGCCTTCGGTGGACGCATTGGCGACCCTGCCGGTGACCGGCGGCGTGCCGGTGCCGGTGTAGACCTCCTGCACACGGCGATCGGCACGCGCCTGCTCCGGGGTGCCGGCCATCAGCACCTCGCCCTGGTTCATGACGGTGACCTGCTGCGAGAAGCCGAGCACCCGGTCGATGTCGTGCTCGACGATCAGCACCGGCACGCCCTGGGCCACGGTGGTGATCAGCCGCGACACCCGCTCGCGCTCGGCGGCCGCCAGCCCGGCGAGCGGCTCGTCCATGAGCAGCACACGGGGGTGGCTGCCCAGCGCGATGCCCAGGTCGACCAGCCGCTGCCCGCCATACGACAGCGAGCCCGCCTCGGCATGCTCGATACCCAGCAGCCCGAGAAATTCCAGCAGCTGTCGGGTCTGCTCATTGACCTCGGTGAACGACTCGACGTCGCGCCAGCAGTTGAAGCGGCCCGGGTGCTGCGCCTGCACCGACAGGCGCAGGTTCTCGGCGATGCTCAGGCCCTTGAACAGATTGGTGATCTGGAACGAGCGGGCCAGACCCATGCGGCAGATGGCATCGGCCGAGCGGCCGTGAATGACCTGGCCGTGCAGGCTGATGCTGCCCTTGTCGGGCGCGAACAGGCCCGAGACCAGATTGAAGGCGGTGGTCTTGCCGGCGCCATTGGGCCCGATCAGGGCGTGGATCTCGCCCGAGCGCAGGGTGAGGCTCGCCTCGACCACCGCGCGAATGCCGCCGAACTGCCGGGCCACGCCCGACACCTCGAGCACCGGCGTGCCGGCCGCCACCTGCTCGCGGCGCAGGAACGCCGGCAGCGGCAGGCCCTCGATGATGCGCCGGCCGCTCATCGCGGCGTCCTCGATGGCCTCGGGGCGCCAGCGCCGGCGCAGCTGCGCCCAGGCGCCGATGAGGCCGGCGGGCGAGAACAGGATGAAGCCGACGAACAGCAGGCCGAAGTACAGCAGCCAGTTGGACGTGAAGATGGAGAGGTACTCGCGGAACAGCACGTAGAAGAGCGCGCCGATCGCAGGCCCGAGCAGACTGCGCATGCCGCCGATCACCACCATGGCGAGCAGCTC
>JBIKWU010000394.1:0-2533 GCA_044356115.1 Burkholderiaceae bacterium
GACGATCCGGTGGATGGCCCGCTTGGCGGCGAGAAACTCGACCACGGTGGGCGATACCCGCATGCCGACGACCGCCACGCCCAGCGCGAGGCCGATCACGACGAGCGGGCCGATCAGACCCAGGCCGGCCTGAGGACCACGAAGGGAATGCTGGCGCGAGCCGGGCATGTTCATCAGTGGAAACCGCCGATGCGTTTCAGGTCGCCGAAATTCATCCAGATGAAGAAAGCCTTGCCGACCAGGTTGGCTTCGGGAACGAAACCCCAGAAGCGGCTGTCGAGGCTGTTCTCGCGATTATCGCCCATCACGAAGTAGTGGCCGGCAGGCACCGTACAGGATACCCCGTTGTTCCCGTAGCGGCATGAATCCCTGAACGGGAAGGCTTCGGTCGCGGAAATGAAGGCTGGCTTGTCGAGTTCGGTGAGGATCCGGTGTTCCACCGGGCCGAGGGTTTCGCTGTACTGGGGTGTGTAGCTCAGGCGATCGGCATCGTAGAACTCGCCCGCCGGCTTGAGCGGCACCTCGACGCCGTTCACGCTCAGGCGCTTGTTCTGGTACGCGATCTGATCGCCGGGCACACCCACCACCCGCTTGATGTAGTCCATGGACGGGTCGCGGGGGAAGCGGAACACCATGACGTCGCCGCGCCGGGGTGCGCCCACGTCGAGGATCTTGGTGTGGATGACCGGCAGACGCACGCCATAGCTGAACTTGTTGACAAGGATCAGATCGCCGACCAGGAGCGTGGGAATCATGGAGCCCGAGGGGATCTTGAACGGCTCGACCAGGAATGAGCGCAGGAAGAACACCACCGCGATCACCGGGAACAGGCCGGCGGTGTATTCGAGCCAGAGCGGCTGGCGAAGGGCCTCGCGACTGATGGCCAGTCGCGCCGCTGCCGGGTCGGCCGCGCGCTGGTGGGCGGGCAGCAACGCCTGATCGGCATCGAAGCGGGCGACGCGCGCATCGGCCAGCCGGGCCCGCGCGCGCCGGAACACCAGCCGGTCGGCCAGCCAGGCGGCAAAGCACACCACCAGCAGCGCGAACAGGATCAGCGCGAAGTTCAGCGAGCTGCTGGAATCGTTCACCGGGCCTCCTGGCAGCGCAACGACGACGCGCGCATCAGCGTTCACCCACCTGGAGGACGGCCAGGAAGGCCTCCTGGGGAATCTCGACCGTGCCGACCTGCTTCATGCGCTTCTTGCCGGCCTTCTGCTTCTCGAGCAGCTTCTTCTTGCGGGTGATGTCGCCGCCATAGCACTTGGCCAGCACGTTCTTGCGCAGCGCCTTGACGTTCTCGCGGGCGATGATGTTGGAGCCGATCGCCGCCTGGATGGCGACATCGTACATCTGCCGCGGTATCAGCTCGCGCATGCGCGCGGCCACCTCGCGCCCCCGGCTCTGCGACACCGAGCGATGCACGATCAGGCTGAGCGCGTCGACCCGGTCGCCGTTGACCATGATGTCCATGCGCACCACGTCGGAGGCGCGGTACTCCTTGAACTCGTAGTCCATGGATGCGTAACCGCGCGAGGTGGACTTCAGCTTGTCGAAGAAGTCGAGCACGATCTCGTTCATGGGCAGTTCGTAGCTCAGGTGCACCTGCCGGCCGTGATAGGCGAGATTGGTCTGGACCCCGCGCTTGTTGGTGCACAGGGTGATCACGTTGCCGACGTACTCCTGCGGCACGAAGATGGTGACATCGACGATCGGCTCGCGGATCTCCTCGATGCGCGCCGGATCGGGCATGCGCGAGGGGTTCTCCACCTGCAGCACCGTGCCGTCACGCAGCAGGATCTCGTAGACCACGGTGGGCGCCGTGGTGATGAGATCCATGTCGAACTCGCGTTCGAGGCGCTCCTGCACGATGTCCATGTGCAGCAGCCCCAGGAAACCGCAGCGGAACCCGAAGCCCAGCGCCTGCGAGACCTCCGGCTCGAACTGCAGCGAGGCGTCGTTGAGCTGCAGTTTCTCGAGCGCGTCGCGCATCGCCTCGTACTGATTGGCCTCCACCGGGTACAGGCCGGCGAACACCGAGGGCTTGATCTCCTTGAAACCGGGCAGCGGCGCGGCCGCCGGCTGGCCGGCCAGGGTGACGGTATCGCCGACCTTGGCCGCCTTCAGCTCCTTGATGCCGGCGATGATGAAGCCGACCTCACCGGCCGACAGCGACTCGCGGGCCGCGGACTTGGGCGTGAACACGCCCACCTGCTCGCAGGCATAGGACATGCCGGTGGCCATCAGGCGGATGCGGTCACGGGGGCGCAGCACCCCGTTGACCACCCGGACCAGCATCACCACGCCCACGTAGTTGTCAAACCAGGAGTCGATGATCAGCGCCTGCAGCGGCGCGGCCGGAT
Source organism: Burkholderiaceae bacterium (assembly GCA_044356115.1). GTDB lineage: Bacteria > Pseudomonadota > Gammaproteobacteria > Burkholderiales > Burkholderiaceae_E > Quisquiliibacterium. The sequence goes on from JBIKWU010000394.1 coordinate 2,361, forward strand.
CGCCTGCCGGCGGCGGGATCCGCGCGACGACCGCCTCGAGAATGTCATCGATGCCCATGCCGGTCTTGGCGCTCGCGCGGATCGCGTCGGTGGCGTCGATGCCGATGACATCCTCGATCTCGGCCGCCGCCGCGTCGTGGTCGGCCGACGGCAGGTCCATCTTGTTTAGGACC
>JBIKWU010000151.1:0-9244 GCA_044356115.1 Burkholderiaceae bacterium
AGGCCTTGCCGAGTGCCCGCACGCCACCCGGCAGGCGCGGCGCCTCGCCATGCGGCGTGAGCTCGCTGGCGGTGCGCCAGGCCTGGCGCATGGCGCCCAGGCTGAGCGGCGGCACCAGTCCGCGGCTGACCACCAGGCGCTCGAGCGCCGTCAGCCAGTGGCGGTAGTAGTCGTGGCCATCAGGGGCGGCACCCTCATGCTGGGCCTGCGCGAGCGTCTCCGACAGGCAGGCTGCCCACTGCGGCCAGGTGAACAGACCGCGCGCGTGCAGCGCCACCACCAGCGCGAAGGCCTGGGCCTCCCAGGGTTCGCGAAACACCGGCCCCTCGGCGCCGCAGGGTAGCGCGTCGGCACTCATGCGGCGGCGGCGTCGGCGGGCACCGCCTCGAGGTAGGACTCCCAGCAGTCGACGCACACCGCATCGGCCGTGCCGTCGGGGCCCCAGAGTTCGCGGCCGCTGAACAGCACCGTGTAGAGCCACTGCGGCTGCTCGCCCTCGCCGAGCGCGTTGCTGTCGGGGAAGACATGCGCGCCATGGATCGCGGTGATGACGCCGACATGACCGCGCACGTAGCGCGGCAGTCGCACATGGCCCACGGGGTGGATGTTGCGTGCACGCACCTGCTCGCCCACTTGCCAGCGCGCGGGCGCCGCGGCCGCGCGCAGCGTGGGGCCACCGCGGGCCAGCACACCGGCAACCGCCTGCGCCGGCACCGCCCGCACCCCGGGCAGGGGCGGGTCGATGGCGCGCCCCGCCTGGATCTCGGCTGCGCTGGCCAGACCGCGCGACTGCAGCAGCCGCTCCAGGGCGAGCGCCCAGATCTCGTAGTAGCTGCTGCCGAGGTAGCGCGCCGGCGGAAGACTCTCGCGGGCGCTGCGGGCCATGTCGATGTTCCAGCGACCCAGGAAACCGGCTGCCAGCGTGACCGCGAAGGCGCGCCGCTCCCAGGCCTCGTGGAAGACCGGCTCGTCGCGCTCGGGCTGCACCGGGCCGAAGCCCATGGCGCCGCCGAGGTCATGGGGGCCGTTCATGCCGCCTCCCCGGCGCCCGGCGCGCGGGCCAGGCCGGTGCCGATCATGCTGTCGCGGGTGACCAGGGCGGCCAGCTCGGCTTCGCCCAGGTGCGCGGTGCCGGACGGCCGCATCGGCAGCACCAGGTAGCGGATCTCGGCGGTGGAATCCCAGACCCGGATGCGGGTCTGGGCCGGCAGCGTCAGGCCGAAATCGGCGAGCACGCCGCGCGGATCGATCACCGCGCGCGATCGGTAGGGCGCGGACTTGTACCAGGCGGGCGGCAGGCCGAGCACCGGCCAGGGGTAACAGGAGCACAGCGTGCAGACCACGAGGTTGTGCTGCTCGGGCGTGTTCTCGACCGCGACGAGATGCTCGCCCTGCCGGCCGACGAAGCCGAAGTCAGCCGGCTCGGCCACCGCCGCGGTGGCGTCGCGCAGCAGCCATTCGCGGTAGGCGGGATCGGCCCAGGCCCGCGCCACCACCCGGGCACCCAGGTGCGGGCCGATGCGGTGCTCGTAGGTCTCGATGATCGCGTCGAGCGCGGCGGGATCGATGTAGCCCTTCTCGGTGAGCAGGGTCTCGAGCGCGCGCACCCGGATGTCCATCTCGGAGAGCGCCGCGCCATGCGCGTGGGGGGTCTTGTCGGCCATGGGTATGATTCTGCATCAGGCCGGCGCGACCGCGCCGCCTGCCCCCGGGCAAGACATGGCCGAACTGATTCTCTGCACGCTCAACGCCCGCCACGCCCACGCCTCGCTCGGTCTGCGCAGCCTGCGCGCCCATCTCGGTGCGCTGCGCCCGCGCAGCCGCATCATCGAGTTCGTGGTGGGCGCTCCCGCCGAAGACATGGCCGAGCGGCTGCTCGCCCACCAGCCCCGGGTGATCGGCTTCGGCGTCTACATCTGGAATGTCGAGGCCACCACGCGGCTGGTGGCGCTGCTGCGCCGCGTGGCGCCCGAGGTGGCCATCGTGCTCGGCGGCCCGGAGGTCAGCCACGAGATCGACCAGCAGCCGATCTGCACCATGGCCGACCATGTCATCACCGGCGCCGGCGAGACCGCCTTCGCGCTGCTCGCCCGTCAGTTGCTCGACGGACCGCGGCCGCTGAACCGCGTCGTGCCCGGTGGCGACCCCGATCCGCGCGCGCTGGTGCTGCCGGTGGACGAGTTCACGGCCGATGACCTGCGCCATCGCCACCTCTACCTCGAGGCCTCGCGAGGCTGCCCCTACCGCTGCGAGTTCTGCCTCTCGGCCCTCGACCGGACCGCCCGGCCCTTCGAACTGAGCCGGGTGCTCGACGCGCTCGCCAGCCTGCATGCGCGGGGCGCGCGCCGCTTCCGCTTCGTCGACCGCACCTTCAACCTGCGGACCGACACCGCGGGGGCCATCCTCGACTTCTTCCTGGCCCGCCAGGCCGACAACCCCGCCGACCCGGTGTTCGCGCACTTCGAGCTCGTGCCCGATCACCTGCCGGCGGCGCTGCGCGACCGGATCACCCGCTTCGCGCCGGGCACGCTGCAGTTCGAGATCGGCATCCAGACCTGGAACCCCGAGGTGCAGACGCTGATCAGCCGTCGGCAGAACAACGCCGCCGCCGAGGACAACCTGCGCTGGCTGCTGCAGGCCACCCAGGCGCACCTGCATGTCGACCTGATCGCGGGATTGCCCGGCGAAACCCTCGAGAGCTTCGGCGAGGGCTTCGATCGCCTGGCCCGCATCGGCCCGCACGAGATCCAGGTGGGCATCCTCAAGCGTCTGCGCGGCGCGCCGATCAGCCGCCATGAAGCCGCCTTCGCGCTGCGCTTCAACCCCGCTCCGCCTTACAACATCCTGTCCACCCGCGACATCGGCTTCGCCGACCTGCAGCGCCTCAGCCGCTTCGCCCGCTACTGGGACCTGATCGGCAACTCCGGGCGCTTTCGGCGCAGCCTGCCGCTGCTGCTCGGCGATGCGCCCTTCCGCCGCTTCCTGGCCCTGTCCGACTGGCTCTTCCAGCGCACCGATGCCACCCACCGGATCAGCGCCGAGCGCCTGGCCGAGCTGGTGCTGGCGTGGCTGATCGAGGCCGGCACGGCCGATGATCCGACCGACCGCGCGGCCGGGGACGAGGCCGCGCGACAGGCGGCCCGCGATGACTACGCGAGCAGCGGCGCGCGCGGCCGCCCGGCATTCCTCGCGCGCGGTCTGCCCGGCCTGAGCGGCCCGCAAACCGCTGTCGCCGCCGCCACGCCCTCCGCCACCCCTCCCCGTCAGCAACGTCACCTCGCATGAGCCTCGCCCTCCTCGATGCGACCGCCACCGCGGCCGCCCTGCCCCACGCGGCGCTCGCCGACGCGCTGGCCGACATGCTGGTGCGACGGCGCGCCGGTCAGACCCTCTCGCCCGAGCGCCTGGTGGTGCCGCTCACCGGCGGCGTGCTGCTCGCGATGCCCGCGAGCGACGGCGAATACGCCGTCACCAAGCTGGTGACCGTACACGCCGACAATCCGCGCCGCGGCCTGCCCAGCCTGCTGGGCGAGGTGCTGCTGATGCGCGCCGACACCGGGGAGCGGTTGCTCATGCTCGACGGCCCGACCGTGACCGCCCGGCGCACCGCCACGCTCTCGGCGCTGGCGGCAAGCCGGCTGGGCGCGGTCCGCGGTGCCGAACTGCTGCTGGTCGGCGCCGGCGTGCAGGCACGCGCCCATCTCGAGGCGTTCGCCGAACTGCTCGCGGTGACGCGGGTGTGGATCCTGGGCCGCGACCCCGCGCGCGCCGAGGCCTTGCGCGCGCACGCGACCGGCCTGGGCCTGCCCGCCGAGGTGGTCCGTGACCCCGCACCGGCGCTGGCCCGCTGCCAGATCGTCGTCACCGCCACCACCGCGCTCGCACCGGTGATGCCCGATGCCGTGCGTGACGATGCCTTCGTTGCCGCGGTCGGCGCCTACCGGCCCGAGATGTGCGAGCTGCCCGGCACGCTGGTGCGGCGGGCAAGCCTGGTGGTCGATGACCGCGCCGGAGCCCGGCACGAGGCCGGCGACCTCATCCAGGCGGGCGTGGCGCCCGAGTCGGTCGTGCAGCTCGAGGATCTCGAGCCCGGAGCCCTCGCGCCCGGCGCTGGGCGCCCGGTGGTGTTCAAGAGCGTGGGCCAGGCCCTGTGGGACCTCGCCGCGGCGCGTCTGGCCTGGCGCAGTTGCTCGGCCTCCGGCCAGAGTGCGCCGGCGGCCCGACCGGTGCAGCCGTGAGCACCACGGGCGGCAGCCTGCCGCGTTTCGATGTCGCCGTGATCGGCGCCGGCATCATGGGCTGCGCCAGCGCCTATCGGCTGGCCGAGCGCGGCCTGCGGGTGGCGGTGCTCGAGCGGGAGAGCGCGCCGGCCACCGGGTCCACCGGGCGCAGCGCCGCCGGGGTACGACTGCAGTTCTCCGACGAGACCAACATCGCGCTGTCGGCCAGCAGCCTGCGCGAGTACCGCGAACTCCCCGCGGCAGCCTACCGGCCGATCGGCTATCTGTTCCTGGTGCCGCCTGACCAATGGGCGACGCACTGCGCGGCCGTGCCCCTGCAGCGCCGGCTGGGCGCGGCCGTGCAGGTGCTCACGCCGACCGAGGCCTCGCGCATCGTGCCGATCGACGCGAGCGGGCTGGCCGGCGCCACCTGGTGCGCCCAGGATGGCGTGGTCGACCCGCATGGCATATGCCTGCACTATGCCGAACGCGCGCGGGCGCTGGGCGCGACCCTGCGCATGAACGCCGGGGTGAGCGCGATCGAGCGCCGGCCCGGCGGCTGGCGGATCACGGCCGGTGAATACAGCCTGCTGGCGGACCGCGTGGTCAACACCGCCGGCGCCTGGTCAGGTCGGGTGGCGGCACTGGCCGGTCTGGTCGTGCCGGTGGATGCCGCGCGCCGGGTGGTGTTCGCGAGCGCGCCACTGCCCGCCTCGCTGATGCGCGCCAGCCCCTACCCGCTCACCGTCGACCTCGGCAGCGGCTTCTACTTCCGCTCCGAGAACCAGCGCCTGATCTTCGGCCAGAGCAACGCCGCCGACACCGGCTTCTCGGAAGGCATCGACTGGCCGTGGCTGGACACGGTGGTCGGCTCGGCCCTGGACCGCTTCCCCTGGTTCGAGCAGGTGAGCCTGGACCGTCGCGCCTGCTGGTGGGGCTACTACGAGGTCACACCCGACCACAACGCGATCATCGGCGCCGATCCCGATGAGCCGGCCTGGATCAATGCCTGCGGCTTCTCGGGGCATGGCGTGCAGCAGGCCGCCGCGGTGGGACGACAGGTGGCGCGCATCGCCCTGGACGAGCCCACCGAGATCGATCTCTCGCCGCTCTCGATCACCCGTTTCCGCGGCGCCGGCGATGGGCTGGCACCGAGCGAGCGTCTCATCGTGTGAACACCGGCAAGTGACAGGCGCGGTTGATTTTCACAGGGTGGTATAGAATTTCAGGCGACCGCGGGCCGGCCTTCGCCCGCGCAGCCCGAACCACCTGCGCTCCTCTGCCATGTCACGCCCACGCACCTCCGAACCCGCCGACGCCGGCAAGACCGCCATCCAGGTCATCGACCGGCTGGTGGCGCTGCTCGATGCCCTGGCCGCCCAGCCCGACGCGGTCAGCCTGAAGGAACTCTCCCAGCGCACCGGGCTGCATCCCTCCACCGCGCATCGCATCCTCAACGACCTCGTCACTGCCCGCTTCGTCGACCGCTCCGAACCCGGGGCGTATCAGCTCGGCATGCGGCTGCTCGAACTCGGCAACCTGGTGAAGGCGCGGCTGAATGTGCGCGATGCGGCGCTCGGCCCGATGCGCGAGCTGCACCGGGCCACGGGCCAGCCGGTGAACCTCTCCATCCGCCAGGGCGACGAGATCGTCTACATCGAGCGCGCGGTCTCGGAGCGCTCGGGCATGCAGGTGGTGCGGGCGGTGGGCGGGCGGGCGCCGCTGCACCTCACCTCGGTGGGCAAGCTCTTCCTGGCGGCCGACGAAGCCCGCCAGGTGCGCGCCTACGGCACCCGCACCGGGTTGGCCGGCCATACCCGCAACAGCATCACCGAGCCAGCGCGCCTCGAGCGCGAACTGGCGCTGGTGCGGGCGCGCGGTTACGCCCGCGACAACGAGGAGCTGGAGCTTGGCGTGCGCTGCATCGCCGCCGGTATCCGGGACGACTCGTCACGCCTCGTGGCCGGCCTCTCGATCTCGGCGCCCGCCGACTTCGTGCAGGACGACTGGATCGACCTGCTCTGCAAGACCGCAGGGCAGATCTCGTCGGCGCTCGGCTACGAGCCGGCCGACGCGTAACTGGCCCGGATCGGCTCGACGACACCCGCCGCCGGGCGCTCGGCGCCGCGCCGGTGCCCGGACTCGACCCACTGCCGCAGCCGCTGCGCGTCGCCGTAGCGGGAGTGCCGGCCGGCGGAGTCGAGCAGCACCAACAGCATGGGCCGCGAGTCCATGACGAGCTGCATGATGAGGCAACGACCCGCCTCGGCGATGTAGCCCGTCTTCTGCAGGCCGATGGACCAGGAGGACTGGTCGATCAGCCGATTGGTGTTGCGAAAGGCCACAGGCCGGCGACCGGCATCGACCGTGAGTCCCGGGGCGGTCGAGTACTGGCGGATGAGCGGGTACTCGTAGGCCGCGCGCATCATCCGGGCAAGGTCGTTCGCGCTGGCCATGTTGCGCCCCGACAAACCGGTGGGATCGGCGAAACGGCTGGCGGACATGCCCACCGCGCGCGCCTTGGCGTTCATGGCAGCCACGAACGCCTCGAGGCCGCCGGGATAGTGCCTGCCCAGGGCATGGGCTGCCCGGTTCTCGGAGGCCATGAGCGCGAGCTGCAGCAGTTCGCCTCGGGTGAGGCGCGTGCCGGGGGGCAGACGGGAGCGCGAGCCCTTCTCGGTGTCGATGTCGTCAGCGCTGATCAGCAGCACTTCATCGAGCGGCAGGCCGGCATCGAGCACCACCATCGAGGTCATGACCTTGGTGATGGAGGCGATCGGCAGGACCGCATCGGAGTTCTTGGCGAACAGCACCTCGCCGGTCTGGTGGTCGGTGAGGAGAGCCACCGCGGAATGCAGGTCGAGCGGGTCATCCACGGCGTGAAGACCGGTGGCATGGCCGACCGACAGCCGCGCGGGGGCGGCGCTCTGGCGAGGCGCCGCGGCCACGGCCCCGACGGTGCCACCGGCAGCCAGCAACGCCGCGGTGCGGGCCGCGCTCTGACGCTTGCGGGTGGCGGCGGCCACCGCGCCAGCCGCACCGGCACCCCGCTGGGGCAGCGCGGCCTGGCGGCCGCCAGCGGCGCGCTCGGCCTTGGAAGGCTTGCCTGGAGGCGTCTGGCGTACCAGCGCCGGCTGACGTCCGGTCGCGGCGCGGTTGTTCGCGCGCGCGCCATCGTTCTGGGCGTGGACCGGCAGGGACACGAGCAGGAGGCCGGCGGCAAGCAGACCCATCGTCAGGACGAGGATGGCGTTCGCGGCTCGACGATCAGGAACGGACAAGGACACCCCCCGCGTGGAATGCATCACCTCAGGACCACCACGGCCGGCCCGACGGCGGACCGGTACGGACCGCCCCGAGCAGGCGCGGGCGACCGACCCTGTCCCCGCGCGGCGCAGTCTACCAAAAAGACCATGTGAATGAACCGCTTGTGACCGGATTTTCAAGCCGACTCTCGGAACGCCGACCAGCGGTGCCCATGGCCATCCCGCCGGCGACGGCGGATTCTCCTGCGACAGCCCGACGGCCTTGCCGCCGTCCGGGCCCGGCGGCGGGCCGGCGACGCGGCATGGGCATGGGCATGGGCATGGCAAGGTCACGCTGCAATGCAATGCAGGACGACAGGCCTTCGGCAGGCAGCGTGACAGAAGTCACGCCTCGCGCTGCCGGATCATCATGCGGATGAATTGATGACCAGCCCTTCCGGAAGCGCTCCGCATAAGCAGTAGTTGTTGTAATTCAATGACATCGGCTCCGATCACACCCTCCGAGGATGACAGCGAGCCGTGACATGAATATCACTTGACGCGGTTTCAGAAATCCCTACAATGATTTGGTGCGGCGCACAAAACCGGCTGACCAGCCGGCGCGCCCACCCCCACCACATCAAGCCCCACAACGCAGCGAGGCACCCATGGTCAATCCCCCCGAGCAGTTCATCCAGGCCCAGAAACTCACCTTCGACACCTTCCAGGCCGTCGCGCTCAAGTCCTTCGAGGCCTTCGAGAAGCTGGCTGAACTCAACCTCCAGGCCATGAAGTCGTCGCTCGAGGAGAGCGCTGACCAGATGCGCGGCCTGATGAGCGCCAAGGACATCAAGGTGGTGGGCGACTGGTCGCTCAACGGCCTGCAGCCGACCGCCGACAAGATGGGCGCCTACGCCAAGCACGTCTATGACATCGCCAGCGAAACCGGTGGCGAGATCGCCCGCCTGGTCGAGAAGCAGATGGCCGAGGGCCAGAAGCAGTTCACGGCCTCCCTCGATGCCATGGCCAAGAGCGCCCCGGCCGGCAGCGAAGGCATGGTCACCCTGATGAAATCGGCGGTCTCCGCGGCCAACACCGCGTTCGACCAGGTTCAGAAGGCGACCAAGCAGGCCGTGGAAGCGGCTGAAGCCAACCTGACCGCCGCCACCAAGGTCACCCGTCCGGCCGCCCGCAAGGCCGCCTGAGCCCCTGCGGGACTGCGCCCGGTCCGCCCCGGACCGGGCCGAGCCTGAGCCCTCAGGCCTGGCGCATCAGGATCACTTCACGCATCTGCGGCGCCGGCTCGGCGCCCTGCCCTGACCGAAAGCGCGCGAGCAGTTCCTGCTCCCGCGCTTTTGCCGTTTCGCCGTTGCGAGCCTTCACATGGCCGAATCCGCGGATGCTCTCCGGGATGGCGGCGATCTGGGCAGCCAGCCCGCGGTTGACCGGCGTCAGACCCGCCAGCAGTTCATCCACCGTGCGCTCGTAGGCCACGATCAGCTCGCGCTCCCAGCGCCGCTCGGCGGTGTGGCCGAAGGGATCGAGCACCGTGCCGCGCAGCCCGCGCAGGCCGGCCAGCACACGGAACACCGGCATCAGCCACGGACCGAAGGGCCGCTTGACGAGTTCCCCCGCGGCGTTGCGCCGCGCGAGCAGCGGGGGCGCGAGGTGAAAGCGCAGGTGATAGTCGCCCTCGAACTGCTCGCGCAGACGGGCCAGGAAGGCCGGGTTGGCGTACTGCCGCGCCACCTCGTACTCGTCCTTGTAGGACATCAGCTT